>JANPBI010000412.1:0-12000 GCA_031430315.1 Rhodobacterales bacterium | reverse complement strand
CGGTCGACCGTGCCGGGGATGGTGACGCGGTCGACCGCGCGGCCAGGCGGGGTACGGATTGCCGAGCGGGTTGAGGGGTTGGGCGACGGGCTGATGTCGCCGGTGCAGGCGGCGGTGCTGAATGCCTTGCGCCGGGGCGTGGCGATTGCGCTGGCGATGGGGGAGACCCTCGCGGCCCAGTCGGGGCTGGCGGAGTTGAAGAAGGCCAACCTCGAGGCGCGGTTACCGGACGGCAAGCGGGCGGAATTTACTGAATCGTTGCAGGCGGAGGCGCTGGCGGTGCTGTTCACCTTTGCCAATGCGACGGCGTTTCTGCTGGCACCGCATCTGGGCTCCACCACCGTCGAGATCGGCGAGGTTGAGGAGATTTTGACCGACAACGCTCCGCTAGCGTTGCAGGGCGCTTTGTGGGAACTGGATCAGGACATCGGCGGCTTTGCCAGCGATGAGGTGCGGCTGGTGGCCACGGTCGCGGCCTTTTGCGAGGCGCTGATGAAGAAGGTCGCGCTTCGGGCCGAAGGGGCCGCGCGGATGGGGGCGTTCACCAACGGGTCGTGGAAGGTGGAGGCGGATGGGCTGACCATCGCGGGCTTCAAACCGGCGCGGGCGGCGAAGGGTGGTCAGCTGACCATGCAGTTCAAGAAACCGCACGAGGTGGTGGGCAACCATATCGCCAAATATCAGTCCCTGCGGCTATCGAAGATGCTGATGGCCTATGATTTCGAACGCCGGCTGAACCCGTTTGCGGAGCTGGGCGGGTTCATCTTTACCTTCATGGGGGATGGGAAACCGGGGACGGGCAAGACCACGCTGATCCAGATGATGGCGGGATTGCTGGACGGGTATTGCAAGGTGGCGGGCTATCCGTTCCGCTATCAGAACTTTTCCATCGACCAGATCGACAGCTATCAGGGCAAGTCGGGGCAGAATGCCAAGGCCTTTATCGACAACATCATTGACCCCACGGTGATTTCGTTCGGGACCATCGACGATATTGACCAGGTGGCGGGCAAGCGCGGCGACCGGCAGTCCAGCGCTGGTCAGCAAGAGGTGACGGCGGTGTTCATGGGCGCCTTTGCGGGGGCGAATACCGTGGTGCGGGGGAATTGCACCTTTGGCATGTTCAGCAATTTTCCCGAGAATGTGGACGACGCTTTGCGCCAGCGGGCCGGGGCGCGGTTTCTGGTCGACGGGCCGAAAAGCCGCGAGGACTACATTGATATCCTGTCGCTGCTGCTGGGCAAGAACCATGCGATCCCGGTGGGGGACCACGAGTTGTTTGCCGCCCAGGAAATCAGGAAGGCTGTCGCCGCCAGTTTCGAGGGACATTCCCGGCCGCATGAAGCGGGGCTGATCAAGGTCTGGGATCAGGTGGCCAAGGACATCGGACCCTTGGACACCATCGCCAAGATCGGGGCGTATCTGAAGGCGATCCAAGGCGCGGATGACCGCTTTACCGGGCGCGCGGTGAAGAACATCACCGACGCGGTGAAGGTGCGGGCGATGGATTTCGAGCTGCCGGATGAATGGATGGAGAACCCCGATCTGTTCCTGTTCAAGGGGTATGACGAGAAGCTGGCGATGATCCGGGGGCTGATGACGCCGATCACGGTGGAGATGGTGATCCAGGAGATCAACCGCTACGCGGATTCGGAGTTCCGGTATGCGGATAAGAGTGACGAGGTGGCGATTGCGGGGATGGTAAGGGATTTTGGGCGGACGGAAGAGGCGGAGCGGCGGTATTTGGAGGGGAAGGGGTGAGCGGCTCGACTCTCAAGAAATTGCTGATCGTCCTTGGCACCGCTGGAGCGACCACCGTTGTGGCGGGAGTCGCTGGCTTGTTGATGGCTTGCTATCCATCGGCTCTGCAGCCGATGAACTTTCACGAATACGGGCATTGTTTTGCTACCGACACCCCGAAGGAAGTGTTTGGCTCATTTGCAATTATGGGGCTCATCGTCATTGGCCCAGTGTTGGCGATCTTCTTCGCCTCCAGGTTAGCGAAGAAACGGGATCACACTGAATGACCGGCATCCACCCCATTACACGGGCGAGGGCGCGAAGACTGCGGGCGGATATGACTCCGCAGGAGCGGAAGGTCTGGGCAAAGTTGCGGGAGTTGAACCGGATGCTGGGGCTGCATTTTCGGCGTCAGGCCCCGATAGGTCCGTTCATCGCGGATTTCGCGGATCTTGGGCGTAGGTTGGTGATCGAGGTGGACGGTGGTGGGCATGGTGGTTCCAGGGACGCTGCAAGGGATGAGTGGCTGGCCTTGCAGGGGTTTCAAGTGCTGCGGTTCTGGAATCCGGACGTTGCGGGGAACCTGGAGGGTGTGATGCAGCTGGTGCTTGATGCGGTTGGTCCCCTGGACAAAGCCCCCCCACCCCATCCCTCCCCCACGCGGGGGGAGGGAGGCGCTGGACCTGCGGCGTTGCGCGGGACGGTCGGCCTGGGAACCTCCCCTCCCCCTCGTGGGGAGGGGATGGGGGTGGGGGGCAGGTCGCCAGCCACGCCGGGAGGAAGGTCATGAAACGCCTCATCCAACGCGGCCTCATGTTTGGTAACCTGATTGAGGTCTCCTCGCCCGCCCTCATCGAACGCTACAACCGGGCGCTCAAGCACCTGACCGGCAAGACGACCAAGCTCAAGGATTTCCACATCGACCTTTCCGGCTACTCCCCGGAAATCGGGGATGAGCTGAACGATGACCTCTACCTCAACCCCAACGGAGCGAACCGGCAGTTCATCTTGCTGACCACGGCGCAGAAGGATGCGCCGCTGCTGAACATCAAGTTCTCCACTAGCCGGGGAATCCTGACCCAGTTCATTGAGTCCAACGAGGCGCAACTCTTTGCCCTGACCGCCCGGGATGCGGTCGCGGGAGAGTTGCAGAATTCGGTCTATGAATTCACTGCGCCTGCGCAACTGCTGGACGCGCGCAAGATCACGGTCGAGGCCGATACGATCGGGGGCCATGTCGCTGATGCGGGCAAGCTCGCCAAGCTGATCGAGCGGTTCCGGGCCGAGCCGGATGGCTGGCGGGATGATGTGCTGATTGCCGAGATGATCGGCCTTGCCAAGAAGACCGGCGATGTCACGCGAGTGCCGATTTCGCTGCCCGCAATGGTGTTCGAACAGCGGAATTTCTGGACCTCGCATTTCGGGGGTCTCTATCTTTTCAGCGACGTGCCGCAGCCGGGGCTGATCTCGACACTGCCCAAGGAAAGCCTGGGGTTGGTGCAGGTCGATGCGGTGATGGATTTGCGCGACCGCAACCGCATCGCCGACTGGCTGGAGCGCAACCAGCTGACAGAGCCCATCGTGCAGGCGCGCGGCATGGATGCGGGGGCGGTGCTGCGCCAGAAGATGGACTTCATTCTTGTCGACGCCGCGGACGGGCTGGGGATCGAGATCGGGGATGCGCGGCGGACCGAACTTCGCAAGGTGGCAAACCGGCTGGGATCGGCGCTGCCGGATGAGTTCGTGGGCCTTGCGGCGGTGCTGCGCTGGGTCGAAGGGGCGGGCGACTGGCCGCGCATCACCTCGGAGCATCCGAGCTATTTCTACACCCTTCGGGCGCGGGCCGGAAAGGATTGCGATCTGGTCAACATGCTGTTGTCCGAACTGTCCCCGCTGGACGTGCGGCAGATGTTCATCGTCCACAAGGAGCTGTTCTACGCCCATTACGCCACCTGGTCAGAGCGCAAGCAGACCTATGTGGCGGATTTCCTGGCGCGGGAGTATCAGGTGGACAAGGAAGGCGCGCGCGAGGCCTTGTTCGGGCCGGAACCCGGCATGGACGAGGCGCACCGCCCGCAAATGGCATCCGGTCCGAAACCCAGCCGGGATCTAGGCGGGAACGTCGGGCCTTGGGGAGCGGTTGACAGGAGGCGCAGATGATTTTCGGAATGGTGCGGCTGATGGTGCTAGCCCTGATCGGGCTGTCGGTCGTTTATGTGCTGGTGTCGCTGTATTCCAAATCCGTCCGGCGCGAAAAGCTGGAAAAGGAATGGGATACAGACCCCGCCCGCGAAGGCGCGCCAGAGGCGGACCGCACAGCCTTTATCGAGGCCGGGATGGACGCCTATCGCCACGGGTTGAAACGGCGGCTCTTGTGGCTGATCTACATCATCCCCATGATCGTCTTTGTGACCATAATCTACGTCGTGAACTGGTAAGGAGCCCGACCCATGTGGACCAAGATCAAATGGGGATTTCGCATCCTTTTGCTGCTGATCGTCGGGCTTTTCTTTCACTACACGCTGCCGCAGCACGACGTTGTGCAGATCATCAACACCTATAACAAACTGACGCCGATCGGGGCGAACTCGATCTTTTACTCCAGCGGCGATACGGGGACGGGTACGGAAACCGTGGCCGACACGCGCGACATCCGGTTCATCGACGCGGTCTATCCCGATGGCAAGACCGTGATGGTTTTTCGCAACGAGGATACCGGCTGGATCTGGCCGCCTTATTTCAAATGGGACAGTTCCACCTTGCAAGCCGAGGCGGCTAACCTGAAATCGGACAAGGCAAACCCGACATGGGTGTCGATCACGCATTACGGCTGGCGTCTGGAATGGCTGTCGACGTTTCCGAATGCCGTCGCGATCAACCAAGTTGCGGGGCCGGACGTTCGGATCATCCCCTGGGCGTCGATCATCATCCTGACGGCGCTCGCACTGGCTTTGTTCATGCTGCGCCGGATGTGGCTTCAGTTCCGTGAGCGGGCGATTGATCCAACACTGGCCGAGGCAGGCGAGGTCTGGGACAGCGTCGATGCCAAGGCAGATGCCGCACGGGCCAGCGCTGGCGGGTTCTTTGGTCGCATCGGTGCATGGTTCGGGACCTGGCGCGCGAAAAAATAGTCAGGGTCTGACACGGTCGGGATGGGCGGCGGCCACAATGGCCAGGCCGTTCATGCTTGCAGCGACGTCCTTGATGCGGGGAAAGGCGGCCATATCGACGCCCACCCTTTGCGCATTGTAGATCTGCGGGACCAGGCAAAGGTCGGCGATGGACAAGGCCTTGCCGTGGCAGAATGCGCCGGTGGAGTGATAATCCAGCATTATTTCAAGGCCTGCGAACCCGCGTGTGATGACTTCGCGTTGCCAGTCTTCGGCGGTGGCCCGTCCCCCGGACAGGTCGGCAATCCGCTTGCGCATGGACAGGTTGGCGACCGGGGCGATTTCCATCGCGATGGCATGGGCGATGGCACGGACACGCGCGCGACCGGGGGCATCGCCGGGCATCAGCCCGCCGCGCGTGTCGTGCAGATATTCGATGATCGCCAGTGATTGCGTCAGCGGGTGGTCGTCAATGATCAGCGTCGGCACCAGACCCTGCGGGTTGCGGGCGACGTTCTCGGGGCTGCGATGCGCCCCGGTCAGCAAGTCAATGGGGACTGTCGTATAGTCCAGCCCCAGATGGTGCAGCGCAATGCGGACCCGATAGGCCGCCGAGGACCGCCAATAGTCATAAAGCGTGATCATGTTACCTCCAGCAGGGCCGCAAGGGCACGGCGAAAGGCCGGGGCATCGGGGCCAAGCTGGGCCAGAACCTCGGCCTGATAGCCCTGCGCGATGGGCAGGATGCGGGCGACAAGGTCGTGGCCGGCTGGGGTCAGGCGGAGTTCCACCAGGCGGCCATCGCCGGGATGCGTGCGCTTTTCCACCAGGCCGGAGGCCTCAAGCCGGGCCGCCGCGCGCGAGACTTTGGATTTGTCCATGTCGACACGGGCATGGATTTCGCGCACCGACACGGCGTCGGCATGCGCCAAATGCGCCAGAACCCGCCATTCCGGAATGGTCAGGCCAAACTCGGCCCGGTAGCGGTCCGCAAACCCCCGCGAGACGCGTGCCGCAACAACGGCCAGTTGATAGGGCAAAAAGGCCGCAGGATCAAAATCGGTCATTTTGCCTTTCCCGCTCCTTTGGGCACCTTGCGCATGACTGCATGGAAGCATTTGAGGGCGCAAGCGTTGACACGGCCTGACCGCCAGCCCAGACAGCGGCAGTGGTAGGAGCATTTCGTGCGCGATTTGATCAGGGCCAATGCGGGATTGCTGGTTGCAGGGGTGGCCACCTTCATCGTGATGGGGGCGGGCCAGGCGCTCTATGGCCCCGCTTTGCCGGTCTATTCGCGAATGTTCGGGGTATCGCTTGGGACGGCGGGTCTTTTGATCTCGGCCCATTGGGTCGGTTGCTTTGTCGGTGTGGGTTACATGTTCCTGCGCGGCGGCACGGTCATGCCGCGCCAAGCGCTGGCGGTGATGGCGCTGGGCAGTGTTGGGCTTGCTTCGTTGGCAAGCTGGTGGGTGACGCTGGTTTCAGGGGTGGTGTTCGGGATCGGTTACGGCATGGCGACGGCGGTTTTCAACCCGCGCGTGCTGGTGGCTTTCGGGACCCGCGGGGCGTCGATGCTCAGCCTTTTGAACGCGACGTTTGGCGTGGGGGCGATTGCTGCCCCGCTGGTTTTTGTGGCGCTCAGCTCGGACCCGCGCTGGTCCTTTGGCCTGACGGGCCTGGCGTGTGCGGTCATCTTTGTCTTTGCCGGGGCGGCGGGACGGGTCGAGACCGCAACCCTGGCCGCCAGCAAACCCTATCGCCTATCCTGGCCGATCCTGGCGCTGGGCGTGGTGTCCGTCGGGAATGAGGCCTGTCTGATCGGGCTTGGGCCCACCGCCCTGATCGGTGCGGGCGTCACTGAGCCGCGGGCGGCGGCATTGCTGTCAGCGTTTTTCGTGGTCTTCTTGCTGGCGCGGGTTGTGCTGATCTTTACCGCCCATCTGATTGCGCCCCTGACGTTGTTGATCGGGGCGCTGGGGACGGCAGGGCTATTGGCGCTGGCGGCGTGTTTTCTGCCGCCAAGTGCGTTCTTTGTCGCGATGGGTGCGCCGGCCGGGCTGTTCTTTTCGGGTTTCTACGTCGCCGCCAGCGAAAAGATGGGGACAGATCTGCGCGTCCCGCCAACCATCATAGCCGCGGGTCTGGTCGGGGGCATTTTTCTGCCGCTGGTCCTAGCGCCGCTGATGGAGCATCTGGGGCCGCGTGGGTTTTTCTGGGTGGTGGCCTGCATCATGCTGGCGGTATCGGCAATCGCGGCCCTTGCAGTGCGGATGTCGCGGCGCTGAACACCGCCGCAGGTCGACGGACTGTCGCCCGGCGCCAGACGAGAACAACGTTATGTCCCGGTCCACCTGCCGTGTTGCGCAAAGCCGCGGCCTGCATTTTGGTAAACCGTCGGATTATCCTGTTATCCCACAAGTTCATCTTCGTCTTGCCATCCTTGTGACGTGGTTCGGAAAAGGAGCCTAGCCGCCAAGGCGTTGAAGAAGCGTTACGGGGCTTAACCTCGCTGTATGTGCAACGATAATTCCGCCAACCTAGTGGGAAGGTGCCGGTGAACCCGCAAGTCAGCCTCGGCGGCATGATCCGTGCGGTTGGCCCTTCTGACGCCCATCCAGGCTACATGCCTGGTTTTGCGAACGATTTCGAGACCGAGGCCTTGCCGGGTGCCTTGCCCCAAGGCCGCAACAGCCCGCAGAAATGCGCTTATGGCCTCTATGGGGAGCAGCTGTCTGGCACGGCATTTACCGCACCCAGCCACCAGAACGAACGGACCTGGTGCTATCGCATCCGCCCATCGGTCAAGCATACCCACCGGTTTGAACGGATCGATGTCCCCTACTGGAAATCCGCCCCGCATATCGACCCCGATGTCGCATCACTGGGCCAGTACCGCCGGGATCCGGTGCCGCATGGCGACGAGGCGTTGACCTGGCTGACGGGCATGCGGACGATGACGACGGCGGGGGATGTGAACATCCAGGTCGGCATGGCGGCCCATGTCTATCTGGTGACATCGTCCATGGTGGACGAGTACTTCTATTCCGCCGACAGCGAACTGCTGGTGGTCCCGCAGGAGGGCCGGCTGCGGTTTTGCACGGAGCTTGGCATTATCGACCTTGAACCGCAGCAAATCGCGATTCTGCCGCGAGGTCTGGTCTACCGGGTCGAGGTGATCGAAGGGCCAGCGCGCGGGTTTGTCTGCGAGAATTACGGGCAGAAATTTGTGCTGCCGGGGCGCGGTCCCATCGGCGCGAACTGCATGGCGAACCGTCGCGATTTCAAGACCCCGGTGGCGGCGTTTGAGGATCGCGAAGTGCCTTCGGCTGTCACGATCAAATGGTGCGGGCAGTTCCACCAGACCCGGATCGGCAATTCGCCTTTGGACGTGGTGGCGTGGCATGGAAACCATTGTCCACTGAAGTATGATTTGCGGGCTTATTGTCCGGTGGGTGCCGTGCTGTTCGACCACCCGGACCCGTCGATTTTTACCGTGCTGACCGCCCCAAGCGGCGTCGAGGGCACGGCCAATATCGACTTTGTTCTGTTTCGTGACCGATGGGGTGTGGCCGAGGATACGTTTCGCCCGCCCTGGTATCACAAGAACATCATGTCGGAACTGATGGGCAACATCCACGGCATCTATGACGCCAAACCAAAGGGTTTCGTGCCGGGGGGAATGAGCCTGCACAACTGCATGCTGCCACATGGCCCGGACAAGCAGGCATTCGAGGGTGCGTCGAACGCGGACCTGAAGCCAGAAAAGCTGCGCGACACGATGTCGTTCATGTTCGAAACGCGGTTCCCTCAGCACTTGACGCGGTTTGCTGCCCAAGAGGCCCTGCTGCAGGATGACCACATCGACTGCTGGACGACGCTGGACAAAAAGTTCGATGGTACGCCAGGCGTGAAATGACCCGAAACAGGGAGAATCCAGATGGCCTATGTCGAAAGCTATGTGCTGCCGGTGTTAACGGCGCGGTTTGCCGAATATCATCAGATCGCAGCCGACAGTGCTGTGATCTGGCTGGAGCTGGGGGCTTTGTCCGTCATGGAGGCGCGCACCGAAAATGCGCCCTTTGGCAAGGTGACATCCTTTCCCCGGTCGGTTCAGGCGACCGACGTGGAAACCGTGGTCGTGTCCTACGTCACCTTTCGCGACCGCGCCCACCGCGACGAGGTCATCGCAAGGATGGAGGCCGATCCCAAGATGATGGCCCTGTTTGAAAAAGCCCCGGTGGATGGCAAGCGGATGATTTGGGGCGGGTTCGAGACGTTCGTGGACCTGACCGCATGACGTTGATCCGAAGCTGGGTGGCCAGTGCGAATGACCCGGACACAGACTTTCCCTTGAACAACCTGCCCTGCGGCGTGTTTTCGGATGACCTGCCCGCTCGCTGCGGCATCGCTATCGGTGACATGATTCTGGACGTGGCGGGACTGGAGGCCGAGGGGCTACTGACCCTGGCCGCCTATCCAGTGTTCGACGTGCCCTTCTGGAACGAGGTCATGGAGCTTGGCCCCGGCGCCTGGGCGCAGTTGCGGGTGGATGTCACGGCCCTGTTGGCCGAAGGATCACCTGACCAGGACCGCATCGCCATGTATCTGGTGCCAATGGCCGAAGCCACGTTGCACATGCCGTTCCTGATTTCGGAATACACCGATTTCTATGCCGGCAAACATCATGCAATGAACGTGGGCACGATGATGCGCGGGGCGGAAAATGCGCTGCCACCGAACTGGCTGCACATTCCCATTGGCTATAATGGCCGGGCGTCTTCTGTCGTGGTCAGTGGCACACCGGTGCGCCGTCCCTGGGGGCAGGTCAAGGCGACTGACCAAACTTTGCCGGTGTTCCAGCCGTCGCGGCGGTTCGATTTCGAACTGGAGATGGGTGCGGTTGTAGGCAGGCCTTCGGAAGGGATGGTGTCAGTGGCCGAGGCAGATGCCATGATCTTTGGCTATGTCCTGCTGAACGACTGGTCGGCGCGCGACATCCAAGGCTGGGAATACCAGCCCTTGGGTCCGTTTCAGGCCAAGGCGACGGCGACCTCCATCAGCCCGTGGATCGTGATGCGTGCCGCGCTCGAGCCGTTCCGCGTCTCCACGCCGCCGCGCGAGGTGCCGCTGCTGCCCCATCTGCAAGAGCCGGGTCCGATGCTATACGATATCGCGCTCGAAGTCGGGCTGACGCCCGAGGGTGGAACCGAAACCGTGGTCAGCCGCACAAGCTATGCCGAGATGTACTACTCGGCTGCCCAGCAACTCTGCCACCACACGACCAGCGGCTGCCCGATGACGGTGGGCGATCTTTTGGGGTCGGGGACGATCTCTGGCCCCACCCGCGACAGTCGGGGGTCGATGATCGAACTCGGCTGGGGGGGAAAAGAGCTGGTTGAGATCACAGGCGGGACGCGCAGCTTTCTGGAAGATGGCGATACACTGACCCTTCGGGGGCGCGCGCAGGGTGACGGCTATCGCATCGGGTTCGGAGAGTGTCGTGGGATGATACTGCCTGCGCATCACCATCCCATCGGGGCCGGGCGATGATCCTAGCGCCCCGCCTGCCACTGCGCGACGCTGTCGAGCGGATACAAGAGCATCAGCACATTCAGTGCCAGTCCATCGCGGATCAGGAAAATCGTCACAGCCTCAGCCGCCAGGATAAAGGCAACCGTGGCCCAGACCGGTAACCGGCTGGCCAGAAAGAAGCCGATCACCATTGCCAGGATATCGGCTACGACATTCAGGACGGAATCTCCGTAGTAGTCCAGCGAGATGGTGACGCTGCGATAGCGTTCGATCACGGCATCGGAATTTTCCACGATCTCCCAGGCGGCCTCGACCAGGGTCGCGATGGCCAGCCGCCAGCCAAGGGCCAGGCGACGCGCCACCAGCCATAACAGGCCAAAGAACAGCATCCCGTGGATGATGTGGCTGGGTGTATACCAGTCGGAAATGTGCTGCGAGTTTTCAGAACTGACGACCTGTCCGTGCCACAGCTTGATATCGCCGCATTTGCAGATCGGTTCCCGCCCGATCCACAACAGGTATGCGGCGGCGAGGGCGATGATCAGCGCGGTGACTAGGTAGGGCAGGCGTTTGGTCATGATGCCACGGAATCACGCCGTGCGTGCGGCGTCCAGTGCCTTTGCTGCGTGATCCGTGCTTCTGATCCGCTTGTCGCGGTAAGGCATCAGGCAGACCCGGGATGGCGGAGTGGCGGAATTGCGCGGCAGTCTTTGCTGGCAAGACGCAGGTTTTGTCGAACTCGCGGCCTGTCCAGATGTGAACATCAGTACATTGATCAATAATAATTCTGTGCGCCGAAACGTGCAAAATCCCTTGAGGGATTTTGTGTCAGATTCGTTGCGGCAGCAATTGGACCCGACCATCCAGCGTCAGATGGAAAATCGCGCGCTCGTCGATCACGATGGCGGACAAGGGGCCACCGTAGGCGGCACCGCTATCAATGTTCACGCGGTTGCCATAGTGGGTCGGGTTGTCGATGGCGGTATGGCCGTGAATGACGAGGACACCGTGATCACGCGGATCATCCAGAAACTCGCGCCGGATCCAGACGAGGTCGGTTTCTGACTGACGGTCAATCGGTAGCCCGGGGCGGATGCCGGCATGGACGAACAGCGCGCTATCCTGCTGGTAAGATGTTGGCAGACTTTCCAAAAATGCCCGGTGCGACGCGGGAACATTTGCCACGGCCTCGGCATGAACAGGTGCCAAAGGTCGGTCCGCCGCGCTGCGGACACCATAAGAGGCCAGCGTCGCGCCGCCGCCGATCTTGTAATGCAGATAGCCGAGGTCCGACCGCAGGCCGGGATCCTGCGCCTTGGGATCATCGAGGAAAATCGTCAGCATGCGGTCGTGGTTGCCCTTGAGCACGATCCAGTCCTGGCCGTCAGCCATGCCGGACATCAAATAGTCGATCACGCCTGCCGAGTTCGGCCCTCGGTCGACCAGATCGCCCACATGTACGATCCTGGCCGGAGTGCCATCACGTGCGGCATCCTCGGCGATTAGCCCGTGCAGGCCGCGCAGTTGGTCAAGATGGCCGTGGATGTCGCCGATGGCATAGAGGGGCATTGGGGCTTGGTGCCTTGGGTTGAAGGGGGGGGGGGGGGGGGGGGGGGGG
>JANPBI010000411.1:0-5042 GCA_031430315.1 Rhodobacterales bacterium | reverse complement strand
GTTGCCGAGGGCGCGCTGGTCGGCGTGACCGTCTTTGCGTTTTTCTGGGTGGTCCTGTCGGTTGCGACGGCAACGCTTGGCCTTTTCTGGCGACCCAAGCCGCAGGCTCGTCCGCTGCGTGGCCTGCAGGTCGCGATCCTTTTGCCGATGTATGGCGAGCCTGCTCGCAGCACCATCGGCAATGCGGTGGCATTGCTGGCAGCCCTTCCCGGCATGGGCAGGCACCGCTTTTCCCTGCACATCCTGTCAGACACCCGCGACCCCGGCAAAGCGCTTGTCGAAGAAGCCACTGTCGCTGCCCTTCGCAAGGCGCATCCGGACTTGGACATCCGCTACCGCCGCCGCGCAAAGAATCTGGACTACAAATCCGGCAACATCCGCGACTGGGTACAGAACTTCGGTCCCGGCCATGATGCGATGCTGGTCCTTGACGCCGACAGCGTCATGGGCGCGCAGACGGTGATGAAGATGGCCGATGCCTTGGCGGTTGAGCCCGGTCTTGGCCTGATCCAGACGGTGCCCCGGGTATTGCCCGGCGTGACCTTGTGGCAAAGCATGCAGTCCTTTGCCTCCGAGGTCTACGGCACCAACATCGGGCGCGGATTTGCGATGTGGACAGGGGCCGAAGGCAATTTCCTCGGCCATAATGCCCTTGTGCGCATCTGCGCCTTTGCGGCCAGCGCTGGCCTGCCGCATCTGCCGGGTGCCGCGCCGCGCGGGGGCGTGATCCTCAGCCATGACTTCGTCGAGGCGGCCCTCCTGCGCCGCGCCGGTTGGGGCGTGCGGATGATGCCAGAAGCCGACGACAGTTTCGAAGACACGCCCGAGGCGCTGGCGGGCTATCTGCGCCGCGACCGGCGCTGGTGCCAGGGCAACATGCAGCATCTGCGGCTGATCACGGCCCCCGGACTGCACCCGATGTCGCGCTTTCATCTGCTGCAAGGGGCGATGGCCTATCTTGCATCGGTCTGGTGGCTGGTCTTGTTGATCCTTTGGGCGCTGCCCGGACAGGGCGGGGCGATCCCCGATGTCTTTGCGAATAACCCGTTCCTGCCGACCTGGCCCGCGCTGCCGCCGATCACCCAGGGCGCGATCGCGGCTTGGGTTGGCCTGATGTTGATGGCACCAAAGCTTTTGGGGGTCGCGGGCCATATCCGTGATCATGGTATGAAACGCGCGCAGGCCTTCCGTTTCGCGGTCTCGGTCCTGGCGGAAGTCATGCTCTCGGCCCTGCTCGCCCCAATGCAGATGGTGCATCAGGTCCGTTCGGTGCTGCGCACGCTGGCAGGCATTGACGGCGGCTGGACGCCGCATCAGGCGGGCCGTTCCGATCTGATTACCCTCGCGCGCTTTCACGCAACTGAGACCCTCCTCGGGCTGGGGCTCTTGACCCTTGCGGCGGCCGGACAGCTCAGCCCATGGCTTTTGCCCGTCGCGATCAGCTTGTGCCTTTCAGTGCCGCTTGCAGCCTTCGTCCAAACACCTGTCACATTTTTTCAGCACCTCGGTGCAGCAAGGCAGACAAGATGACCAATTCACATTGGGGCTTGGCGGTCACCGTGGGGGCGTCACTTCTTGCCAGCGTCGCTGCGGCGGATTGCAACGGCGCAGCCACCGCCTGCAAGATGCCCAATGGCACCTATCACATCGTCCTGCCACCCGACGCGACGGGTCCGGTCCCGGCCATCATGCTGCTGCACGGCTATGGCGGCGAAGGTCTGGGGACGATCCGCAACAAGGCCATGGTCGATCTGATGCTGGGGCGTGGCTATGCGGTGATCGCCCCCGACGGTCAGCCGCGGGACGATGGGGCGGGCCGATCATGGGACTTTCATCCCGACCGGCCTGCCACCCGCGATGAGACGGCTTTCCTGATTGCCGTCGCCGATGATGCCGCCGCCAAATACGGGCTGAAGCGCGACGAGATGCTGCTCGCCGGGTTTTCCATCGGCGGGTCGATGACGAGCTATGTCGCCTGTGCCAAGCCTGCAGCCTTTGCCGCCTATGCACCCGTCGCTGGCAGCTTCTGGCGGCCCCATCCGACGGCTTGCGCAGGCCTGGTGCGGCTGTTGCACACCCATGGGAAGGCGGACCGGACAGTTCCCCTGCTGGGCCGCGAGATCATGCCGGGCTTTGTGCAGGGCAACGTCTTTGAGGCAATGGAGATCTGGCGCGAGACCAACGGCTGCCCTTCGCCTGAGCCTGACAAGACGGTTACCCTCGGCATCTACACGATCCAGCATTGGGACCATTGCGCGCCCGGCACGCGGCTGGAATTTGCCTTGCACGAAGGCGGCCACAGCATTCCCAAGGGCTGGGCCAAAATGGCAATGGGCTGGTTCGAAGAGCGCTAGGCGGCTACCAGCGCAAGACCCGTGCCCCGATCAGCGTCGAGACCAGTGTGACACCCATGATCGCCAGACCGTACCAGGTCACATAGAACAGCGGGCTGTCTTCGGTGCAATGCAGCGCATAGATCGCGGCTGACAGGCCGGACCCGGCCAGACCGGCCACGAACCCCGCGCGGGCCGGCGCTGTCGTTGCACCCTGCCGCAAGGTGTAAAGCAAGCTGGCCACCGGCAGGACCGACAACAGCGGGATCGTCACCAGACAGACCGTGATCGTCTTACCGACCGTGGCCATCTGCCGTGCCTCGGCCGGCGTGGTCACATAAGCCCAAGCCAGCAGGCCCAGCGCCGCTGCGCCCGCAACCGCCAGGGGCCACAGCCGCGCCGTGTCGCGCCCCTCGGGCCGCGCCAGCAGCAGCGCGATCCGCATCGCGGCAATGCCCAGAACGGCGGTCAGCACGATCCGGATCGCCGAAACGGGTGTCACCAGAGCGGTTGCAATATCCGCCCGAAAGCCCAAGGCCAGCCAGACCGCCGCCACTGCGATCATCAGCGACGGGATCAGGCACAGCATCAGCGTGGCCTTCAGGGGACGCGGGCGTACCGTATCGGCAGCCAGCGCGCGGATCAGATCGTCGGTCTTCATTTCACATGCCTTTCCCGAAGGATGGCCAAGGTTTTAAACGCCCGGTGCAGGGCAACCCGCACCGCGCCGTCGCTCATCGTCAGTGCCTGGCCGGTTTCGGCCACACTGGCGCCTTCCAGACCGATCTTGCGGACTATATCCGCCGACCGGCCGTCCAGCATCCCGATCATCTTTGCCATGTCGGCGGCGTCGGTCGGGTCGGGCCCGGCTTCTGCTGCCAGCACTTCGGCAAAGTCCTCGATCGGCAGGTCAACCTTGCGTCCGCGGGCGCGGAACGCATCGACGACCTTGTAGCGCGTGATGGCATAAAGCCATGGACGCACGGGCGCATCCGGCTGCCAGGTGTGCCGCTTGAGGTGGATCGCCAGCAGAACCTCTTGCAGCACATCTTCACACGCAGCCTCACCCAGACCGGCGCCCTTGGCCCGCACGACCCCCCGCAAGACCGGGGATACGGTCTGCAGAAATCGCGCATAAGCCCGGGCATCGCCAGCGTTTGCAGCGATCAAAAGCTGCCCCCACGCTTCCGTCTGTTCTGCCATCACTGCATTCCAATTCGTGCGGTCGGCATCATTGTTACAAACCTGTTCCGCATCAAGACGGCAATGGCCCCAAGGATACGAAGTCGTGATGTGTGTAACGAACGGTGCTGTTTCCCGAACAGGCTTATAGACAGCCACGGCGGCCACCAACAGGCCGGGCAGGTCCTGCGGCCGGGCCTTTGGAAAATGACTGGACAGATATGTTGTTGCGGCCACATCCAGTTGAGCATCCGGTAGCGTGGCCGTCCCCATCGGCACAGCGGATGCCGGATGCCCGGATTGGCCCGATGGGCGCGCGGGACGTCACTGCCCGCGCGCCTGCGAATTTTGCCGTCCCAACCGGCAAAGAGGGTTGACCACATGGAGGTGATCTTTGCCTACCTCGCAGGCCTTTTGACACTGATCAATCCATGCGTTCTGCCCGTCCTGCCGATTGTGCTGGCAAGCAGCCTGCACCGTGACCGCCGCGCACCCCTTGCCCTTGCGGCGGGCATGAGCCTGTCCTTCGTCGTCCTTGGTCTGGGTGTCACCGCACTTGGCCCTGCGCTTGGCCTGAGCACGGACAAGGTCGCGCGCGGTGCAGCGCTTTTGATGGTGGGGTTCGGGTTGGTGATGCTCGTTCCTGCCCTATCCGCACGGTTTTCGACCGCAACCGCAGGTTTTGCTGCCCGTGCCGATATGCAGATCGACGGCACGGCTGATGCGGGCCTTGGCGGTCAGTTCGTTTCCGGTGCCCTGCTCGGCGCGGTATGGAGCCCTTGCATCGGCCCGACCTTGGGTGCAGCCATCGCCTTTGCCTCCACCGGCGAAAGCCTTGGCCGTGCTGGCGCAATCATGGTGGCCTTTGCGCTGGGGGTAAGCACGTTGATCCTCGCCCTTGCTTATGGCGCTCAGTCTGCCATCCGGCGGCGTCAGGCCACGTTGCGTGTTCTTGCTGAACGCGCAAAGCCCGTGATGGGCGCCATGTTCATTCTGGTCGGTCTAGCCCTGTGGTTCGGGCTCAACCAGATCATCGAGGGCTGGCTGGTCGAAAACCTGCCCGCCTGGCTCATCGACTTTTCCGTATCCATCTGACCGACAGGAGTTCCCTCATGAAACGCCGCGATTTCCTTGTGCTATCAACCGCTGCAACGCTGGTGCCCTATATGACGCAGGCGGCGGAGCCGACGCTTTACACCCCCGGTTCGGCCGAGGCCGCAATGGACGAAGGAAAGATCGTCGTTCTCGATTTCTGGGCCAGCTGGTGCTCGACTTGTGCAGCACAACAGCGCGTGTTGGCAGCGCTCAAGGCCGAAAACCCCGACTATGAACAGAACATCGTCTTTTTCCTCGTCGATTGGGACGTCCATGGCGAGGGCGAGCTTTCCAAGGCCATGAACATCCCGCGTCGGTCGACCCTGGTGGCGCTGAAGGGTCGGCAAGAGATCGGCCGGATCGTCGCAGGCACGTCAAAAGGAGAGATCAAGGCCCTGCTCGACGCAGCATTGGCTTCTGCCTGAACGACAC
>JANPBI010000410.1:0-4238 GCA_031430315.1 Rhodobacterales bacterium | reverse complement strand
AGACGGGAGCGGTGCTTCATCGGCAAACCAAAATTGCAGGGTTCTGAATGAAATCATACAAAACCTTGCAGGAAACGGCGAGAAGAACCGTGACTATCTAAAACAAAATCAATGGGATGGACGTTGTTCAGGACGAACTATCTAAAACAAAATCAATGGGATGGACGTTGTTCAGGACGAACTACCGACCATCACTATCCCGGTTTGACGATCCGACGGCCCCGAGACAAACGAGCCAAAGACAAGCGCAAACCTCGTGCTGAACTTTTGCAACCACTGTCCGTCAAGGCAGATCCGGGGAGGATGATCCGGGATCACAACGGCAGACCGCAGGAAGGGATCGCAAAGGTCGGGAGACCAGTTGCGGTGTCAGTCGGCAGTCGCCAGCGCTGACCGCCTTGTCATGCGCGTCGAATAGACGAAAGCCACAAGAAAGATCGCGGTCATGATCAGGATCACCGTCGGCGCGGGGGCAGAGTCGATGAAGAAGCTGAGGTAGACCCCCAGAAATCCCGAAGCCAGCGTAACGCCGACCGCGATCATCAGCATCCGGTCAAACCGTTTGGTCAGAAGAAATGCAATCGCCCCCGGTGCGATCAGCAGGCCGATCGACAGGATGATCCCCACCGCCGTCAGCGTGGCCACGATGGTCAGCGACATCATGGCAAGCAAACCGTAGTGCAGCCAACGTACCGGCAATCCCATCGCTTGCGCCTGAATGGGGTCGAAGGCATGCAGCATCAGATCACGGCGTTTGGCCAGAATGGCCACCGTCACGCCCGCCGCGATCAGCCCCGCCGTCCACAGATCCTGCGCGCCGACCCCCAGCATGTTGCCAAACAGGATATGGTCCAGATGCACATCGGTGCTGATCTTGGTGTACATCACGATGCCAAGGCCGAACATGCCCGAAAACACGATGCCCATGACGGTATCCTGCTTTACCCGGCTGTTTTCCTTCAGAAATCCCGTAGCCAGCGCGCAGAACATTCCGGCACAGAACGCCCCGATGATCAGCGGGATATGCAGAAGATAGGCCAGCACCACCCCCGGCAGTACGGCATGGCTGATCGCATCGCCCATCAGCGACCAACCCTTGAGCACCAGATAGCATGACAGCAGCGCCATCGGCACCGAAATGATCGCCATGATGAGGAAGGCGTTGTTCATGAAGGCGAACTGAAAGGGTTGGGTCAGGGCGGCGATCATGCGGCACCCTCCAGCACTTTTGCCGCGCGGCGGCGGGCCGCAAGGTAGCCGTGCTTGGGCGCAAAGACGAAAGCCACAAGAAATACCAGCGTTTGCAGCGTGACGATCAACCCGCCCGTCGCCCCATCCAAAAAAAAGCTGAGATAGGCCCCGACGAAACTGGTGATTGAACCTATGGCCACGCTCAGCATCAAGAGGCGCGGAAACCGGTCGGTCAGAAGGTAGGCCGTGGCCCCCGGCGTCACCACCATCGCAATCACCAGAAACGCACCGACGGTTTGCAGCGCCGCTACGCAGCAGGCCGACAGCAGGGTGAAGAACACCACTTTCAGCAAACCGGTATTGATCCCGATAGATCGCGCATGGTTTTCGTCAAAGAACGTCACCATCAGGTCTTTCCATTTCGCCAGCAGCACCGCCAGCGACACGAACCCGATCAGCGCCAGTTGCAGCGTGTCCTCTGGTGTGATCGCCAGAATGTTGCCCATGGTGATGGTCTGCACCGACACCGACATCGGCGACAAAGACACCATGAACAGCCCCAGCCCGAAGAACGAGGTGAAGATCAGCCCGATGATCGCGTCTTCCTTCAGCCCTGACCGCTGATTCAGGAACAGCATCGCCCCCGCTGCCAAACCGCCCGCCACAAAGGCACCCAGCGCAAAGGGCAGGCCCAGCATGTAGGCCCCCGCAACCCCCGGCACGATGGAGTGGCTCAGCGCGTCGCCGATCAGCGACCAGCCCTTGAGCATAAGATAGACCGACAGGAACGCACAGACCCCGCCGACAAGGGCCGACACCCACATCGCATTGGTCATGTAGCCATATTGAAACGGCAAAAGCAGCGTTTCAATCATTTTGCCACCTGCTTCGGCGCAGGCTTGTCGTAAATCACGAATGGCCTTTCATCATCGGTGAAGACGGAAACCGACCGCGCGTCGTCATCGTCATGCAGATCGGCCCCGCCCAGCACGAAGTGCCGCAGCACACCGCCAAAGGCCAGTTCCAGATTCTCGCGCGTGAAGGTCGTTTCGGTCGGCCCGTAAGCCAGCACGGTGCCTTTCACCAGAACCGTACGGTCACAAAATTCCGGCACTGACCCAAGGTTATGGGTCGAGACCAGCATCACCCGGCCTTCGTCCCGCATTTCGCGCAGCAGGGTGATGATGGCATCCTCGGTCTGCACATCGACGCCTGTAAACGGCTCGTCCAGCAGGATCACCCGCCCGTCCTGCGCCAGAGCGCGGGCCAGAAACACCCGCTTGCGCTGGCCACCCGACAACTCTCCGATCTGGCGCCTGCGGTAATCGGCCATATTCACCCGCGCCAGTGCGTCGGTGACAGCGGAATGATCGGCCGCCGAGGGAATACGGAAAAATCCCATGTGGCCATAGCGGCCCATCATCACCACATCTTCGACCAGCACGGGAAAAGACCAGTCCACCTCTTCGGATTGCGGAACATAAGCCACGAGGTTCGCCTTCAACGCGGCCTTGACGGATTGGCCCAGGATCGTGATCTCGCCGCTTGCCACCGGCACAAAGCCCATGATTGCCTTGAAGATCGTCGATTTGCCCGCCCCGTTAACCCCGACCAGCCCGGTGATCGTACCGGTTGGTATTTCAAACGTCGTGTCGCGCAGCGCCGTCTGGCCGTTGCGATAGGTGACAAAGACACCTTTGGCGGTAATCCCGTTTGTCTGCGCGGCGGTGGTCGGCATCAACATGTTTCCAGAATTACGGCGGGCGCGTTCATTTCGTCAGACCATCGACGATTGTTTGTGACGTGACACGCAGCAGATCAATATAGGTTGGCACCGGGCCATCTGCTTCGGTCAGACTGTCGACGTACAGCACCCCGCCATAGCGCACACCGGTTTCGCGGGCGACCTGTTCTGCGGGGGCCTGGCTGACGGTGCTTTCGCAGAACACCGCCGGAATGTTGTTGGCGCGCACCCCGTCGATCACCTTGCGTACCTGTTGCGGTGTACCCTGAGCGTCGGCGTTGATCGGCCAGAGATACAGCTCTTTCATCTGGAAGTCGCGGATAAGGTAGCTGAACGCACCTTCGCACGAGGCCAGCCAGCGCTGCTGTTCCGGCACGCCCAGCACGGCTTCGCGCAGCGGTGCTATGGCAGCGGTGATCTCGGCCTTGTAGGTTTCGGCATTGGCGGCATAGACCGCCGCATTGTCGGGATCGTGTTTCGACAGGGCATCGCGGATGTTGTCGACATAGAGAATCGCGTTTTCGAGACTCATCCAGGCATGGGGGTTCGGCTTGCCGGAATACTCGCCCGCGGTGATGCCCATGGGCACGATGCCGTCGGTCAGTGTGGCGCTGGGAACATCGGTCAGGTTGGTGAAGAACTGCTCGAACCACAGTTCCAGATTCAGTCCGTTCCACAAGATCAGATCAGCGTCTTGTGCCCGGATGATATCGCCCGGTGTAGGCTCATAGCCGTGAATTTCCGCCCCGGCCTTGGTAATAGATTCCACCACAGCCGCATCACCCGCCACGTTGCGCGCCATGTCAGCGATGATGGTGAAAGTCGTGACCACCTTGAATGTGTCGTCCTGGGCCAACGCGGCCGGTGCCAACAGAACCGCACCCGCCATACCCATCATCAAAGAACGAACAGTTCGCCGCGTCATTCCACATCTCCAGCTACCGATTTGCCTGCGAGGAAGAGAAGGACAACACGCAGCTTAGAAATGATAATCATTCGCAATCTAAGTTGCAAGTCGCGAGCGCCGCATGTCTGTCAACCTGACGGGCGCTTTGGGTATCAACGCTCGGTCTGCGTCCTTGAACGCGAGCGCGAGAATCGTCACAAGGATGTGCTGTCTGGGATCGGGAGGGACATTTAAAATTTCGTTATATATAGATAATTCGTTCGTCCTGAACAACGCATTCATGCTGTTTTGGTGGTCTGCTGAGCGAGGTTTGTCCGAAGAAGGATTGCCCAGACTGCGGCGATGATCAGCGCAAGCAAAGCCCTGAGGTGGGCCAGAATCTTTCGGATGTTGTGA
>JANPBI010000409.1:0-4069 GCA_031430315.1 Rhodobacterales bacterium | reverse complement strand
TCATGAATTAGGCTGCTTCAATGCCCTTCAACGGCCCCACTTTCTGACTCTGACTTGAGGCGTCCCGGCTCGGGACGCTTTTTTGTTGACTGTATTTCAATGGGTTGGTGTGGTGGAATTAGGGAAGTGTTAGCTTCGTGGGGGTGGATTTCTTAGTTTGGCGGCGCGGTCTTGGTTGAGGTGAAAGACGCGCGACAAGATGTTGTCGTCGGTCAAATCGGCGTGAATATAGATGGGCACTCGACCGACAACGGCTGGTCACTGCTCGCGACGATTAGCGCCCAGTGTCATTTCAGACCGCAGCTAAGAGGATCTTTGGTGCGAAAGAAAAGTGGACCGGCGGCTTGGGCATCTGAGGCGGGCTGTTGAGAGAGGGTGCTTCTGCTGGGCGGGCGTTCGCAATCGACTCCATGCCGAAGATGTATTCAGCGCGCATCAACATCCGCTTGCATCGACAGGCGTTTCGCGGCCAACGCCCATCGCCGGAAGCGCTTGACCAAGCTTGGGGCGACGACGACCTATGATGCCGCAAAAGACAGAGCCAAACCGCTTTGTCTAGGCCGTGGCGCTTATTCACCCTTTGGATCCGCCATCACCGGGGTCGGGAGTGTCGAGAAGGCGGCAGAAGTCGAGGAAATGCGGCTGGATGGAAATGCGTTCCTTCAGCTCGAAATGACGTCAATGGGTGATAGAATCCTGCGGAGTCAGGCGCCTGCCTTTGGAAATGACTTACGCGCAAAGAACAGGCTGCGGGGAAAGGTTGCAAACTGGCTTTGTGGCCACTGTGGCCGCCACTAGGGAGCCAGACCCGGTGATGTCTCAAGCGCCTCGCGCAGGGTTTGGGGGGCGGCAGGGGGGTTGCGCAGGTTCAGTGCGGCAACAAGCGCGAGGATGTGGCGTCTCATCTGGTCTTCGGCCGCGTCGGCGTCGTGATAGGCCAGGGCATGCAGAATCGCGTGATGCGACGCCTTGCTGCAAGGCGCGCCTTCCTGATCGCCATAGAGCGCAAAGATCAGGGACGATCGGGCGACAAGGTGGGCTATAAATTCTACCAGGGTCCGCTGATCTGACAAGCGCGCGACCTCGATGTGGAAAAGGCCCGACAGGCGCATGGCGATGCCATTTTCGCCGGCGTCGCGGGCGAGATGCTCGTGGTCGATGATGGCTTGCAGGCGCGCGGTGTCGGCCGGAGTGGTCCGCGCAGCGGCAGCGCGTGCGCAGTGCGGCTCCAGCAGGGCGCGCACCTCAAAGACTTCATGCGCCTCCTTGATGGTCGGCTGGGTGACAAAGGCACCGCGGTTTCGGCGCAGCACTACCAACTGCTCATGTGACAGCTGCAAGAGGGCTGCACGCACAAGAGTACGGCTGACGCCGTAGATCGACCCGACCTCATCCTCGGACAGCTTCGTGCCGGGCAAGAGGCGATGTTCATGGATGGCTAAAGCCAACCGGACGGCAATGGTGCCGGGGAGATCCTCGGCGTCCTGGCGAAATGCGTCCATATCTATGCCAGTTCTAACAACTTTTGCGATGCGAGGGGAATTCCTTGCGACAGCAGTGGAATACAGTTTCGACTCATCTGTTGGGAGGATCGTATACAATAAGCGCAGCAGGCGTCAGGGGGCAAAGCCTGTAAATCAGGGCCCCGAGGACCGCAACTCTAGCCAGCGATTGCCAGCTGCGAAGTGGCAAGAGACGGGCCGGGCGTGGATAGCGCTTACTCACCTAAAGAGGAGTGTGGCATAAGACGCACAATCGGTGATTGTGTAGAGAGGAGCTTCCCCGGTCCCATCGACAAGGGATCTGATGTTGCGACATCACGGTGCGCATAGGTGCGCCGGGAAATCCGGGGTGAGCAATCCGGCAGATGTAGGGACTTGCGGTCGCGTGTCGTCTTTCGGGCAGTGGATTGGTGCGTTTAGGAGGAACCAATGACGTCAGGACCCCTGATCACGGTCGCAGCCGGGGCTTCCGCGCAAGATATCCAGGCGGTGGTCGATGCGGCACCGCCGTTTTCGACGATCCTGTTGGAGGAGGGGAGCTATTCCTTTTCGCAGTCGGTTGTCGTGGCGCGCGATGACCTGACGATTTCCGGGGCTCCCGGGGGTCGAACGGTGATCACGACGCAGTCGTCCATGGGAACCGATCCCGCGTTCCAGCTCGGCTCAGGCCTTCACCTCGAGTCGATGGGGGCCCCTGCCGCTTTCGCTGCATCAATGGCTGGGGCGACGGGACTGCGTATGACAGCAGCACATGATCTGAAGGTTGGGGATGTGGTCTGGATCGAGGCGGCCAATGACGCGGTGCTGTTTCGTGAGATTGGTGACAGCCTGTGGCGCCAGGACAAGCCGCTGCGCACGACAATGGCAGTCGTGACGAGTGTCGATGGGCAGTTGGTGACCTTGGATCGGCCCTTGCCGCGTTCCTTCCCGTCGGGGGCAACGATCGCGAAGATCGAGACGGCGGACGGGCTGTGCCTGCGGGACCTGACGCTGCAAGGGCCCTTTTCTGCGGCAGATCCGTCCGACTTCAGCAATCGCCGTCCGGATGCGAGCGGCGCTGCCATGGTTGTGGCAAATGCGACGACAGACCTGCGGCTGGAGAACGTCACCATCATCAATCCGTTGTCGCATGGGGTGGTTCTGGGCAAGTCGCTGGATGCATCTATCGACGGCTTGTCTGTTAGCGGAGCACAGAACAAGGGTGACGGAGGCAACGGGTATGGCCTGATGCTGCGCGATGTCTATGACGGGGATTTTCGTGATCTGACGTTGATCGACATGCGCCACGCAGTCCTGTTCGCATCCTACACCTCGGCCTCCGGCAACGAGGTGCGGGTCAGCTTTACCAATCGAGACATCAATTTCCATGGTGGACTGGACATCGGGAACACCGTTTTTGTCGACAGGTCAGTCCGGTCCCCGCTGGAGGCCGCGTATCTGGGCGCCGTCAGTTTTGTGAATTCGGGGACAAGCTATGGTGCACCGACAGACCCGAAGGCGAACAGCATTGTCTTTGGTGAGGTGGCGGGAACGGTTCGGGCAGATCTGGTCTTTGCCGACAATTTTGGCGCACGTATCGAAACCTTTGGGGGTGCGGACACGGTAACCGGAGGGGGGGGCAGCGACTATATTGATCTGGGGACAGGCGATGACCGAGCCGTTGTTTCTGCGGGCAGCGATACGATCATCGGTGGATTTGGGCGCGACAGTGTTGTTGTGAATGCCATGGCGGGTGAGCGTATCTTGACCGACTTGGACGGTCAGCTGCTAATCCTGTCCTTTGACGGGCGTAGCGTTCTATCCGGGGTAGAAACGGTCCTGTTCTATGACCGGGCCATCAGTTTGCCCGTTGGCCCCCTTACCCCGGTCCTGACACCGGTTGCTCTTGGCACGATGAGTTACGACCGCGTCGTACGAAGTGACAGTGTCGTCATGGGGTCAATGCTGGAGGCTGTTACGCTGACAGGATCAGCAGCGGCCAGTGTTCTTGCAAATGGGTTGAACAACAATATCATCGGAAACGATGGGGCAAATTTTGTCTTTGCATCTGGCGGAGATGACCGGGTTTTCGGGGGTCTCGGCAACGACAGCCTTTCGGGGGGCGAAGGACAGGACCTGTTGAATGGCGGGACCGGCAACGACGTGCTGGATGGTGGAGGCGGGACGGATATCCTGACGGGACGACAAGGTTCAGACCGATTTCACGCGTCAGGCGGCACGAATTACGTCACGGATTTTTCCAGTTCGCAGGAAGATGCCTTTGTCTTTGCAGGCGAAAGCCAGCGTGACGTGGTCGACGCGGTTGCCACGTGGCTGGATACAGGGGTCGATCCTGATGGATACGACATCGCCATAGTCCAGTGCGAAGGGAGATCCGGCCTCTCGATCACCGATCCAGATGGCGACAATCTGGTTCTGCTTGGTGTTTCGGCACAGCAGTTTATCGCGGACTATGGCGATCTTTAGTGCACCCCGGGCGATCCAGAGGGCCTCCGATGATTCGCCCTGCGGTTGATTGTGACTGAAGTGATTCGCGTAATTGGTGTGGTTTTGGTAAGAGTCAGTCG
>JANPBI010000408.1:0-21956 GCA_031430315.1 Rhodobacterales bacterium | reverse complement strand
CTCGCACTACGCGCGTCTGGGCGATCTGTTGGACAGGATCGGCCTGGCGCGGACGGCGGTTTCCGCGATGGGCGATCCGGCGATGAACCTGATCGGGGATGCGGCGGCACGGGCGGCGGGCGTGGCCTACATGCGGCAGGTGATCGATTGCGCGCAGGCCCTGGGGGCGAAAACCCTGTCCGGACCGTTGCATTCGACGCTTGGCCATTTCTCTGGCGCAGGCGCCACGGCGGCGGAGTTTGCGCATTCCGTGGCCTCGCAGCGGGCGATTGGCGATCATGCGGCTGCACGCGGAATTACCATCGGGCTGGAGGCGCTGAACCGGTTCGAATGCTACCTGGTGAACACGATGGCCGACCTCTGCGCGCATATCGATGCGGTCGGCCACCCCAACATCCGGGCGATGTATGATACCTTTCACTGCAATATCGAAGAGAAAGACCCGATTGCCGCCTTTACTGACAACCTGCACAACATCGTGCATGTGCATCTGTCAGAGAATGACCGGGGCGTGCCGGGACGGGGCAACATTCCTTGGGCCGAGACTTTCCGCGCGATCCGCAGGTCTGGCTATGACGGCTGGCTGACGATCGAGTCGTTTGGTCGCGGGCTGCCCGCGCTTGCTGCGGCAACAAAAGTCTGGCGCGATTTTGCCGAAAGCCCGGAGGCGGTGTACCGGGAGGGTTTCACCCATATCCGCCGGGGATGGGAGGCTGCGGTCTGAGCCAAGGGGCGCGGCAATGAAACCAAATCAGCTAGTGCGATACGATCCAAGCGAACCCGGTGCACGGCGTGAAGCTATCCTGCAAACCGTGTTTTGGGCAGTCCCGTGACCCCTACATCCAGCATCAGTAGCGTTTCGGCCAAGGGCTGTGCGGTCAGGTCTGATGCGCTGTGGTCCCTGATCGGCGAAGTCGCATAGTGCGTATGCAGGCCGGGCCTGCCAAAGATGCAGCCGAATGGTTTTTGCACCGGCAAGGGCACAACCCGGTCGACGCGCCCGTCGGGCGCATATCGTGTCAATCGCGAGCCATCCCATTGCGCGTTTCTCTTGAACCCCTCGGCATCGATTGTCGAACCGTCCGGCCCGCCGGAATCACCGCGCGTAAGAACAAACGGTCGCTTGTTGCTGATCCGGCCACTCGGCGCATCGTAGTCATAGGCGTGGATTTCACGATCGAGTGTATCCGTAAAATAGAAAGTTCGGTCATCCGGGCTCCTCGACAGGGCGTTGGTGATGCCGACACCGTCCTCCATATTGTGCACGGACAGGTCCGGGTCCAGACGACAGAGCGACCCCGCATATCTCGTCAGCTCGTCATCCATCGTGCCGGCCCACAACGGCCCGTTCCGGTCGCATCTGCCATTGTTGAAACGGTGCGTCGGAATATGCGCATCGGGCCGGGCGATCCAGTTGGTGGCCTCGGTCTTCGGGTCGAAAAGGGCGAAATCACTGGCAAAGGCGCAGACAAGGCCGCCAGTTTCGCGCAGCGCAAAGGACCCGATCCGTTTGGGCAGATGCCAGACGCGAACTTCACCAGAGGTTTTGTGCTGACGTTGCAGGAGCTTGCCCTCGATATCGACCCAGAAAAGCGCATGTTCGACCACGTCCCAGACCGGAACCTTGCCCAGAATGTTGGTGGAAGGGGCGACGCAAAGGGCTTCAGGGCGGGGAAGGGCGTGGTCACGGGGCCGGACCTTTCTTGTTGCCGGAAAACCGGCGCAACTGGCGCAGGCGCCGCACGGTCAGCGCGCGCCTACGAAGCCCGTGGAACGCGACCGCAAGCAAGGTCAGCACGCCAGTCTAGACATATTGCCAATAAGCCGAAACCTGCCGCCGGTTCAGCAGGTTATGCAACAGGATGATAAGCGCAGCCTCTAGAAACGTCCCCGAAGCCGCGCCAGCGCTGCCAAAGACCGAGGCGCCACCCACTACCACCGCCAGGGCCGAAACTAGCGTGAACGTGCTGCCCGCCTGTGGGTCCCCTGGACCTATCCGCGCGGCAGTGGTCAGCCCGGCCAGCGCTGCCATGACGCCGGAAAACAGATAGGCGGCAAAGCGGATGCGCCCGATGCCGTTGCAGACAACCGCCGCTGCCTGGGGACTGGCACCCGTTGCAAAGAGCCGCGCGCCGATCCTGCCTCGGGCCAACAGTGCCCCGCTCATCAAGAACAGTGCCAGCACCATGACGAACACCAGCAGGAAACCCACGACGCGTTGCGGGATCATGCCCGTGACCTCCTGGTCCAGCGTGCCGCCGGGGGCAGGACGGACGATCAGCGCGGCACTTTGGACGATGGAAAAAGCGGCCAGTGTCGCGACCAGATCGGGAGTGCGCAGGGCGACGATCAATGTGCCGTTCAATGCCCCGATGCCAAGGCACGCCAGGATGCCAAGCGTTGGTTGCAGGGAGCTATTTGCCGCCAGCAGATTTGAGGCGACGCCCGTGACAAGGCTAGTGGTGGGCCCCACCGACAGGTCGATACCGCGCAGAAGGATCGTCGCCACTTGGCCCAGCGAGGTGATGGCCAGCGGGGCGATTTGCTCCGCCTTGGAGGCAAATTTGCGGGCCGACGGAAAATAGGGGGCGACAAGGGCGGTTGCGGAAATCATCACGGCAATGAGCGCAAACAGTATCACCGTGGCGGCATGCAGCGTCCAGAAGCCTGCTCCACTGCAAGCTGTGTCGGCCCGAGACGCGCCTTGGGTTGTGCGGACAGCGGCACCCATCAGCATTTCTTCGGTGGCAGTCATCGAAGGCAGACCGGCCACTACCGCGCGGTCCGCTAAGAAAAGGATGCGGTCGGGCCGATCAGTTCGACCAGGTCGGACAAGATCACGATGACGCTCGCGCCTGCCTCGGCCCGCGCGCGGATCAGTCGGTAAAGCTCTATCATGGTTTCGACATTGACCCCCAGGGTCGGTTCATCCAGCACGAAGACCTGTGCCCGACCCAGAAACCAGCGCGCGAAGACGACTTTCTGCTGGTTGCCGTCTGACAGGTTCGCGACCAGCGCTTCCCAATCCGGGGCCTCGATCTCAAACCTTCTCGCCTGACGGTCAACTTCGCTCGCCTCGCATGCGCGGTCAAGGAAAGGCCCTTTGGACCAGCTGCATCTCGGCGCGGCCAAGATCTGCAGCCGTGTGTGGCCGGGATCGACCTTGCGGCCGACGCAGTCCAGTACCTGCCGGCCCGAGGCGAGCATCGCTGCCCGATCCACCAGGACGCCACCGCCCGGCCCATGCCCGAGTGCGATGCTCCAGGCCAAGTCAAGAGTCGGAACCAGCCTGTTGTCTTGGTAGACCATGGCCGGTCCCAAGACAAAACCATCGGCTGGTCTGCGGATCGCGACCACTTGGCCGTCGATTTCGATCTGTCCGGTATCCGATTGCTCGATGCCGGACACAACCCGCATCAGCGTCGCTTTGCCCGCGCCGTTTTTGCCCACGAGGGCGTGGATTTCGCCTTCGCACAGCTCGAACGAGACGGATTTCAACGCGTGAACGCCGGGAAAGCGCTTGTCGATGCCACTGACGACCAGCAGCGGTGCTTTCCCGGCGTCATGTGGTCCAGGCGTCATGTGTAGAAGATCTTGGCCAGCTCCTCATCCGACAGTGTCGTGTCAGTAAAGATGCCATCCGGCAGGTTCGGCCGCAGATAAGTCTCGTAATTCGCAGCCGTGATCATCGACGGCGACAGGATCTGCTGTTTTGGCACTTCTTCGCCTTTCAGCAGCGACACCGCCGCACGCATCGCGAATATGCCCTGCCATGTCGGCTCCGACATCAGGCCGATGTCGAACTTGGGGTGGTTCGGCTTCTCGGCCTTGTACCGCTTCAAGAGGCCGTTGTAGTCATCGCCCGTGGCCGGCACCAAAGGGCGGCCTGAGTCGAGCAGCGCCTTCATCGCCCCGGAGGCGTTCTGCGCGCCATCACACCAGACGCCGTCAATCTTGGGGTAGGCCGCGATCAGATCGGCCGTCACCACCTTGGCGCGGTCTTCTTCCCGGAAGGCGTCCTTGAAGGCCCGTTGTGGCCGCTTCGCCCTCCAGTGCGGCAAGGGCCACTGCAGGCCAGGAAAAGTCCGTGAATCCGTTGGAAAACGCGATGCGGAAGGGACCCGGCTTTGCGGTGCCCTCAACCATCGCGCCCGTGGGGGCAAGTGTCGGCTGCACTTGCGCATAGGCTGTGCCGCCAAGAAGGGTGAAAGAAGCGATGCCGGCACCTGACTGAAGCAGGCCGCGTTGGGTCAGATGATGGGTACCGCGGATCACATCGTCTTCCCTTGATATGTTCAGTTCTTGCCGGTTCCCGGTTCCCTTTGGCTTTGGCGTCAGATCCGCGACAGACTGCGATAGGCGAGCTTGGACAGGATGGTGATTGCGCCCTTGATCACGAATTGCCCGCCTGTCGAGACGCGGATGATGTTGGTAAAACTGGACAAGAGCGTGATGAACACGGCCCCGTCCACGTTTGCCTGTTATGACGGGAATCGCGGTACGAGCGGCCAAGGACGCAAGCCTCGCCACATCAATGGGCGGCAGGGGTTCTTCGATGTACATCGGTCGCGTGGGTTCCGACGCCTGGATGACGCCCAAGGCGACAACGGAATTGGGCGGGCGACCGTGAAAGTCGATCATGATCTCGCCCCCGTGACCCACGACCGCGCGCAGGTCGGCCATCATCCGCGCCACCTTGTCGACCTTTGGGGCGGAGGCGTTGAAATGCGTATTGGGAAAAATGGCCGCCTTGAACGCGGAACAGCCAAGCTCGATCACCCTGGATGCGCACTCCACAAGCGGCCCGGCATCTAATGACTCTTAGACCGCAGGCTTGTCGTCAAGGCCAAGATGCCTGCAGACCGCCACCCTGTCGCGTACGCGGACCCCCGGAAGCCGCCAGACCGGCAAACCCAGCGACTTGCCGAAAATGCCCTGAAGCGCAATCTCGATGCCGGAAACGGCGCTCATCCCGACCTAGACTAGCCGCCAGAAGCTGTGTTTGGTCATCACCCGTACAGCTTGTTCGATGTCGCGTGGGTCGCGTCCGATCATCAGGGGCGTCAGGTCCTCTACGGCGCCCACGACGGCGCAAGTCTTCCTTTCCTGCGTTGCTTCGCCCCAGCCATGCAGGCCGGCGACATCGGTGGTCACTTTGCTAACGACCCAGATGCACATCTCGGCGTTGACGATGAATGTCTGGGCCCCGGGTACCCGCACGATCTTTCCCAAATAAGTCTGACGATTGAAGTCTCACGCCGATTCCTCCTTTTGGTCAAAGGTGAACGGCCGGTAGGTTTTCTGGCAGGGCGTGGCGGTCATGGATCAGACGACTAAGGGCGCGCGAAGACTGGCGTGTGCAAAGGTTTGCAAGACGTGCTTGTGAACCATAGGGCCGTCCTCTGCTTGCCATAAGGTCCTCCGGGCTCAAGCGCGGGCAGAAGTCTTGGCATTGCGATGCGCAGCAGGATTGATAATCAACCGACTAAACTACGCCAACACTGGGCCGGGGGCCAAGGTTGCACACGGCTGTCGGGGGCACAGCAACGCTGGATCGACCTTCCTAGGTTAGGCAAGTCGACTTTTGAACGTGGTGCCCCTTGCGATGGTGCGGTTGCATCTACGTTTGCACTGGTCGTGTCTGGCCGACCAATTTCGCCTGGTTGGGCAGCTACACCAGACGGACGTCACTCATCTGCTTTGTCCTGTGGACTGCCATTTTCGGTGTGTCCCTGGCCCCAGGGTTTCGGGTGCATGCCCGTCCAGTCGCTGTCAATTGACCTCGTTCTGACAAGCGTAAAGAGACCAATACACTGGATTCAAAGTTATGCCGCCGTGGCGGGTGTCTTTGCAGAATTCGAGGCGATCCAGCAATGTGGCAAACCTGGCGATGGTTCGGGCCAAAGGACTTGGCCTCGGTCGACGACATGATGCAGGCCGGGGTCGAGGGGGTTGTGTCGGCCCTTCACCATGTCCCGACCGGCTTGCTCTGGACAGCTGAGGAAATTGCAGCGCGTCAGGAAATGATCGCGACCATGAAGGACGGCACGTCATCCAGCCTGCGCTGGGACGCGGTCGAAAGCTTGCCGGTTTCCGAGGATATCCAGAAGCAAAAAGGGCGACTGCCGCGCGCAGATCGCGACCTGGAAAGACAACATGACCAATCCCTGCCGCGCGGGGATCGAGGTCATTTGCTATCACTTTATGCCGGTGTTGGAAGAGACGCGCACCGATCTTGCATGGCGGTTGACCAATGGCGCGCCATGCATGCGGTTTGATTTCGCGTTGTTCGACATCCACATCATAGACGGCGCAGGGGCGGTCGAGGAGTTTGGGCAACTCGTCGCCGAAGCTGCCGCCGCCCGTTTTGCCGCGATGGAGGACATGGACCGCAAGGCATTGACCGCCAACGTGGTTTTTGGCGTGCGAGGAGCGGCGTCCTGGATGACTTTGGTCAATGTGCAGGCGCATTTGGCAGAATATGATGCGATATCGGCTGGAAGGCTGCGCCATCATCTGATCGATTTTCTTGCGGAAGTGATGCCCCTAGCACAAGATCTTGGGATGCAGCTTTGCTGCCATGCCTACGACGCGCCGTTTCCGCGTTTGGGCCTGCCGCGCATTATGTCTACCGAAGCTAACTATCGCGCGGTGATCCTGGCCGAGGAGCGCCGTCGTCGTGCCGTGGGCCGTGCCGACTGGAACATTCTGTTCCGCCCCGATCACGGCCAGAACATCCTTGATGATCTGGGCCGAAAGGGCCAGCCCGGCGATCCGACCATCGGCAGGCTCAAGGGCCTGGCAGTATTGCGGAGCAACATAGCGGCGCTGGAACATCTCCTGGTGACGCGGGCCCATCGCTAGCACGGCATTGCGGCACGCGGGATGATTGCGCCGTGATGGCGGATCACTGCAGCGGCGAGCCGATGCCCGGCCGTTGCGGCGGCGATCGGTACTGCCCCGTGCAGGCGTGCCGCAAGATAACCGGCGTTGAAGCTGTCGCCTGCGCCTGACGTGTCTACCACGCGCGGCTCGACGTCAAAGTCTGCCTGCCATGCTCGGCCATCCGCCCAGATCAACGGACCTCTGGGGCCGTTCTTCAAAGCGATTTCGCCTGGCCCGCAGCCCGAAATCCGTGCCACGACATCAGCGGGGCTACTGCCGGGAAAGAGTGCCTCTTCGTCGTCAAAGGACGGAAGCGCCAGGCTTGCAGCCGCCCACATCGCGACAAAGCTGTCGCGCGCGACCGATGCGTCGGTCCAAAGACGCGGCCGATAATTGGTGTCGAACACCACCCACTTTCCCGCTGCGCGTAGCCTTGCCATCTCTGCGATCAGCCTCGCCCGCACGTCGGGCGGCAGGATCGCCAGCGTGATGCCAGATAGGTAGACCACGTCGAACGCAGCCAGATCCGCCAGCGATACTCCGACCCCGGAAAACATGGTCCGCGCCGCGGACGCCTCGCGCCAGTAGCGGAACGATCGTTCGCCCCACGCATCCGTCTCGATTGCGTAGATGCCGGGAAGGCGCTTTTCATCGCGCCCAACGAAGGACACGTCGATCCCTTCGGCCTGCCAGCCAGCGACCATCCGGTCGGAGAACGTATCGGTTCCGAGATTGGTCACGTAAGCAACCGCGATTCCAAGCCGCGCGAGATAAGTCGCGGTATTCAAAGTGTCACCGGCAAAGCCGACCCGTGCGGTTCCCGCGGCAAGGTCCAGCTGGCCGAGTTCGATCATGCATTCGCCGATGCAGCAGACACGCATCGGCGCCACGTCAGCGCCCGCTTTCATAGCCGTTCAACACCTCGACGGTATCAGCAGCGAAATAGTCACTTCGGTCGTTGGTCAGGCGGCGGATCATCGTGAAGACGCGGTCGACATGTACTTTCATCGCCGCTTCGGCGGCGTCCGGGTCGCGCCGCTTCAATCCGTCGACCACGTTTCCATGTTCGTGCAGCACCACGTCCAGATGGCTGACCAGCGGGTAGGACATCCGCCGTACCCGGTCGAGCTGCGCCTTGGCGCTATTGATGATCCTCCAGATATGGGCCGAGGCCCCGAATTCGCAGATCATCGTATGAAAAGCTTCGTCCAGCTCGTAAAACCCGTCATAATCAAGATCGGCGGCCATGCGACTTTGCTGGTGCATGTTGAAATCCAGTGCGCGTTCGAATTGAGGGGTCATTCGGTTGGCGGCCAGACGGACAACCCGGGTTTCCAGCACCTCTCTGACAAGCTGGCCGTCGAAAACCGATTGCAAGTCGATCTTCGAGACATAAGTACCGGAATTCGGCACAACCGAGACTAGGTTCTCGGCCTGCAACTGCAAGATCGCCTCGCGCAGGGGCGTGCGGGAAATGCCAAACTGGTCGCACAGCAGCTTTTCGTTGACGATACTGCCGGGGGCAAGGTGCAGGTTGACGATGGCGCGGCGCATGATGCCATAGACTTGCGCGGTCTTCGGAAGGGCAGGGTCAATGTTTGCGATAAGCGATCGAGGAAGCGCAGATACATCGGCGCCGTCGTCATTCGCGGTTTGCGGGTCTTTCTTCCGGGGGCGCGCCATTCATCAGCCTTGTATTTATTCAGTTGATTTAACAGCGCCGCGGCCCTTTGCAAGCGTTTCTGCGCCCACCCACAGGTCCCGGTCTTGGCCCCATCCAGCATCAATTGACAGGATGAAAATACCAATATATTGGTTACATTGCAAGCCGCCGAATTTTCAGTGTGGTTGATATGCCGGACCGACAGGGCGTGATTCAGCGTGCAGAAAGGCCGGCCATGACGCTGACTGGAAGGACTGCCGTCGTAACAGGTGCTGCGGGGGCAATCGGCACCGCCGTGGCCGAGGCATTGACTGCACAAGGGGTGAAGGTCGTCCTGATTGACCTCGCAGAAGATGCGCTGAAAGCCCTCGCCAAACGTCTTTCTGTCCCGTCGTTCTGCGTCGATCTGGCCAATCCGGCGGCAGTGACAAAGGCTGCCTTCGACATCGTTGATGCGGTTGGGCGCGTTGACATCCTAGTCAACAATGCGGGCGTGCTCAGCAATGCCAAGATTGCGTCGACGACGCTGGACGACTGGCACCGGGTGCAGGCGATCAACGTCGACGCAGCGTTTTTGCTGGCACAGGCGTTCCTGCCGGGGATGCGGACGGCACGGTGGGGCAGGGTGATCAACATGTCGTCTTATGCCGCGAAATCGGGCGGGTTGACCGCAGGCACCGCGTATTCAGTGTCCAAGACCGCAATGATCGGCCTGACGTTTTCTATCGCGCGCGAAGTTGCGGGCGAGGGCGTTACGGCGAATGCCATCGCGCCCGCCTATGTGATGACGCCGATGGTGTCAAAACAACTAAGCGCGGATCAGCAGGCCGCCCAGCTGTCCTCCATCCCGGTCGGGCGATTTTGCCAGCCCGAAGAGGTCGCCCATGCGGTAATGTTCCTTGCGTCCCCCTTGGCCGGGTTCATCACCGGTGAGGTAATCGACATGAACGGAGGGCTGCATTTTGACTAGATATGGCATGGTCATTGGCCTCACGACGGACAGGGTGGCTGACTATAAGCGGCTGCATGCTGCGGTCTGGCCAGGTGTGCTGAAAACAATGCGCCGCAACGGCTGGCGCAACTTTGACATCTTCATCAAAGAGCCGGAGAACCTGCTTTTCGGCACTTTCGAATACCACGGCGATGACTTTGCGGCGTCGGGTCGGGCAATTGCCGCTGATTCCGAAACCCAACGCTGGTGGCGCGAATGCGAACCCTGTCAGCAACCCCTTTCTACCGCCAAGCCGGGTGAATGGTGGGCGATGATGGACAACATCTTTCACATGGATTGACAATGATCCCCGCCATCGACGCGCATCACCATTTCTGGGATCCCGACCGGGGCGACTATCCCTGGATGATCGGGCCGGTCACGCCAATCCGCCGCATCTTTACCCCCGAGGATCTGCGCCCGTTGCTGGCCCCGGCGGGTGTGGAAAAGACCATTCTGGTGCAGACTTGGTCCAGTTTCGACGAGTCCCACGCCTTTCTTGATTTAGCCGAGGCGACCGATTTCATCGCCGGCGTGGTGGCATGGGTCGATCTGACAGCTCCGCACGTCGGCGCGCAGCTGGACGCGCTGATGGCGGCCAAAGGGGGTAAATGGCTGGTGGGCGTGCGCCATCAGGTGCATGACGAGCCGGACCCGCGGTGGCTCTGCCGCCCGGAAGTGCGGCGCAGCCTGGTCGAGGTCGCAGCGCGCGGGCTGGTCTACGACCTTCTGATCCGTCTGCGCGAAATCCCGGCGGCGCTGGAGACGGTACGCGCCTTGCCGAAATTGCGCTTTGTCATCGACCACATCGCCAAGCCCGACATCGCGCGGAACGGCTTTGCTGCTTGGTCAAATTTGATGCAGCCCTTCGGGGCGGAGGCAAACGTCTGGTGCAAGCTGTCGGGTATGGTGACCGAGGCGGATTGGGCCAAATGGACACCTGCTCAGATTGCGCCCTACATCGCAGAGGTGCTGCGCATCTTTGGGCCAGGGCGGTGCATGATGGGCAGCGACTGGCCGGTGAGCTTGCTCGCCGCTGACTATGGAAGCACCATCAGCCTTGTGCGCGACGCGATTGCGGACCTACCCGAGGCTGACCAGCGCGCAATCCTCAGGGACACTGCGGCCGACGTGTACCACCTTCGCGAGGGTCGGTTGTGACGCGCCTTTCGGATGCCACCCTTGACCGCATCCCCCTCGACATCGCCCGCCCGCGCTACGACCGAAAAGCGGTCCGGACTGGCATCGTACATCTGGGCGTTGGTGCATTTCATCGGGCGCATATGGCGGCGCTGACCGATGATTGCCTGAACGCCGGGACGGTAGACTGGGGAATCACGGCAGCATCGCTTCGAAACCCCGACACCCGCGATGCAATTGCCCCGCAAGACGGTCTTTATACCCTCGCTTTACGCGAGAACGACGCTCAGGCCTTGCGTGTGATCGGGTCGATCCGCCACACGTTCGTCGCGCCTGAAAACCCGCAGGCGCTGCTGTCGGCGATGGCGGATCCGGCGGTTCGGATCGTTTCGCTGACGGTCACAGAAAAGGGGTATGCCGCCAATGTCGCCAGCGCTGATTTGAAGGCCGATGATCCAGGCGTTCTGCACGACTTGGCGCATCCAGACACGCCCGGCACTGCACTCGGGTTCCTTGCGCAAGCGCTGGTGCAGCGGCGCGTAGCCGGAATTCCGCCCTTCTCTATCCTGTCGTGCGACAACCTGCCGGCCAACGGCCACCTTCTGCACCGCGTGCTGACCCAGTTTGCCGAGGCGCGCGATCCGGCGCTGGGTCGTCATGTCGCGGACAACGTTGCGTGTCCGTCCTGCATGGTGGACCGCATCGTCCCGGCCACCACCGATGCTGACCGCGCGCTGGTTGCCACGCGCCTTGGGCTGACCGACGCCTGGCCCGTGATGGCAGAGCCGTTCTGCCAATGGGTCATTGAAGACAGCTTTCCCACCGGCCGACCCGATTGGACGCTGTCCGGGGCGGAGTTCACCACCGATGTCGCACCCCATGAGGCGATGAAGCTGCGGCTGTTGAACGGCGCGCATTCAACGATTGCCGCTTTCGGGCGGTTGACCGGGGCCGAGACGGTCGCCGAAGCAATCGGCCACCCCGTGATCCGCGCGTTTGTCGCAGCCCTTTGGGATGAGGTGGCCCCCACCATCGCGCCGGGGATCAACGTTGCCGAATACACCGACCGCCTGCTTGCCCGGTTCGACAATACGGCCCTGCATCACAAATGTGCGCAGATCGCGACCGATGCCAGCCTCAAGGTGCCGCAACGGCTGGTTGCCCCCTTGCGTGAGCTGCGGGCAAAAGGCTGCGATGGGCCGCACTTGTGTTTTGCGCTGGCGGCGTGGATCCGGTCTTGCCAAGGCGTGGATGAGGCGGGTCGTCCGTTGCCGCTTTTCGATCCGCAATTGCAGGAATGGAGCAACCTGCCGGGACTTAATGTGCCGGTGGCTGACACGCTTCGTGCGTTCGTGGCGTTGCAGCCGGTATTCGGCTCGGGCCTTGATCCAAACGCAATGGCGGCCATGGAAGCGTCACTGACCGACATCCGCCACCTCGGCATTCTCCAAGCTGCCCGCCAGCACCTTTCCAGCTAAGGATCATCCCATGACCCGTCCCCTTGGTACAACCGGCCTGCAGCTTTCCGGCCTTGGCTTTGGGGGTGCGGCCATTGGCGGTCTCTACCTGCCCATCGGGCGCGATGCGGCGATGGAGGCAATGCAGGCAGCCTGGGAAGTCGGGATGCGTTACTTCGACACGGCACCGTTCTATGGCTTTGGCCTGTCTGAACGCCGGATCGGGGATTTTCTGCGCGACAAGACGGGCTACGTCCTGTCAACCAAGGTTGGCAAACTGCTGCGCCCCGTGCCCCGGGATAAAGTGCCCGACCACGGCTTTGTCGATCCACTGCCATTTACCGTCGAATTCGACTATTCCTACGACGCCATCATGCGTTCGCATGATTTCAGCCTCGCAAGGCTGGGACTGAACCGCGTCGACATCCTTTACGTCCATGATCTGGAACGCAGCGCGCTGGGGGCCGCCTATGATCAGCATTTTGCCACCTTCATGGGGAGCGGATTGCGGGCGCTGGTCGACCTGAAGTCTCAAGGTGTGATTTCGGGATATGGATTGGGTGTCAACGAGGTAGCGGCGGTTCTGAACGTGATGAATCACGCGCAAATCGACTTTCTTTTGTTGGCCGGTCGCTATACCCTGCTTGACCGGACCGCTGCCGCCGAAGTCATGCCAAAGTGTCTTGCTGCTGGGACGGGGGTCGTGATCGGAGGGGTGTTCAATTCCGGCATCCTTGCAACCGGTGCAGGACGCGGCGCGCATTTCGACTATTGCCCGCCAAGCGCCGACATCACGTCCCGGGTCAACGCGATGGCCGCCGAGGCGGCGCGGCAAGGGGGCACCCTTGCTTCCGCGGCGCTGCATTTTGTGCGGGATCATCCCGCGGTGGCTTCGGTGCTGGTGGGGTCAGCCAAAGCCGCAAGTCTGCGGCGAAACGCGGCCATGCTGGCGGACCCGCCACTCGATTGGGGTCCTTTTGATGCCTTTGCACTTCACTGACGCTCGCCAAATCCGTTCCGTGGCATGGGGCAAGTTTTCTGCTGGCGGACTCCAGAAATGACTTGCATCACAAAACCAATATATTAGTATCTTGAAGCGCCATCCATGGCATGTCCTCGGGAGGGATTCTCATGAAAGTCATCACGAAAGCAGCCGTCGTGCTGTTGCTGAGTTCTGCCATCTGTGCCCCGGTCTTTGCCGATCCTGCGACTAAAGTTGCTCTCGTTCCTGGCGGTCCGCATCCCTACTTCGGCGCTTGGGAACAGGCCGGAGCGGATGCGATGAAGGATTTCAGCCTGGGTGCCGGGGACTACCGTGTGCCTGCTAAGTGGGAGCTGAACCTGCAAAGCCAGCTTTTGGAAAGCCTTTTGACGCAGGGCTACAACTCGTTCCTGATCTTTCCCGGCGACGCCGTGGGCACATCGGCGGTTGCGCAGGAACTGGTCGACAATGGCGGCAAGGTCATCGCCGCCGCCGGTTGCCTGAAAGACCCTTCGCCTGCGCTTTTCTGCTTTGGCACCGATACCGGCAACTCGGCCTATCTGGGCACAAAAGAACTGATCCGCGTGATGGGTGGCAAAGGCAAGATCGCGCACTTCACCGGCTTTCTGGTTGATCCCAACACGCAACTGCGCATCGACGCGGTACAAAGGGCGGCGGACGAGACCAATGGCGCGGTCGAGGTCGTGCAGGTCATCGCCGACATCGATGCGCCGCAACCGGCCGAAGAAAAGATCAACGCTTATCTGGCCGCCAACGCCGCCAACGTGGACGGCATTGTCACGACGGCCTGGGTGCCTGCGGTGGTCGCTGCAAACTCGCTGCGCAAGATCGGCGACAAGCGGATCAAGATGGTCGGCATCGACCATGACGAAGTGGTCATCAAGGCAATTGCCGACGGCTTCGTCGACGGCACCATGCTGCAGAACCCCTATGGCCAAGGCTATATCGGCTCTTACGTCCTCGACAAGCTGAACACTGGTTGCACACTCAATGACGATGCGCCGTGGAAGTCGAACGCCCTGACGACCAAGTTCGTCGACAGTGGCACCGTCTTTGTTGATCAGGCCACCGCACCGACTTATGTGGACGCGATGGTCGGGATCACCAAAGATCTTTTGGCCAACTTCGAGAAAGACTTTATGACCTGCAAGTGAGGCACCTCCCTGTCTCACTGGCTTTGTGGCGGCCGGCCTTTTGGGTCGCCGCCACACCCTTGTCCTTGCAGGCGGATCGACCGGACCAATGAGCGATGCTTCAACTTCAGGCGATGCCACCTTGCCGCAAGCCGCCTCGTTTGGACGGGCTTCGGGCAGCACGCGGTTTCTCCTCAGCAATGAGTTCGGTCTGGGAGTCCTGATCGCACTGACGGTGCTGATCTTTGCTGTCACGCTGGACGGGTTCACGTCGCCCTTCAGCCTTTTCACAATCGGGCGGCAGATCGGCATCGACACGATGATCGGCCTTGCCATGATGGCGGTGATCGTGACCGGGGGGCTGGACTTGTCGGTCGGCGCGATCGGCGTCTGTGCCGCCATGGTGTTCGGCTGGCTGGTGCAGGTCCTGGGGCTGCCGCTTTACTTGGCGGTCCCGCTGGCGGCGCTGTTCGGCGCGACGCTTGGCTTCATCAATGGCTTTACTGTGGTGAAATCCGGCGTCCACAGCTTCATCATCACCCTTGCCAGCATGAGCATCTTTTTCGGTGTGATGATCTTTCTGACCAAGGCTGCCGCGTTCAACGGTCTGCCGCCCGAGGTCGCGGCATTTGGCAAGATGCGGTTCTTTGGCCTGATCTCGCCGCTTTTGCTGATTTCGGTCACGATGTGCGGGGCGCTGGTGGTGTTCTACCGCCTGACGACGCTTGGTCGCCAAATGCTGGCCGCTGGTGCAAACCCCCGCGCGGCCGAGCTTTCGGGCATCCGGACGGGGCGCGTCATTACCGCCTGCCATGTGCTGACCGGGTTGCTGGCCGCCTTGGCCGGGCTGATGGTGACAGCGCGCACCGGGGCAGCAGTGCCCTCGATGGCCGGGCAATTGGGGCAGGACTGGCTGCTCCCTGCTTTCCTCGCGCCGGTCTTGGGCGGCACGCTTTTGTCAGGCGGTCGGGTGTCGGTCCTTGGGACCTTGCTGGGTGCAACATTTGTCAACGTCATGACGTCGGGCCTCCTTCTGATGCGGGTGGGCGAGTTCTGGATCCTCGCCTTCCTCGGCATGATGTTGCTGATCGCTGTCCTGGCCGACCGGGCGCGGCAGTTGTTTTTGAAATCTCGGGGGATGATCTGATGGGCGACCAGCGCGACAGCCGCCTTACCCAAACCTTCGATAACGACTGGATCGGCCCCGGAATTGTGAGCCTTGCAGCCATCGTCGGCATCAGCCTTTTCCAGCCTGCCTTCCTGTCGTCGTTCAACATCTTCGTCCTTTTGTCCGCCATCTCGGTGAATATGGTCATTGCCCTTGGCCAGCTGGTCATCATCGGACTTGGCCAGATGAACCTGGCCCTTGGTTCCATCGGTGGATTGGTGGCGATCAGCTTTGTCGGTGTGATGGAGAAGTTCGGCCTCCCCGTGCCGTTGGCGCTGGCGTTTGCCCTTGGCATTGGAATAGCAGCGGGCATGGCTAGCGGCTACATCATCGCCCGCACGATGATCTCGGCCTTCATCATCACCCTTGCTGGCTTGCAGATTTTCAAGGGGATCAACCTCGGCATCACCGAGGCGCAGCCGTTTTACGGTGTGCCCGAGACGGTCAAGGCGTTTGGCAATGGATCGGTCTTCGGACCGATCCCGTGGCTTCTTGTGCCCATGGTCATCGCAAGTCTTGGCATGTGGGTCCTTTTCAACCGGTTGCGCATCGGGCGGCATATCCTTGCGATGGGATCGAACCCGCATGCGGCAGAAATGTCGGGGATCGACCCGAAGGCCACGATCATCTGGGCGCATGCCATCTCGGGCCTGCTGGCGGCCCTGGCGGGGGTGATGCTGGCGGCCAAGCTGCAGATCGGCCAGCCCACGATCGGCGACGATTGGCTGATCTCGTCCTTTGCCGCCCCGGTCATCGGTGGTGCCCTGCTGAGCGGGGGGCGCGTCTCGGTCGCAGGGACGTTCTTTGGCGTCGTGATTATCGCGATCATCACGCAAGGCCTCGTGATGTTCAACATTGACCCCTTCGTGGTGCAGATCGTGCTGGGCGGCCTGATCCTTTGGGCGGTCGGCATCAACCGCCTGCGTGAGGTCCGCATCGCCCGTGTGCAGGCGCGCAGGGGTGCCGCATGACTGCCCTGCATATCAGCCATGTGAGCAAGTCGTTCCCCGGCGTCAAGGCGCTGAACGATGTATCAATGACGATGCAGCCGGGGTCGATCCATGCTTTGCTGGGCGAGAACGGCGCAGGCAAATCGACGCTGATCAAGATCGTGACCGGCATCTACCAGCCCGACAGCGGCACCGTGTCGATGGACGGAAAACCTGTCCGATTTGCCAACTTGCGGCAGGCGGCGGCAGGCGGCCTTGGCGTCGTCCATCAAGAGCGCAACCTTGTCACGCGATTTTCTGTCGGCGAGAACATCCTGCTGGACCGCCTCGGCCGCAATGCGCTCAGCCGCGTCGACTATGCGTCTCTCCACCGCGAGGCGGAAAAGTGGCTGAAGCTGCTAGACCTCGACGTTGATCCGCGCACCATCGTCTCACGACTTTCCGTCGCGCAGATGCAACTGGTGGAAATCGGCAAAGCGCTGTCGCTGCAATCCAGGGTCCTTTTGCTGGATGAACCCACCGCCTCGCTGACGCCGAACGAATCTACTGTCCTTTTCCGCATCCTGCGCCGGCTGCGCGATGACGGGGTCGCCATCGGTTTTGTCAGCCACAAGCTGGAAGAGGTTTTCGACATCTGCGACCGCGTGACCGTCCTGCGCGATGGCCAGAATGCCTGCGACAGCGCGGACCTTTCGACCCTTAATCGTGGCGATGTTGTGCAGATGATGATCGGCCGCGCAGAGCGCATCACAAAACGCGCGCCGCGCGTCCGGCCGGATGCAGCACCTTATCTGGAACTCAAAGGCTATGCTTCCGGCCTTGGTCATCGCGACATTGACCTGGCGGTGCGCCCGGGGGAAATCCTTGGGCTTTACGGTCTGGTCGGGGCCGGGCGCAGTGAACTGGCCAAGGCAATCCTGGGTCTGTCAAAGCAGTTGGCTGGCGAGGTCCGCGTCGAAGGCCAGCCGGTCCAGATCGCCTCCGTCGCTGATGCGCTCCACCGCCATGGCATCGGATATGTCTCCGAGGACCGAAAGGCCGAGGGTCTTATCCTCATGCATTCGGTTCTCGCGAATGGCGGCATTACCATCTGGCGCAGGCTGGCCAATGCGATGGGCTTCCTGCGCGACAGCACCATCAACGCTGGTGTCGGCCCCGTGCTGCGGCGGCTGGAGTTGAAGACGCCGTCCGTATACCAGACCATCGGCAACCTGTCTGGCGGCAACCAGCAAAAAGTATCCGTCGCCAAATGGATCGCGGCGGGGGTGAAACTTCTGATCATCGACGAACCCTCGGTCGGCATCGACATCAAGACCAAGGCCTATCTGCACGACCTGATCCACGAACTGGCAGCGCAAGGAACGGCGGTCCTGCTGATCACCTCCGACATGCCCGAGATGGTCGATGTCGCCGACCGTATCCTGGTGATGGACGGCTACCGCATCAAGGGCGCGGTGGAGAACGACCGCAACTACGACGCCGTTTCGCGCCGGATCATGGGCTTCATTCACGCGCAGGCGGCCTGACCCATGGCCAGGATCACCCGCGTCGAAGCCCTGATGGTCGACCTGGTGCCAAAGGTCAAACGCACCGACGCCATCCAGTCATTCGTCAGCCAGGAAACCCCTATCGTTCGCATCACCGACACCGATGGGGCGGTTGGCACTGGCTACAGCTATACCATCGGCACAGGCGGGCCGTCGGTGATAGCCTTGATTCGCCAAACGCTCGCCCCCGCGCTGATCGGGCGCGAGGCCTCCGAGATCGAGCGCATCTGGCGCGATCTCTTGTTCCTGACCCACGCCACTTCCGTCGGCGCGATCACGGCGCTGGCGCAGGCTGCCATCGACACCGCCCTTTGGGATTTGAAATGCCGACAGGCCAACCAGCCCTTGCACATCATGGCAGGCGGTGCGCAATCGCGCTTGCCGCTCTACACCACCGAAGGCGGCTGGCTGCACATCGATACCCCCGAACTCGTTGACGACGCGCTGCGTGCCAAGACGGCGGGGTTCGGCGGGTCCAAGATCAAGATTGGCCGCCCTCATGTTTCTGAAGATGTCGCGCGCCTGACCGCCGTGCGCGATGCGGTCGGCCCGGCGTTCGAGATCATGACGGACGCCAACCAGCGGTTCACCGTTGACGAGGCGATCCGCCGCGCCCGCTGCCTCACACCGCTCGACATCGCGTGGCTGGAAGAGCCCTTGCCCGCCGACGACCTATCCGGCCACCAGCGCCTGTCCGACAGCACGACCCTGCCCATCGCAGTCGGTGAAAGCCTCTACTCCCCACAGCATTTCCGCGAATATCTGCAGCGCGGCGCCTGCTCCATCGTGCAGGTCGATGTCGCTCGTATCGGTGGCATTACGCCCTGGCTCAAGGTTGCGCATCTGGCCGAGACGTTCAATGTTCCGGTCTGCCCGCATTTTCTGATGGAGCTACATGTCGCGCTGGCCTGCGCCGTCCCGAACGCCCGCTGGATCGAATACATCCCGCAGCTGGATAGCCTAACGACGGCGCCGATGCGGATTGAGGATGGGCACGCGGTGCCCTCGGACGCGCCCGGCCTTGGCATCGCCTGGGATGCCGAGGCGATCACCCGCGCCACTGTGGCAGGCTCTGCCGTCACCATCACTTAACACGCGTTTTCTGTCCAAGGACCCCGCAAGATGAAGGCCTTTCTGCTCTACGGCGCCCGGGACTTACGCGCGACCGACCTGCCAAAGCCGGTGGCCGGACCGGGCGAGGTCGTGCTCGCGATGCGCCGCGCGGGCATTTGCGGGTCCGACATCCACTATTACACGCACGGCCGCGTCGGCAACTTTAGCCCCAAGCGCCCGTTTGTGCCCGGCCATGAATTTGCGGGCGAGATTGTCGAAGTCGGGGCAGAGGTGTCCGCAGCCCGCATCGGAGAGCGGGTGGCGGTCGATCCCTCGATGCCCTGCGGTCATTGCGAATTCTGCCGGGGCGGGCGCTACAACCTGTGCATCTCCATGCGGTTCTATGGCTCTGCCAGTTGTGACCCGCATATCAATGGAGGGTTTGAAGAGTACATCATCGCCCCTGCCGCCAATGCCTTTTCAGTGCCTGATACGCTCAGCTGGGGCGAGGCTGCGATGGCTGAACCCCTTTCAGTGGCGGTCCATGCGGCCAGGCGGGCGGGCAATCTTGCAGGTCGGTCGGTGCTGGTGACGGGCGGTGGTACCATTGGCCAGCTGAGCGCACTTGCAGCGCGGGTCTTTGGGGCACGAAGCGTCGTGCTGAGCGATATCCTTCTTGGTCGACGCCAGGTAGCACTCGATCGTGGCGCGGACGGCGTACTTGACGCCCAATCGCCGGACTTTGCCCTTATGGCCGACGCTCTGGCCCCGGGCGGCTTTGATGTGGTGATCGAGGCCGCGGGGGCCGCCGCGGCCCTTTCCCAAGCGCTCGCCGTTATCAAGCGTGGCGGCACCATCGTGCAGGTCGGCACCTTGCACGCCGCCGTGACGCTGCCGCTCAACATCCTGATGGCGCGCGAGATCACCCTTGCCGGGTCATTCCGGTTTGCCAACGTTTTCGCGACTTCGATTTCCCTGATGACCTCTGGGCGGGTCGACGTGAAACCGCTGATCACCTCGGTCTTTTCGCTGGCCGAGGTCAACGCCGCCATGCAGGCCGTCATCGGCGCCGAGGATGACATCAAAGTGCAGATCGAGCCATAGTGCCGCCGATCGCACCTTTTGCCGCACGAAAGGACACCCCTGATGGCTTTCCTGCCCGAATCCGCCACCCTGGTCGGTCGTGTCTGGCGGGCCGGGATCGGCCCTTCAGTCGTCACCTTGCGCAAAGGTCAGGTGATCGACATCACCAATAGCACGACGCCGACCTTGCGCGACGTGCTGGAACTGCCCGACCCGGTTGCCTATGTCCTCGAAACTCCCGGCGAGGACGTCGGCGCGTTATCGGACCTGATGACCGCCAGCATCGAGGCCACCGCCGATGCCACGCGCTTACTTGCGCCTTGCGATCTGCAGGCGATCAAGGCCTGTGGCGTGACCTTTGCCCGCTCCATGATAGAGCGGGTCATCGAGGAACGCGCGGCAGGCGATGCGGGCCGCGCCGCCGAAATCCGCGCACGCGTTGCAGGCGTGATCGGCGACAGCCTGCGCGACCTGATCCCCGGCTCGCACAAGGCCGCCGAGGTCAAGCGGCTGCTGCAGGCCGAAGGGCTGTGGTCGCAATACCTTGAAGTCGGGATCGGTCCGGATGCCGAAGTCTTCACCAAAGCACAGCCGATGTCGGCAGTGGGATATGGCGCAACCGTCGGCCTGCACCCGATCAGCAAATGGAACAACCCGGAGCCCGAGGTCGTGTTGGCCGTGGACAGTAAGGGCCGGATTGTTGGCGCAACGCTTGGCAATGACGTGAACCTGCGCGATGTCGAAGGTCGCTCTGCCCTGCTTCTTGGCAAGGCCAAAGACAACAATGCCGCCGCCAGCATCGGCCCCTTCATCCGGCTCTTTGATGACATGTTCACCCTCGACCACGTCCGCCGGATGGACCTGACCATGTTGGTCACTGGCGCAGACGGCTTCACGATGACCGGGCGGTCATCGATGGCCGAGATCAGCCGCGACCCGGCCGACCTGGTAGCGCAGACGCGCGGGCGTCACCACCAGTATCCTGACGGCTTCATGTTGTACTGCGGTACCATGTTTGCGCCCGTGCAGGACCGCGATGGGCCGGGGCAAGGCTTCACGCATCACGCGGGCGATGTCGTGACCATTTCGGCGGTGGAATTGGGGTCACTGATCAATACCGTGCGCCTGTCGACCGAGGCCCCGGAATGGACCTTTGGTACCAGAGCAATGATGGCCAATCTGGCAAGGCGGGGACTGCTTTGATCGCACAACCGGCGCGGGTCGCGTAGATGAGCGTTCCTCTTGTCGCGTATTTCAGCCACCGATAACCCATATCCCCACATCGACGTGGCAACTTTTCGGGGCGCAAAGACTACCTGCACCCACGCGGGCCTGCACCGTTACGCCACTGCGACCAGCATCGCCTGGTCGCGAAGCTGCATGCCAAAGCCCGGTGCATCCGATAGCTTCAATCTCCCGTTCACCGGCACTGGCTCTCCGGTGAACAGGTCGCCGAACACCGGCTGGATTGATTGGCCGTCAGGGCTTGCCGCGACGTATTCGCAAAAGGCGAGGCCGGGTTGGCTGGCAATGAAGTGATACGAATAAGGGCCTGAGCCATGCGGGATGACGGGTGTGTCATAGGCGGCGGCATGGGCGGCGATGCGCAGCGTCTCGGTAAGACCACCGACCCACATCACATCGGGCTGCAGGATATCGATTGTCCGCTCGGCGATCAGCTGGCGAAAGCCGTAGCGGGTATATTCATGTTCGGCCGTGGTCCAGGTCAGCGTCGGATGCGCGCGTTTGATCTCGCGGTAGCCATCGGCGTCGTCGGGCGACAGCACCTCTTCCCACCAGTGGATGTTTAGGGGCTTCGCCGTTTCGGCAAGGCGAATGGCGTAGTTGACGGTCAGCGACATGTAGCAATCGACCATCAAGGG
>JANPBI010000407.1:0-4726 GCA_031430315.1 Rhodobacterales bacterium | reverse complement strand
TCCGCCACGCCCGAGCAAATCGTGCGGATACGGGATAGCAGGTTCAAGCGGTTGCGCCGGATGATGGCGCTGTCGGCGTTGACCAGTACGGCGGTGAAAAACGCGTCGATGGGGGCGCGCAGGGCGGCCATGGCGGTCATCGCGGTGGAGAAATCCTCGGCCTGCATGGCGGGGATGATGGCGGCCTCGGCGGTGTCGAGGGCCGCGAAGAGGGCGCGTTCCTCGTCGGTTTCCGCGAACTTGATATCCGCGCCGTAGGAGTATTCGACGCCGTCCTTGGCTTCGGCCTGGCTCAGGATGTTCGCCGCGCGCTTGTAGCCCTGCAGCAGGTTCGCGCCGTCCTCGGTCTTCATCACCGCCGCCAGCGCCTCGGCGCGTTTGACGAGGAGGGTGAGGTCGTCATTCCCCGGCATGGCGAGACAGGCGTCGATGACGTCCGGGCGGATGCCCTGGTCGCGGAGGGAGACTTTGAGGCGGTCGTGGAGGAAGGCGAGGAGATCAGCGGAAACGGACGCAAACTTTTCTCCGATTTCGGCCCATTCGGGCGAAGTCCGAGACGGAAGATCGGTAGAAATTTCCTGAGCAAGAACCTCTCCAATTTGTTCTCGATTGGCAGATGCAAGCGCGTCAGAAACTGCGTCAGCCTTCTCATTCTTCAGTTTTACATCGATTTCGGCCTGAATCTTCACTGCATGATTAAGAACGATATCCTTCAAATGAATCCGTAGACTGTTTGTAAGCACTAGGCGAATTACACCCAAAGCTGCACGCCGCAAGGCAAATGGATCCTTCGATCCCGTTGGCTTTTCGTCGATTATCCAGAATCCTATCAAAGTATCAAGCTTGTCAGCGAGAGCCACGGTGTATGAAACTGGACTCGTGGGGACGCTATCCGATGGGCCAAGTGGCGAGTAGTGTTCGCGCGCAGCGTTTGCGATCGCTTCGGATTGTCCTGCGGAACGGATATAATATGTGCCCATAATACCCTGCAGTTCCGGGAATTCGCCAACCATTGCGGAACGGAGGTCAAGCTTCGAAAATGCAGCCGCCATTGCAACATCGGCAGGATTTGCACCAAGCGCAGTTGCGAGATTTGTCGCTAGCTCACTGAAACGATCGATCTTTTCCGCTTGGCTCCCGAGTTTATTGTGGAAGGTTTCTGCTTCTAGACCGTCAACCCATTCGTCAAAGCCTTCCTTCGCCACACGCAAATCATTCTCCCAAAAGAACCGCGCATCGCTCAACCGCGCCGACAGCACCTTTTGGTTGCCCTTTAGGATCGTCGCGCCATGGTCCGGCGTCTCGATGTTGGCGACAGTCACGAACCCTTCGATCCGGCCCGTCTTGGAGTTCCGGCATGAGAAGAACTTCTGATGTTCGCGCATCGAGGTTTGCAGCACCTCGGGCGGCAGGCCAAGGAAGGCCTCGCCAATCCGCCCCATCAACGGCACCGGCCACTCGACCAGCCCTGCGACCTCGGCCAGCAGGCCCTTGTCCTCGACCACGTCCATCCCGGCGGCAAAGGCCAGGTTCTGCGCGCCCTGCCAGATCGCAGCCTCACGCTCAGAAGTATCCAGCACAACCCGCGCCCGTTTCAGCTTAGCCGCGTAGTCGTCAAAGGACGTGACCGCAATTCGCCCCGGCGCCATGAAGCGGTGGCCTTCGGTCGTGTCGCCCGCCACGATCTCGTCGACGGTCAGGGGGACAACCTCGGCCCCGCCCTCATCGGTCAGGATGCACAGGATCGACTGCAAAGGCCGCACCCAGCGCAAGCTGCCCGCCCCCCAGCGCATCGATTTAGGCCAAGGGAAGTTGCGGATGACACTCTCTAGGACCTCTGCGACGATCTCGCTTGCCGTCTGACCAGCCACTTCATACGCCGCCATGAGCACGCGTTTTCCCTTAATGTCAGATGTGCTCAGCAGAATACCATTTGTCTCAACTACCTCTCCATTTCTAAGCGTAAAGAGGCGTTCCTTGTACCAGTCATTAGACGCTTCAATTTCCAAGCTTCTGAAGAAACCAAATATCGCTTGATCTGGAGCATCAAGGGCGGGGCCTTTTCGCGCCTTTGTCGTATTGCTCGCCGACGCCGTCAGCCCCTCCACCGCCAGCACCAGACGACGCGGGGTCGAGAAAGCCCCCGCCCCCGCATAGGTCAGCCCCGCATCGACCAGACCGCTCGTCACCAGCGACTTCAGATCCTCGCGCGCGCGGGCCTGCATGCGCGCCGGGATTTCCTCGGAGAAAAGCTCGATCAACAGGTCAGGCATCACTTGGGTCCTAAAGGCATACGGTCAAATCCAGTCCAGATTGACGCGTGTGATGGGGTGCGCCGCAGAGATTGCCGCGCGCAGGTCGGCAAAGGCGGGGCGCAGGTCCTTGAACTTGCGTTCATGCGTTTCGGCCACGGTCAGGTGGATGTCGTCGAACATCCCCTGCGCCAGCATCGCGGCCAAAAGCTCCAGCTCTGCCCCCTCGATGTCCATTTTCACGAAAGCGATGCGGCCATGCGTTGCCACCAGCCCCCGCAGGAATGCGCAAAAGTCGATCATCGGGACATCGATGCCGTTGCCCGTCTCGGCGATGTTGCGGCCACCCACGACGATGGTACTTTTGACCGAGGCAAGGTCGGGGTTGGCATCCCAATTCGCGGCCCGCATCAGGCGCACCGTGCCCGCCGACGTGCCCACCGCCTGCTGGTGCAGATGCACGTTTGCCTGACCCGCAAACCGCTCGGTCAGTTTGGCGAAGTTGTAGGGATCAGGCTCAAACGCATGGACCACGGCACCGGTGTCGGCCAGCGGGCCGGAAATGACGCCCTGATTGGCTCCGCAATCCACCACCACATCTCCGGGGCGCAGCATAGACAGGATGCCTTGCATCAACCCGCGGGCATGCGCCTCGCGCAGGTCGCGCTTGTGGCGGCGTTTCAGCTTGGTCAGCGCGTCGCGGTCCGCCTCGTCCATCAGTCGATGCCCTCGGGTGTCTCGGGCTGTACCTGATGCCAGGCATAGGCGCGCCCGTCCGGGAACACGGCCACAACCCGGTCGATCTTGGGGGCGATGCTTTCCTGGGACAGAAACGCCAGCGCCTCGCCCTTTTCGAGCGCGGTACCAATGGCATTGGCGTCAAAGCAGTCAAACCATGGCGGCGCGATGGTCGGCACGGCGGCAGGATAGTTGCGATAGGTTTCCGTTAGCATGGCCTGAGTCAGCGGCGTGGTGAAACAGGCCCTGAACCGCAAGGGTGACGAGGTGCCGTCGATCCCTTGGACATCTTCGGCCAAAATCGCCTCGGGGACGCCAGATTCAATCGGGGTCAGTCGGATCTCGTCGCCCGGGGTGAAGGCGACGGGTTCGTAAAACGCATAGACCTGCAACCAGTACATCGCGACACCCGCGACCAAAGCCGTCACCACCAGAAATCCCCCGACCAGCTTGCCATTCACGCGTCCGCCCCCGCCTCGGTTAGCCGGAACGCATCGGCACAGGCCTTCGCCAAAGCCCGCACCCGACCGATATAGGCCTGGCGTTCGGTCACGCTGATCACGCCGCGTGCATCCAGCAGGTTGAAAAGATGCGATGCCTTGATGCACTGGTCATAGGCGGGATGGGCCATGATGATGCGCTTGCCGGATTTCGGATCATCGGGCGGAAACGCCAGCAGGCGCGCGCATTCGGCCTCGGCATCCTTAAAATGCTGAAACAGCATTTCGGTCGAGGCCCCGTCGAAGTTGTGGCGCGAGTATTCTTCCTCGGTCTGGCGAAAGATATCGCCGTAAAGCAGCGGGATCGGCGACTGTGGGTCGTTGAAGGGCATGTCCATCACATGATCGACGCCAAGGACATACATCGCCAGCCGTTCCAGCCCATAGGTCAGCTCGCCACTGACGGGCTTGCAGTCATGCCCGCCGACCTGCTGGAAGTAAGTGAACTGGCTGACTTCCATCCCGTCGCACCATACCTCCCAGCCAAGCCCCCAGGCCCCAAGGGTCGGGCTTTCCCAGTCATCCTCCACAAAGCGCACGTCATGCAACGAAAGGTCGATGCCGATGGCGGCCAATGACCCAAGATACAGCGCCTGCAGGTCGGGCGGCGAGGGTTTGATGATCACCTGATACTGGTAGTAATGCTGCAGCCGGTTCGGGTTTTCGCCATAGCGCCCGTCGGTCGGGCGGCGCGACGGCTGGACGTAAGCTGCGGCCCAGGGCTTCGTCCCCAAGGACCGCAAGGTCGTCGCCGGATGGAACGTTCCCGCCCCCACCTCCATGTCATAGGGTTGCAGGATGGCGCATCCCTTGGCCGCCCAATAGGCCTGCAGGCGCAGGATGATTTCCTGAAAACTGCGTGGAGTGTGGGCGGTTTCGGCCATGGTGCAACTCTCCGGGCGACAGGGCCCCGTCTGGTCGCCCTTCCATAGGCAGAAGGGGGACAGGGGTCAACCGCCCGAGGGTCCGATTCATGGGGTGACAAGCCCCCCCCGCCCTTGCTATGCGGGCATCAACAGCCGTGCGATTCCGGATTGCGGGGCGGAGAGAAGGCAAGGATCAAGGTTCCCCATGGCCAAGTTTTTAACGGTGTTTGCGGTCCTCTGGACGATTAGCTTTGCTTCCGCCGCTTGGTCCCAGACCTCGACCGGCGACCAGGTCTGGCTGCAGATCGAGGCGCAACCGGATGAGGCTGGTGCCGCAGACCGCGCCCGCGCCTATGCCGCGATTTTCCCC
>JANPBI010000406.1:0-17437 GCA_031430315.1 Rhodobacterales bacterium | reverse complement strand
CGAGTTTGTCCTCTGCTGTATCCATCTCTGGCCGCCGCACATAGAACACCCTACCCGGCGCTTTCACCTTTTTCGGATCACGCTTGCGGCGGAGCAGAAAGGAAATAGCGACCCCGGTTTGAATGCCGAACACATTGTTCTTGTTGCCTGAAAGCTTCGGGTTGGCGCGCACATCGCCGCCCAGATCGACCACGTAAATCTCATCAAATTCATCGACGACATAACGCCGGAAACCGTCGAAGGTGCGGCTGTCGATGAAACTGCGGTTGGTGATGAAGGCGACGATGCCGTCGTCGTGCAGGCGATCCGACGCCCAGCGGAAGAACCGGGCGTACATATCGTAGACCTTGGTTTTCTGCGCGGTGGACAGTTTGACGAAGGATCGCTTGATCAGCCCGTCGATATGCGGGTATTCGCGATTCTTGTTGTTGTCGTTCTCATTCTGCTGGTTGGCATTGTAGGGCGGGTTGCCGATTACGACCGAGATTTTGCGCTTGTTCTGACGCTTTACCCGTTCGACGTTTTCGTCGCTTAGTGAACCAAAGAGGTCTGGTTGATGCCCTGACTTGATCCCTAAGCCTTCGATCAGTTCCAACGTATCGACAAAGCACAGATTCGGGTATTCCGCATACTGCCCCGAGACGGCCTGATACGTCGCCTCGATGTTCAGGTTCGCCACGTAATAGGGCAGGATCGCGACTTCGTTCGCGTGCAGTTCTTCGATGTACTTGCGGCGGAGCTTTTCCGGCTGACCCCGAAAATACTCGATCAGTTCGCAGATGTAGGTGCCGGTCCCCGTCGCGGGGTCCAGAATCTCCACCCCGTGGTCGATCAGCCGCTTGCCGAAATGCTTTTCGCACAGCCAGTCGGTGCCCTCGATCATGAAGCGCACGATCTCGTTGGGAGTATAGACGACCCCCAGCCGGTCGGCGGCATCGGGATTATAGACCTTGTAGAAATTCTCGTAGATGACCTTGAGGAAGGTCTGCTTTTCGGTGTGGCTGCTGATCTGGGCCGCGTTGGCGTGGATGGCGGTGTAATAGGGTTGTAGCGCGCGCAGGGTGGATTTCTTGACCTCGCCGGTGAAGAACGCACCCTCCAGCGCGTAAAGCAGGCTCGCGATGTTGTTGTTGCGGTGAAAGTCGGCCTCGTCAAAGACGCGGGCAAAGATTTCCTCGGTGAGGATATGCTGGATCAGCATCTCGCGCACATCGGCGCGTTCGAGGCCGGGGTTGATGGTGTTCTTGGCGTGGTCGAGGAACTTTTCCGCCGCCGCCTGAAACGTCGGATTGCTGGCATAGGCGTCGTCGATCTTTTCCCGAAGCGCCTTTAGGACGGCAGGGATATCGGTCTTGAACTGCGCGACTGCCGCGCGGAACTCGGCGATTTCTGGTCGCTGATAGCCGAAGAACAGGTTCAGCAGACGCTCCAAAGCGTCCAGATCGATCATCTTGCAGCGGAGAACCTCGACCCGGTTCTGCCAGAGGACGGCGGTATGTGAATTTTCGTAGACGATGTTGTCTTGTGGGTAGCCGCGCAGGCGCTTCTTGGCGATTTCGTCGTCAAGGATGTCAGCGGTGTCCTTCGCTTCCCAGTAGCCCAGCGGGACGCGGACATCGTGGAGGATGGTGCCGTCGGGATAGACCTTGGTGTTCAGATTGGTCGCGTATTCAAGTTCCGGAATGAACACGAGATTCTGGGCCTTGGACCAGTTTTTGAGAAGATCCTTGAACGCCTCGCGGATGACCTGTTCGGTGGTGGTGCCACTGAACTTTTTCAGGCGGTCGATTTCCGCCATGTAGGTGTTGATCAGGCGTTGGCTCAATGCGTCTCCGATGCAAATGGTGTCCGGCGACAGTCCATTGGCCCAACGCTCGCGTCAAGCGGTGCGGATCGAAAGCCTGCTTCGCCTTCATCGAGTACGCCCCGCTTGATGTGTTCGATCAGACTGCGGAAATGAAAATTGCAGGGGGTGAACACCGGAAAGGTATTGCAAATCCCGATGACCGGGCGGGCGTCGAAACTATCGTCCGGCAACCCCATGTTCTTCATCCAGCTTCAGTGAATAAATTCATCCTTGTCGTCGCCGCCCAACCAAGCCTGTGACCGCAGCACGCGCTTACCCGTCGTGTTCAACGCTCCTGATTCCAGTTGCGTGGGTCTCAGGCGATCAGCAAAGACCACCCGCGGCCATTCGGCGTGCAATTGCCAGAGAACCCCAGGCGGACAAACCCGTACAGCCGGGCCAGATTCATGCTGGGGATGCCGGCCATGGCTGCTTCGGTATGCCGGACTACATCACGCCGAAACGGTCGAAGGCTTCGACAGTGCTCATCCCCGCCTCAATGGCCAGTCGCACCTTGTTTTCGGTTGCTGCTTTTTCGAAGGCCAGGGTGATGGCTTCCGCTTCTGCCTCGCGCGGGATCACCAGTACACCGTCACGGTCACCAAACAGGATGTCGCCGGGGCGGATGCGCACACCGCCGATCTCGATCGGAATGCCGTAGTCAACCACCTTACCGCGCGGGCCTTGATCCTGGGCATAGCTGCCATAACTGAAGGTTGGGAAATTCAAAGCCAGGATGCCGGCAGTGTCGCGGCAATACCCGTCGACAACCGCCCCTGACGCCTTGAGGTGCAAGGCGCGTGTCGACATCAGTTCGCCCCAAAGTGCATAGCGGGGCGAAGAACCGCTGGCGACATAGATTTCGTTTGGCTTCAGGCTGTCGAGAGCGTGAAACATCAGGCCGAACGGCTTGGCCGCAATATCCGAATGGCCGTTCTGCTCAGAGACGGAGAAAAAGTCCGCCTCCAGCACCGGCATCGCACGACCGATGGTCACCATGTCGTCGCGCAACGCCTTAATGTTGGGCGGCAGAAACTGATGCAAGAGGCCCATCGTATCGAGGATGTCGCCCACGACTGCCGTGAACAGTGTCTGCCGCATTGCTGCAAAAAGGGCGTCGTCGTCTTCGAACTTGGTCATGCGTTCCTGTCCTCGCTTTTCCGAAGGCGCTCCATGGTCATTGCGCCGTGCATGACGCCCCGCAATTCGGCAAGTCCTTTCAAACGCCCGATCAGCGAATAGCCGGGGTTGATCCGGGTCTTGCCTATGTCGTCTGCCAGAAGGTGCCCGTGGTCGGGGCGCATCGGCAGGCGCCAGTCCGCCCTGCCTTCGTCCCGGCGCCGATGCTGCTCACGCATGAGAGCTATGACGACGGCGGGCATGTCGGACGATCCCCCAAGGTGATCGGCCTCATGGAACGATCCGTCTGCCTCGCGCGTGACGTTTCGAAGATGGGCGAAATGGATGCGCGAGCCGAATTCCCCGATCATGGCCAGAAGGTCGTTGTCTTCGCGCACGCCGAACGAGCCGACACAGAACGTCAGGCCGTTGGCCGGGCTCTCGACCGCCGCGAGGATCGCGCGGATGTCGCCTGCCGTTGAGACAACCCGAGGCAGGCCAAAAAGGCTGAATGGCGGATCGTCGGGATGGATGCAGAGTCTTGCGCCCACGTCCTCAGCGACGGGCACGATCTCTTGCAAGAAATGGGTCAGATTTGCGCGCAGATCGTCCGGCGTGATACCCACGTAGTCGGCAAGCGCTGCGCGAAAGCCGTCACGATCATACTGCCGCTCGGCGGCGGGAAGTCCCGCGATCAGGTTGCGCTCAATCCGCGTGACGTCGTCGTCGGTCATTGAACGCAGTCTGGCCTCAGCCTCCGCCACCCTTTCAGCCGTGTAGCTGACTTCTGCATGTCGGCGCTTCAGGACGAAAATGTCATAAGCGGCAAACGCCACGGCGTCGAAACGAAGCGCGAGTCCGGTCGATGGCATCGGATAGGTAAGATCCGTACGCGTCCAGTCCACGACGGGCATGAAGTTGTAGCAGATCGTCCGGATGCCCTGGCGGGCAAGGCCGCGGATCGTATCCTTGTAGTGGCCGATGCAGCGCGCCCGGTCGGCAGAAGCAGTTTTGATAGCATTGTTGACGGGGATGCTCTCCACCACGCTCCACCGCAGGCCCGCCGCTTCGATGGTGCGCTTGCGCCGGGCGATGGCCTCGTCGGGCCAAGGAGAGCCGTCATAGATCTCGTGGATGGCGGTGACGATGCCCGTGGCGCCGGATTGGGCGATATGCGCCAACGGCACCGGGTCGCTATCACCATACCAGCGAAAACACTCCTCCATCAGCTCCATACTCTGCGCCACCTATTGTTGGACCAATACGCTTTTGATACCGTCTTCTGACGAAATTTCAACGGTCCTTCGCGGGAATACCCACCATTTTGACAGAGGATATCAAAGTCGGTTGACAGGACTCGAATCTTGGACCAACAAATAGGCAAGGTTGGGGGCGGTATGGTGCTGGCGGACGACAGCGAAAACAACACAGGCAACGGTCCAGCAGAGGCTCCGCGCGTATCTGCGGTGGACCGGCTGGTCGAGCAGATCCGCGAGATGATGACCGCCCGGGGCCTCGGGATCGGCGACCCGGTGCCGACCGAGCGTGACCTGGGTGAGATGTTCCAGGCCTCGCGCAATACGGTGCGGGAGGCGCTGGTCGTGCTGCGCGCCTATGGGCTGATCGAAACCCGGCCCAAAGTCGGCGCGGTGGTCGCGGCTGGACATGGTGAGGCGATCAAGCGGCTCTTTTCGTTTCACAACGGGATCTCGCCCGACAGTTTTCGTGATCTGCAGGGGTTCCGGCGCATCGTCGAGCTGGGGGTGGGCGAGCAGGTGATCCTGACGGCGACCGAGGCGGATTTCGAAGCGCTCGACCGGGTGAATGACCGGCTGCTGGCAGCGCGCGGCGTGCCCGAGGCGGCGCAAGCGGACTATGATTTTCACGAGGCGATCATCGCGCTCGGCGGCAACCGGACGACGCTTGCAGCCTACCGGATGCTGAGTCCGGTCATCGTTGAGGTCATGCAGATCGGCAAGTCGGCGCGACCGGTGCAGGCAGATACTCACGCCGCCCATGCCGAGGTGGTGGCGGCGCTGCGGGCACGCGACCGCGTGGCCTATGCCTATCTGATGTGTCGCCATCTTGAATTCGGCCTGCGCTTTGTTGCGGCAGCCGAGGAGAGGCGGAATTGACAACTACACAGCCTGCCGCAGGGCGGGCTGTGTATCTGATGCTGGTATGAAGCTCTCACGTGCCGGCATCCCAGAGGAGAGAGCGCAATGAACGAACTTTCCGGGAGGACTTTCACCATGATTACCAGACGGGGCATTCTGCTTTCGTCCGTTGGTGCTGCCGTTGCGGCAAGCATCAACTTTCCGAAATCTGCCTTCGCCCAGGACCGCGCCATCGCGGGCATCGTGTTCCAGCAGGACCAGTACATGAAGACGGTTCTTCTGGGCATGGCAGCGGCGGCCAAGGAGTCGGGGGTCGAACTGTTGGAAGCCAACAGCGACAACAAGCTGGAGAAGGAAACCCAGCTCATCGACACCTACATCGCGCGGGGCGTTCAGGCCATCGCGCTGACGCCGCTGAGTGCCGACGCCTCGATCCCGGCGATCCAGAAGGCGGTTGATGCCGGCATCGTCGTCATCACCTTCGGGACCACGGTGAACAGCGACCTGCCCAAGGCCTCGATCACCTCGTCGAACATCGACCTTGGCAATGCGACGGGCGATGCGGCAAGTGCCTTCCTGAAGACGCTGGCGCCCGACCGAAAGGTGAAGATCGCCACGGTCGCCTTCAAGTCACTGCTGCCGGAACAGAGCGATGACCGGGTGAACGGCTTCCTAGACAAAGTGAAAGACCAGGTCGAGGTGGTGGCGGCCCAAGATGCCTGGCTGGCCGAAAAGGCGGTGGCCGTGGCCAGCGACATCCTGACCGCGAACCCGGACATCGAGATCATCTACGCGGCGAACGAAGGTGGCACCATCGGTGCGGCGCAGGCGGTGAAGAAGGCGGGTCTGGAAGGCAAGGTCTTCGTCTTCGGCATCGACGGGACCGAGCAGTTGGCCAACATGCTTCTGGACCCCGACAACGTACTGCAGGCCGTGACGGCGCAGCAGCCTTTCGAGGTCGGCAAGCTGGCACTGCAAGCGGCCAATGATGTTCTCGATGGCAAGACGGTCGAGGCCAAGCAGTCGGTTCCGGTGCTGCCGCTGACTCGTGGCAATCCTGACGGTGTGAAGGCTTTCCTCGAACAGCTGAAAACTCTGGGCTAAGCCCAACAGGGCCGGCTCCGTGCTCCCCGGGGCCGGCCCAATTTTCGAAGGCCGCAGAACCATGCTCGACGCCCAAACATCCCACCCCTCTGATCGGGGACGGCTGGAATTCAACGCCGTCTCGAAGGCCTATGGCCAGACACTGGCGCTGGCGCGGTTCAGCCATGTCTTTGCGCCGGGCAAGGTTCATGCGCTGATGGGCAAGAACGGGTCGGGCAAGTCGACCCTGGTGAAAATAGTGGCCGGCGTGGTGCAGCCAAGCGAGGGTACGCTTCAGGTCGGCGGCATCCCTGCGGTCTTCGCGTCGCCGCATGATGCCTTCGGGGCCGGTGTCGTGACGGTCCATCAGGAACTATCGCTCATCCCCTCTCTATCAATTGGTGAAAACATCTTCCTTGGCCGGTTGCCGATGACCTACCGCCTGGGTGTCCGGGTGATCGACTGGGCGCGGATGCATCGCGACGCGGCCACGCTTCTACATGAGATGGGGCTGGACCTTGATACGCATCAGGAGGTCTCCACCCTGTCGGTGGGCCAGCAACAGGTGGTCGAGATCGCCAAGGCGATGTCATTCAAGCCCTCGGTCCTGCTGCTGGACGAGCCTACCTCGGCCCTTGCATCGCGCGAGGTCGGCCTTTTGTTTACGCTGGTCCGGCGGTTACGCGAACGCGGGGTGACGATCCTGTACATTACCCACCGCATGAATGAGTTGTTCGAGATCGCCGATACCTGCACCGTCCTGCGCGACGGGACCTTTGCCGGCAGTATCGCAATGGCCGAAGCCACGCCGGAGTCGATCGTCGAAATGATGTTCGGCGAAACGGCACGGGCCAAGCGGCCTTTGCGGCGCAAGATTGACCGCAGTGGCCCGCCAGTGCTGAAGGTCGAGGGCCTGACGCGGCACGGGATCTTCTCGGACATCAGTTTTCAGGTCCATCCGGGCGAGGTCCTGGGGATTGCGGGCCTCTTGGGAGCCGGGCGGACCGAGGTGCTGCGCGCGGTCTTCGGGGCCGATCCTGTGGATGCAGGGACCGTCACGGTGAGCGGCAAGACCTTCCAGCGGCCCAACCTTCAAACCATGAAGGAGGCTGGGCTGGGCTACACGCCGGAAAACCGGAAGGAGGCGGGCCTCGTTCAGATCCTGTCGACGCATGACAATCTGTGCCTTGCGAGCCTTGGCCGCATCGCGCCCTCGGGCATTGTCAGCCGGGCGGGCGAGCAGAGGTTTGTCGACCGGCAGATCAAGGACCTTGCGATCAAGGTGCCGGACAGCCTGATGCCGGTGTCGTCCCTTTCGGGCGGGAACCAGCAGAAGGTCGTCATCGGCAAGTGGATGAACACGGCGCCTCGGGTGATGTTCTTCGACGAACCCAGCCGGGGCGTGGATGTGCAGGCCAAGCGGCAGATCTTCGACATCATCTGGCAGAAGGCAGGCGAGGGGCTGGCGGCCATCTTCGTCTCGACCGAGCTGGAAGAGGTGCTGGAGGTCGCCGACCGTATCCTGGTGATGCGCCAGGGCCGGATTGTGGCCGAGGTCGACCCCACCGAGGTGACCCTGAACGAACTTTACGGAATCTGCATGGAGGATCAGACGGTATGACCGACATGGACGCAACCGTCCGAAGACCCAGTGGCGGGCTGATGCCCTTCGTGCGCACTTACACGATGGAGCTGATCCTTCTCACGCTGATCCTGTTCCTGATCTTCACCGCGCCGGGGTTCGCGTCCCTCGCAAACACCCTGAACGTGCTGCGCACAGTGGCCATGCTGGGGATCATCGCCTTCGGCATGACGGCGGTGATCATCGCGGGCGAGATCGACCTCTCGGTCGGTGCAGGCGCGGCGCTGGCTGGCTGCATCGTCGCTTGGTTCGGGGTGAACTATGCCGAGGCCTGGGGCGGGACGGTGGCGCTTGGGATCGGGTTCGTGGCGGCGCTGATTGTGGGGTTCTTCACGGGCTTCATGACCGGCAAGTTCCGCCAGTGGTTCAACGTGCCCAGCTTCATCACCACGCTTGCGCTCTTCACCGCACTGCGCGGGGCAGCGAACCTGATAACCGGGGGTTTCCCGCTGTCGAACCTGCCGCCAAGCTTCAACTTCTTCGGCGGCGGCTACCTCTTGGGCATTCCTTTCCCGGTCTACCTGTTCGTCGCGACCTTCGCCGGCATGCATTTCCTGATGAACCACACCAGTTTCGGTCGTGCCGTCTATGCCGTTGGTGGCAACATGGAGGCCGCGCGGCTGTCCGGCATCGACGTCTGGAAGGTGAAAAGTCTGACTCTCGCCTTAACTGGGGTGCTGACGGCGGTTTCGGGGACGCTGATAGCCTCGCAGATCGGGTCGGGCACGGGGACTACCGCTACGGGCATGGAACTAGACGTTATCGCCGCCGTGATCATCGGGGGCACGTCGCTGTTTGGTGGCAAGGGACGGATCTGGGGCACCTTTGTGGGGGTGATCTTCCTGGGCTGCATCTCGAACGGGATGACGCTGCTGAACGTGTCGGAATACTGGCAGTATGTTGTGCGGGGGGTGATCATCCTGGGGGCCGTCCTTCTGAACCAGATGCTGGAACGCAGCCGGTGATGGAGGGCGCGATGGGCGATTTCAAAGACAAGGTGGCGCTGGTTACGGGGACGTCGGGGATCGGGCGCGCTTCGGCGCGGCGGCTGGCCCAGGGCGGGGCGAAGGTGCTGGGACTGGGGATCGACCCGAAGGTCAACGCCGAGTTCGAGGCGCTGGCCAAGGATGACAGCCTGCCGATGTCGCCCAGGCTCTGCGACGTGTCGGACGATGGGCAGGTTGCCGCCGCCGTGGCCGATTGCATAGCGCGGCACGGGCGGTTGGACATCATCGTCAACGCTGCCGCAATCCACCCTTTCGGCACGGTCCTGACCACCGATCCCGCCACCTGGGAGCGGTGCATGGCCGTCAACGTCGGCTCGATCTACATGACCGCGCGACATGGCATTCCACACATGACGGGCGGAGGGGCGATCGTGAACATCTCGTCGGTACAGGGCCATAACTGCCAGCAGAACGTCGCGGTCTATGTCGCCACCAAGGGCGCGATCCATGCGCTAACCCGGGCGATGGCGCTGGACCATGCGGATCAGAGGGTGCGGGTGAATTCGATTTCCCCCGGCTCGGTCCGCACGCCGCTGCTGTCGCTGGCGGCCCGCACCTACGGCGGCGAGGGGGTGAACGAGGAGCAGGCCTTCGCCCGCTTCGGCGCTGCCCATCCCATCGGACGGATCGGCGAGCCAGAAGAAGTGGCGGAACTGGTGGCCTACCTTGCTTCGGACAAGGCAGGGTTCATCACAGGGTCGGATTTCCGGATTGACGGCGGGCTGACCGCCGGAATTGGGGTGAAGTGATGAAGATTGGACTGGGACTTTACCGCGAGCAACTGACGCAGGACAATTTCCGCTTCGCAGTGCAGGCAGGGGCGACGCATGTGGTGGCGCATCTGACGAACTACTTCGCAGGGCGCGATCCAAAGATTCACGGCGGCGACCCCCGACAAGGTTGGGGCGATTGCTCGACCGACACGCTGTGGAGCTACCAGGAGCTCTCGGCGCTGGTCTTGGCTCTGCGTGCCGAGGGGTTGGAGCTTGCGGCACTGGAGAACATCTCGCCGCGCTTCTGGTATGATGTCCTCTTGGGCGGCCCAGAGCGTCCCGCGCAGATCGAGGGGCTCAAGCGCCTGATCCGCGACGCGGGACGGGCAGGGGTGCCCTGCATCGGCTACAACTTCTCGATCGCAGGGGTCTATGGATGGACGCGGGGACCCTATGCGCGAGGGCGGGCGAATTCCGTGGGCCTCGGCATGGACCCGTCCGATCTGGATGCGCCGATCCCCGACGGTATGGTCTGGAACATGCGCTACCGTCCGGAACGCCCCGGTGCCCCGCATGTCAGCCTGACCGAGGCCGAGCTCTGGGGCCGGCTGCAGCATTTCCTGACGGAAATGATCCCGGTGGCCGAAGAGGCCGGGGTGACGCTGGCTGCCCACCCCGATGACCCGCCGCTTGACCTGCTCCGAGGCACCCCGCGACTGGTGAACCGGCCCGAGAAATACGACCGCTTGATGGGGCTGGTGAACAGCCCTCGAAACGGGCTGGAGGTTTGCCTCGGCAGCTTGCAGGAAATGCCGGGCGGCGACATCTACTCCCACGTGCGCCGCTTCGCTCGCTCTGGTCGGATCGGCTACATCCACTTCCGCAACGTCCGCGGCAAGGTCCCCCGCTATGTGGAGACCTTTGTTGACGAGGGCGATATCGACATGGCCGAGATAGTCCGCATCCTGCGCGATGAGAACTACGAAGGCGTCATGATCCCCGACCATACGCCGGAAATGACCTGCGACGCCTCGTGGCATGCGGGCAAGGCCTTTGCCCTGGGGTACATGAAGGCGCTGGTCCAGAACGCCCATGCGCTTGGCCCGGCGCGGGTCGCAATGGCGGCGGAGTGACGGCGATGCGGGTAGAGGTTGCTGCCCCGACCGGAGACCGCTGCGGCGAGGGCGCGGTCTGGTCTGCTGCCGAACGCGCGGTCTGGTGGACCGATATCAACCGGTTCCTAGTGCATCGTTATGACGAGGCCTCGGGCGCGGTGCGGTCATGGCTTTTCGACGAGCCCGCCGTGGGCCTGTCGCTGACGACGGAACCGGGGCGGATGCTGGTGATCCTGGCCTCGAAGCTGATCTGGTGGTGGCCGTCGACGGACCGGCGGCAGGACCACGGCTTCCGCCTGAAGGGCTCTCCCCGCGTGCGGCTGAATGACGGGCGCACCGACCCGATGGGCAACCTCTGGGTCGGGTCGATGAAGAACAACGTCCTGCCCGATGGCGAGCTGGGCGAGGCAGGGCCGGGCGAGGGCAAGCTTTTCCGCATCGCGCCAGACGGCGGGGTGACGGTCTGGGCCGAGGGGATCGGGATTTCCAACACGCTCTGCTGGTCGCCGGACCGCAAGGCCTTCTACTTCGGCGACACGCTGGACAATGTGGTCTGGGCCTTCGACTACGATTCCGGGAAACTGGGCGCGCGGCGAGATCACTTCCGCGGCTGGGACCGGGGCCTGCCGGACGGCTCGGCGATGGATTCCAGCGGGGAGTTGTGGAACTGCCGCTTCGGCGGCGGCTGCATCGCGCGGGTCGGGCCGGACGGGCAATTGCGCGGCGCAGTCGAGATCGGTGTTCCCAACGTCACCACCTGTGTCTTCGGCGGCGAGGATCTGCGGACGCTTTACGTCACCAGCGCCTCGATCGTCACTCCACCGGGGTATCGGCTGGCGGGCAGCCTGTTCCGCACCCGTGTCGAGGTGCCGGGCATGGCCGAGCACCTGATGGCGGTGCCATGACCGAACGGCATGCTATCGCCTGGGCGCATGGCATGGCCTCCGTGCAGGCGCTTGGCGGAATGCTGGGGCCGGTGACGTTCCTTCTTCCCGACGGGCGGCAGGTGTCGCCCCTGCATGTAGCACCCTGGTTCAACGACCCGGCCCGCGCGACCTACCCCCCGATCCTGCGCGAAGTGCGCGGGGAATGGCCCTGCGTGCCCTTCGGAACGGATGTGCCGCGCGCGCTGCCCGACGGATGGTCGGACGACGGCGAAAGCTTCGACGGGGCAGAGGTGCCGCATGGGCATTCCTCGAATGCCGAATGGGTGTTCACAACGGTTGACGCCAAGTCCATCGAGATGGTCTGCGACTATCCCGAGACCCACCCGATCCGCCGCCTGATCCGCACCATCACCGGTGATCCGAAAGCCCCCGCACTGGATATCACCCTCACCGTCGAGGCCCGCCGCCCCTGCCGTCTTCCTATCGGCCTGCACCCCACGCTGCGCCTGCCGCTGGTCGGGATGGCCCGGCTGGAGCCGCCCGACTTCCGCGAAGGTCGGGTGTTTCCGCTGGATGTGGAGCCTGGCCAGGGCCTTCTCCAACCCGGCGCGACGTTTGACGCGCTGGAGGCAGTGCCGTGCCGGGATGGGGGAAGCCTGTCGCTGGCCCAGTTGCCCCTCGCTGATGAAACCGAAGAGCTTGTCCAGCTTGTCGGCGTGTCAGGGGGGTTCCGGCTGCGCTACCCCGACGGCTGGTCGATAACGCTGGACTGGGACGTGGAGCATTTCCCCTCACTTCTCGTCTGGGTCTCGAACCGGGGACGCACTTATGCGCCGTGGAGCAGTCGCCATGTCGCGCTGGGGGTTGAGCCAGTCTGCGCTGCCTTTGACCTTGGTCCTGCCATCTCCAATGCGTCGAATCCTATCAGTGCCGGGGGAACGACAACAGCGCGCGCGTTCGATCCCGAACAACCGTTCAAAACCCGCTACCGGATCGGCGTCGAGCCATGAGGGCGATATACACCTTCGGCGGCCAGCCCGCCCGGCGGAACCTTACGCTCCTTGACCTGCGACAGGCCAAGGCCGAGGGCCGCAAGCTGACGCAGGTCAACGCTACACGTGACATCGCCGAGGAAGCGGCAGCCGCCGCCGCCAGCATCGACATCCTCTCTGTCACCTCGACCCGCTACGACGAGGCCCGCGCCGCCGCACCTGACCAATACATTATCGCCACCATCGGCGCACCGCACCTCGTCACCCCCGACGAGGTCCTGCGCGAGGCCTTCCGGGTCGCCACCGCGGGGGCGGACTGCATCTATACTATCCGCAGCCTGAAGATCGTCGAGATGCTGGCGCGCGAAGGCCTTTCCGTGCAGGGCCACGCGGGTCTGGTGCCTCGAAAGTCGGTGGCAACCGGAGGCCTGCGCGCGATGGGCCGGACGGCGGAAGAAGCGCTGGCGATCCTGCAGGACGTGCGGCGGCTGGAAGAGGCCGGCGCGGTCGCGGTCGAGCTGGAATGCGTAGCCGAGGGGGCCGCAGCGGCCATTACCACGCGGACGCGGCTTATCACTCACGGCATCGGTTCCGGTCGCGGGACGGATGTGGTCTTTCTCTTTACCGCTGACATCTGCGGCGACGCACCCACTCCGCCCCGTCACGCTCGAGCCTTCGGCTCACTTCGCCCTTTGCGCGCCGCGCTGGATGGTGAACGCCGCCGCGCCCTGTCAGCCTTCGCCGATGCGGTGCAGAACGGCAGCTTCCCCGACACCTCGACCTCCATCGCGATGCCCCAGTCCGAGCAAGACCGCTTTGCGGAAGCGCTTGACCGAATTCGCCCCCTCCACGAGTAGCCTATGACCGACACGCCCCCTCGCCGCGAGATCTGGAACCACCACCCGGCCTTTCCCATCGAGGACTCGGCGCTGTTCCATTGGCCGCCACGCCCAAGGGCAGCGCTCTGGTGGGTGATGAAGCGCTGGGTGCAGCTGACGTCGGGGACGTTGTTCCTCGCCACCGCCATCCTTGTCTGGAGTTTCCTTCAGCCGGCCACTGAGACCATGCAGACCCTCGCCCCAGGCTGGATCCTGGCGATCTGGGCACGGAATCTGATCCTTCTCACGCTTTACGCGGGCACCCTGCACCTCTGGCTTTTCAGCTTCACCCTGCAGGGCGACCGACTGAAGTACGATGCCCGCCCACTGATGAAGGACAACGGCAGTTTCACCTTCCGCGACCAGGTGAAAGATAACATGTTCTGGAGCCTGACCTCTGGCGTCGCCGCCTGGACCTTATTTGAGGTGCTCTACTGGTGGGGCACCGCAAACGGCGTGATCCCGACCTTCGCCTTCCGGGGCAACGAGGGCTGGTTCGTCCTTTGGCTCCTGATGGTTCCCATCGTCACCTCGGCGCATTTCTACTTTGTCCACCGCCTGCTGCACTGGCCGCCACTTTATGCCCGAGTGCATTCACTGCATCACCGGTCAATCAACATCGGACCGTGGTCGGGGCTGTCGATGCATCCGGTGGAGAGCCTGATCTACGCCTCGGCGGTGCTGATCCACTTCGTGGTGCCCTCGCACCCGGTGATTTTCCTGGTGCATATCTACATCAAAATGATCGGCCCCGCCTTTTCCCACGCCGGGTTCGAAAGCGTGCTGGCCAAGGATACCCGCGTGATTAACGCCGGGGACTTCCATCACCAGCTGCACCACCGCTTTTTCGAGTGCAACTACGGCACCGCGGAAGTGCCTTGGGACCGCTGGTTCGGATCTTTCCACGATGGCACTGACGAAGCGACCGAACGGATCAAGGAACGCCGCCGCCGCATGGTTCGCAAGCCTTGAGGCATAATCGTGCGGGATCACGAATAGGACTTCAGGACCACAGCGCAACACCCTCGGCCCTTTGCGGACGTTCGAGCTTTTGCGAATTGCCGCAGCGCGGATCACCGAAGCGGCCGGTCGTTGATGGCGCAGCACTTTTAGCGGGACAATGTCGGCTTTTGGCGCTTTCCGGCTAGTCGCTGCGTGCACCGAAACGTCTATTCGCAGTTGCGTCTCATCGACGTGGAGGGCGAGGGGCGGACGATAGAGGAGTCCGCAGCGCTTCGCGCTTCGCTACGGGATGCAGACACTACGTAACGCGGCGATCATCAATTGTGCTTTTGTCTTGCTTGCTACAACTGCGGCACCAAGCCACCGACGGATCGCCAAGATCAATCCTCAACAGGGATTGGCGATCCCATCTTAAATTGCCCATCTACCCAGTCCCAAAGGGATGCGACAGGCGGACGGGCAAAGTTCCGGGTCCAACACGACATGTAAAGCGGCTGGGTTCTTTCCAGAGCTGCCCCGCTGGCATAAACAAGACGGCCATCTTTCAGGGGCTGATCGGCCTCGCGAGCGGTTGCAAGGCAGACCCCATGGCCCAGTAAAGCCGCTTGCAGCATCTGGCCCGTGTCAGAGAAGTTGAAGCCGCGGGTGAACTCGGTTCGGGATGAACCGACTTGGGAAAACCAGGATTGCCAGTCATTCAGGGACTCATCATGCAACAGCGGAGCCGTGTCGAGCCTTTCGCGGTCAAGCGCGTTAGGCAGGCCTGCAGCCAGGCAGGGCGCGCACAAAGGTATCAGCGCATCTTCCGCCAGCAACACCGAACGCGCGCCCGGATCGGACCAGGGTGAAGGGCCAAGAACAATGTCGATCTCGGCCTCTTCGGGGACATGGGTCTCATTGCTGGTGTGGACCCAAGGGTCGATCCAGGGGTGCTCCTTGCGCAACTCAGACAGGCGCGGCAGGAACCATCCGGTCGCCAGCGCAGCAGGCATCATGATGATGACCGATCCCGGCTTGGAATAGGCATTCAGCCGCCGGAGGCCGTGGCGCAGCTCTTCCAGTGCGGTTTGTGCGGTGATCAGAAAATCGCGGCCCGCATCGACGAGTTCGATCCGGCGGCCAATCCGGCGAAACAGCGGCTGGCCCAGATGATCTTCCAGCACGCGCGCCTGATGGCCGACTGGGTGATGTTCAATTCCTCGGCCGCGCGGGAAAAGCTCTGCAGCCTGGCAGCAGCCTCGAACCCGATGAGCGTGCTGAGGAGAGGGAGGCCGCGATAGGTGTTCATGAGTATTTTCGATTGAATGGATCAGATTTCAGCGTTTTGACTATGGTATGCCTCATCATGTGATGTCGTCCAGCCCAACGAGCCCGAGGACGCCATGACCCGCCACCACCCCGCCCGTTTTGCCGCAAGCCCCAAGTCACTGGGTTTCCGGATGCCAGCCGAGTATGCGCCCCACAAGCGGACATGGATGATGTGGCCCTGCCGGTCTGAAGTCTGGCCCGATATTACCGCGACCAAGCGCGATTACGCTTTGGTGGCGCAGACGATTGCCGAGTTTGAACCGATGTGCATGGCCGTGCGCCCCGACGATGCCGCTGAGGCGCGGGCGATGCTGGGGGCGGGGATCGAGATCTTCGAAGTGCCGCTGGACGACAGCTGGGCGCGCGATGCGGGTCCGAACTTCGTGATCGACGGCAAGGGGGGCAAGGCTGCAAGCCTGTTCACTTTCTCGGCCTGGGGTCGCAAATATGCGCCCTTCGACAAGGATGCGGCCTTTGGCGCGGCGGTGGCCGCACGCGAAGGGATGCCGGTGTTCAAATCTCCGCTGCTTGCGGAAGGCGGCGGGGTAACGGTGGACGGCGAAGGACGATCATTACCACCGACACCTGTTTTCTGAAGCCCAACCGCAACCCGACCTGGAGCCGCGAAGAGGTGACACGGGAACTGTTGGAAACCCTTGGCGGCGAAAAGGTGATCTAGCTGCCCGGCAACGCCGACGAGACAGAGACGGACGGCCATGTCGACGGCATCGCGGTCTTTGTCGCCCCCGGCGTGGTGCTGATCGAAAGCGCGGATGACCCCACCGATCCCTGGCGCCGTATCAAGCAGGCCAACATCGACGCGATGCGCGGTCAGACCGATGCCAACGGTCGCCCGATCCGGATGGTCATGATCCTCGAGGCCGAGGAAAGCTGCATCATCGGCGAAAAGTTTTGCCGGTCCTAAGTCAACTGCTACTTCGTCAATGGCGGGGTGATCATGCCGGAATACGGCACCCCGAATGACGCCATCGCTCGCGACATCTTCCAAAGCATGTTCCCGACCTATCGCATCCGCGGCGTAAATATCCCCAACATCTGCCTTGGCGGCGTCGGCAACAAAGCTTGAAGCGCTTTTTTCGAACACCGATATCGATGTCGTTCATGTTCACAATGCAAAGCAAGGCTGTTTCGCAGCAAAAGCAACACGGCAGTAAGGTTTCAACGGCAACCAATACCTGGCCTGTAGGCGACCGGACATTCGCTTGTTCTATGCGCCTAAATACAGGGGGCGGTCTGCTCCGCCCCCTTCGCCTTATGCCGCGTCGTGACGGCTTAGCAGCCCATACGTCTCTGGCCGACGATCTCGCCATGTGCCCCATCCTTGGCGATAGTTGCGGGTGGCGTCGAGGTCGATTTTGGCGGTCAGATAGGTCTCGTCCAGCTTGTTCGCCTCGGCCAGCATGGCGCCTGTGTGGTCGGCGATGAAGGACGATCCGTAGAAGGTCATCTCAAGGTTCGGCCCCTTCTCCAGCCCGACCCGGTTTGACGCCACCACCGGCACCATGTTGGCGGCCGCGTGGCCTTGCATGGTGCGCTGCCAGTGCCCTGAGCTGTCGATCTCGGGGTAGCCCGGCTCGGTGCCGATGGCAGTGGGAAACAGCAACACTTCGGCCCCGAGGATGGCCAGCGACCGCGCGGTTTCGGGGAACCACTGGTCCCAGCAGATGCCGCAGCCGAGCTTGGCAAAGCGGGTGTCGAACACCTTGAAGCCGGTGTCGCCTGGGGTGAAGTAGTACTTCTCCTCAT
>JANPBI010000405.1:0-2508 GCA_031430315.1 Rhodobacterales bacterium | reverse complement strand
GGCGGTGGGTGCGGGGCCGCCCCCTACATCCTGCACCCCCTCAAACACGCCTCCGCTTGGTGGTTTTTTGGTTAACCCCCTTTCTTTTTAAAAATAAACCCCGGGGGGGGGGGGGGGTTTTAACCCCCCCCCTCCGACCGCAGATCAAGGTGCGACAGTCACCTTTGCCATCACATCCGGTTCGCTGCTTACTTCGCCGTTCGCACCATCGCCGCGCTTGATCGCGTCGACCACTTCCATGCCGGAAATCACCTGGCCGACCACGGTGTATTGGCCGTCCAGGAATTCACCCGGCGCAAACATGATAAAGAACTGGCTATTGGCGGAGTTCGGGTCCTGCGAACGTGCCATGCCGACGACACCGCGCTGGAACGAGACGTCCGAGAACTCGGCCGGGATGTTGGGACGGTCAGACCCGCCCATCCCTGCCTGGGCAAGGTCGCCACCGGACTTGCCGAACTGGACGTCGCCGGTCTGCGCCATGAAGCCCTCGATCACGCGGTGAAAGACGACGCCGTCATAGGCACCCTCAGCCGCAAGGGCGGTAATCTGCGCCACGTGCTGCGGGGCCTTGGCGGCCAGCATGTCGATGACGATGGTGCCGTTCGCCACCCCTGTCACCTCGATCACGAGGTTCGGGCCGGGGCCGTCGCCTTCGGCAAAAGCGGGGGCTGCAAGGATTGCGAAGGCGAGGATCAGGGATTTACTGGACATCGGCAGCCACCCTGACAGTGATCATGCGGTCGGGATTGGCCGGTGGCTCGCCCTTGGTGATCTTGTCGACATGTTCCATCCCCGAGATCACACGGCCATAGACCGTGTACTGGTTGTTCAAGAAATGGTTGTCCTTGAAATTGATGAAGAACTGGCTGTTGGCCGAGTTCGGGCTGGAAGACCGCGCTGCCCCGATGGTGCCCCGGTCATGCGGCAGTTTGGAAAATTCGGCCGGCAGATCAGGATGCGCCGAGCCACCCGTCCCCGCGCGACGCAGATTGAAGTCTTTTTCCATATTGCCGTTTTCGACATCACCGGTCTGCGCCATGAAGCCATCAATGACGCGGTGGAAACAGACATTGTCGTAGGCGCCTGCGCGCGCCAGCGTTTTCATGCGTTCCGCGTGTTTCGGCGCAACGTCAGGCAAAAGGGCGATAACCACCTCGCCATCCTTCAGCGTCACGATGATCGTGTTCTCGGCATCTTTGATCTCGGCCATGGGGCAACTCCAATTGAATTGCCGGGGAAACTAGCGGCGGGTTCCGGCCAAGGAAAGAGCAAAGCGACCAATGCCGTTGACGAAACACTGAGAACCTCGGCAAGAGGGGGCAAACAACCTGGGGGGACGAATTGATGGTTTGGAAAACCTTGGACGACATGGAGCTGGCCGGAAAGGTCGTGCTAACGCGCGTCGACATCAACGTGCCCATGGAAGGTGACCGCGTCACCGACACCACCCGCATCGACAAGATCGTGCCCACGGTGCAGGACATTCTGGCGCGCGGTGGCAAAGTGGTCATGCTGGCGCATTTTGGCCGACCCAAGGGCAAGCCCGTGCCCGAAATGAGCCTGAAACTGGTGCAGCCCGCGCTGGAGATGGCGCTGGGACGCAAGGTCACCTTCATGGAGCGCCCAAGCCGGGAAGCGATCGACGCGTTGCCGCAGGACGCGGTGATTCTAGTCGAAAACACCCGCTTTACCCCGATGGAAGAGGCCAATGACCCGCAGATGGCGCAGTTTCTGGCGTCGCTTGGCGACATCTTCTGCAACGATGCCTTTTCGGCGGCGCACCGCGCCCACGCCTCGACCGAAGGGGTGGCGCGGCTTTTGCCGAACTGCGCCGGGCGGCTGATGGAAGAGGAGTTGCGGGCGCTGGAGGCAGCTCTGGGATCACCGCAACGTCCAGTAGTGGCAGTGGTGGGCGGTGCAAAAGTATCGACCAAGATCGAGCTTTTGGCGAACCTGGTGACCAAGGTCGACCATCTGGTGATTGGCGGGGGCATGGCCAATACCTTCCTGGTGGCCGAGGGGATCGAGGTGGGCCGGTCGCTGGCCGAACGGGACATGGCGGAAATGGCGCGCGAGATCCGGCGCAAGGCGCAAAGCGCAGGCTGCGTCATCCATTTGCCGACGGATCTGGTGGTGGCCCGTGAATTCAAAGCGGGGGCGGCGTCCGAAATCGTAGGCCTGAATGAATGTCCGCCTGACGCAATGATCCTGGATGCGGGGCCTGCGACCGTGGCCGAGATCACGGCGGTTTTCAAGGCGGCCAAGACGCTGATCTGGAACGGTCCGCTGGGGGCGTTTGAGATCGAACCCTTTGACCGTGCAACGATGGCCGCAGCCAAGGCGGCGGCGGCGCTGACCAAGGCTGGAAGCCTGATTTCGGTGGCGGGCGGCGGCGATCCCGTCGCGGCGCTCAACCCGGCGGGGGGGGCGGGGGACTTCACCTTTATCTCCACCGCTGGGGGAGCTTTCCTGGAATGGATGGAGGGCAAGGACTTGCCCGGTGTC
>JANPBI010000404.1:0-13672 GCA_031430315.1 Rhodobacterales bacterium | reverse complement strand
GTTTTCAAGGCGGCCAAGACGCTGATTTGGAACGGTCCGCTGGGGGCGTTCGAGATCGAACCCTTTGACCGTGCAACGATGGCGGCAGCCAAGGCGGCGGCGAAGCTGACCAAGGCTGGAAGCCTGATTTCGGTGGCGGGCGGCGGCGATACCGTCGCGGCGCTCAACCAGGCGGGGGTGGCGGGGGACTTCACCTTTATCTCCACCGCTGGGGGAGCTTTCCTGGAATGGATGGAGGGCAAGGACTTGCCCGGTGTCGCCGCCCTGAGGGGATAAGATCAGCGATTGCTGCTGGTGCAGCGACATTGTAATTCCACAAGGAACAGGCGGATCAAGGGGACCATGAGATGACCATCGCAGCAATGACCGAACAGGTGCGCAACGGAGTGGGCTTTATCGCCGCTTTGGACCAAAGCGGCGGTTCGACCCCCAAGGCGCTGAAACTTTATGGCGTGCCGGAAACCGCCTATTCCGGCGAAACGCAGATGTTCGACATGATGCATGCGATGCGTGCGAGGATCATCAAGTCGCCCGCCTTTACCGGCGACAAGGTGGTCGGCGCGATCCTGTTCGAGCAGACCATGGACCGCGACATCGACGGCGTGCCAACCGCGACCTATCTGTGGAAAAATCGCCATGTCGTGCCGTTTCTGAAGATCGACAAGGGCCTGGAGGCCGAAGCTGACGGTGTGCAGTTGATGAAGCCGATTCTTGGCCTTGATGCGCTGCTGGCACGGGCGGCGAAAGCGGGGATTTACGGGACCAAGGAACGCTCGGTCGTCAATGCCGCGAACGCCAAAGGGATCGCCGCCATCGTGGCGCAGCAGTTCGACGTAAGCGCACAGGTGGCGGCGCATGGTTTGATGCCGATCCTTGAGCCAGAAGTCACCATTTCCATTGCAGACAAGCCCGAGGCCGAGGCGATCCTGCAGGACGAAATCCTGAAGGCACTGGAGGGGGTAAAGGGTCAGGTGATGCTGAAACTGTCGTTGCCGACCCATGCCAACTTCTACAAGCCGCTGGTCGCTCATCCATCGGTTCTGAAAGTCGTGGCTTTGTCAGGCGGTCATGCGCGCGATGCAGCCAATGCGATCCTGGCGCAGAACACCGGCATCATTGCGAGCTTCAGCCGCGCCTTGACCGAAGGGCTGGCGGCCCAGCAGACCGATGCCGAATTCGATGCGGTACTGGGCGGGGCCATCGACAGCATCTATCGCGCCTCGATCGCTGGGTAAGCCACGCGTCAAGTTAGTCCGACGGGCCTTCCCCTTCCGGGACGGGCGGTCCTCTGCCGGTCTGGTGTGGGCGTTTGGCAACGATGCGGGGTGATTCGCGATTGGGGATTCACACGCCGGTCGCCCTGCACTAGGGTCTGCCTACCGCGCAATCGCACAAGACGCGGATGAGGCAAAACATGATGCAATCCTCGGTCCGCCCGGCATTTGGCGTCGCAGCCTATTACCTGTCGCTCTTGGCGCTGGGCGGTTCTTTTGCATTCACGGCGATCCAGGGTGACTATGGCCTGTTTCGCCAGGTTCAGATCGAAGCCGAAGCGCTTGAGTTGCGCGGCGAAAAGGCCCGGCTTCAAGCCGAACTCGAAATTGTATCAAATTTGACCCTGCGCCTGTCGGATGCCTACCTGGATCTGGATCTGCTGGACCAGCAGGCCCGCGAGATCCTCGGGTTCCTGCGCCCAGACGAGATCGTATTGCGATAGGGACGAAGTGCGCCAAGCGGGCAAGGGCGGAACAGTGACCCGCCCCTGCGATCGTTCCTGACCGTTATCAGCCGCCCTGTGGGATGTTCAGCGGCTTGCCTGTTTCCAGCCAGGTCTTCAACCCATTGAAAATCTTGACCCAGCCGCCCTTGATGCCGACATCGGCCTCGGTCAGCCCCTCATGTGTCAGCACCAGCCGCACCAGATCGCCCATCGGTTCCAGCGTGTAGGTGACGCGGGTACTGGGGCCGGGAGTGGCCGAGAAATGCGGGACAAAGGTGGTGACGAGTCTTCGCGGGGGGTCGACCTCCAGGATCTCGCCCGAGACCATTTCCTTGCCGTCGGGCCAGCGGTAGCTGATCTTGGCACCCTTTTTCCAATCGGATGCCACGGCGGAATTGAAGTAGTAGTTGGCGGTATCCTTGGGATCGGTCAGCGCCTGCCAAAGGCGTTGCGGCGTGGTGCGGATATAGATTTCGGTCTGGTAGACGGTGGCGGTTTCAGCGGCAGCTTGCATCGCGGGTTCTCCTTCCAAGGTTTGACGCAGGTCTTCGAGACGCCGCGCCCAAGGGCGCAGCATGGGGTCAATCCAGCGGTCCAGAAGCCGCTGGAGCGGCACAACGTTGAGGTGCAGGTATTTGAACCGCCCCTCGCGCCGCGCCGTGATCAGGCCGACCTCTTCCAGCACCGCGAGGTGTTTCATGACGCCAAAGCGGGTCATGTCGACCTCAGCCTCGATCTCGGTGACGGTGCGGCCGTCGCGCCGGCGGAGCAGATCAAGGATCAGGCGGCGGGTGGGATCACCGAGGGCTTTGAAGATGTCGTCCATGGATCAATTATGTGATTCTATAGTCACGTGTCAATATGGTCACATGTTTGGTTTGCTATGCTGCAGGCGCATGGGTGGCATGTCGCCGGGTGAGGTTTGGGCGTGAATATTTGCTTTGACCCAAGAAACGCCGATGCAGTATGGATGATTTAACGTTGAACCATCTTGCCGTTTCCCAGGGAGGACGCCGCGCATGGCCGCCAAAAAGCCGGATGCGAGACCCAATGTCTCAAAAGACGAACTGCTCAAGTACTACCGCGAGATGCTGCTGATCCGGCGATTCGAGGAAAAGGCGGGGCAGCTTTACGGGATGGGGCTGATCGGCGGGTTCTGCCATCTCTATATCGGGCAGGAAGCGGTCGTCGTGGGGCTGGAGGCCGCGGCGAAGGAAGGCGACAAGCGTGTCACCAGTTACCGCGACCATGGGCACATGCTGGCCTGCGGGATGGACCCAAAGGGCGTGATGGCGGAACTGACCGGGCGCATCGGGGGCTATTCCAAGGGCAAGGGCGGCTCGATGCACATGTTCTCGAAAGAGAAGCATTTCTATGGCGGGCACGGGATTGTTGGCGCCCAGGTGCCATTGGGCGCGGGGTTGGCATTTGCCGACAAATACCTTGGCAATGACAACGTGACGTTTACCTATTTCGGCGACGGCGCGGCGAACCAGGGCCAGGTCTATGAGACCTATAACATGGCGGAGCTGTGGGACTTGCCGGTGATTTTCGTGATTGAAAACAACGGTTACGCAATGGGGACGAGCGTCAAGCGGTCCACCAAGTCGACATCGTTGTTCGGGCGCGGGCTGGCCTATGGCATTCCCGGTGAGCAGGTCGACGGGATGGACGTTCTGGCAGTGAAAGCTGCGGGCGAGAAGGCCGTGGCGCACTGCCGGGCGGGCAAGGGGCCGTACATTCTGGAAATGATGACCTATCGCTATCGCGGGCATTCGATGTCGGACCCGGCGAAGTACCGGACCCGCGAAGAGGTCGAAAAGATGCGGTCGGAAAAGGACGCCATCGAGCATGTGCGCGAATTGCTGATCAATGCGGGGCTGGCCTCGGACGAGGATCTGAAGGCCATCGACAAGGACATCAAGGCGATCGTCAACGAGAGCGCCGAATTCGCCAAAGACAGCCCCGAGCCGCCCTTGAGCGAGCTCTGGACCGATATCTACGCGTAAGGGGGGAACAAAAATGTCCACAGATGTATTGATGCCCGCTTTGTCGCCGACGATGGAAGAAGGCACGCTGGCCAAATGGCTGGTCAAGGAAGGCGATGTGGTCAAGTCCGGCCAGATCATCGCCGAGATCGAGACCGACAAGGCGACAATGGAATTCGAGGCGGTGGATGAGGGCACGGTGGGCCGGATTCTGGTGGCCGAGGGGACCAGTGGCGTAAAGGTGAACACGCCGATCATGGTGATCGTCGAGGCTGGCGAGACGGTCAGCGACGCGCCGAAGGCGGCGGTTGTTGCGGTGGCGGCTGCAGTGGAGGCTCCGGTTGCGGCAACCGCGCCTGCCACAGTTGCAGCCCCTGCCCCGGTGGCCGCACAAGGCTGGCCACATTCTGACCTGCCTGATGGTCCGACCAAGACCATGACCGTCCGCGAAGCCCTGCGCGAGGCGATGGCCGAGGAAATGCGTGCTGATCCGACGGTATTCCTGATGGGCGAAGAGGTCGGCGAGTATCAAGGCGCCTACAAGATCAGCCAAGGCCTGTTGGACGAGTTCGGCGCGAAGCGCGTGGTCGACACACCGATCACCGAGATGGGCTTTGCCGGGATCGCGGTCGGTGCGTCATGGGGCGGGACCAAGCCTATCCTGGAGTTCATGACGTTTAACTTCGCGATGCAAGCCATTGATCATATTCTTAACTCCGCAGCGAAGACTCTCTACATGTCGGGCGGCCAGATGGGTTCACCCATAGTGTTCCGCGGGCCAAACGGCGCCGCGGCACGCGTTGGGGCGCAGCACTCGCAGGATTATTCGGCCTGGTATGCTGCGATCCCGGGCTTGCGGGTTTGCATCCCCTATTCGGCAGCGGACGCGAAGGGCCTGCTGAAGACGGCGATCCGCGATCCGAACCCGGTCATTTTCCTGGAGAACGAGATTCTGTATGGGCGTAGCTTTGAGGTGCCCACGGACCCCTATTTCGCGGTGCCGTTTGGTAAAGCCTCAATCCTGCGGGGCGGGACGGATGTGACCATCGTGTCGTTCGGGATCGGCTTGACCTATTCGTTGCAAGCCGCTGAAGAGCTTGCAAAAGAGGGGATTTTGGCGGAGGTGATCAACCTGCGCACGCTGCGCCCCATCGACTATGACACGGTGCTGGCCTCGGTGATGAAGACCAATCGCTGCGTGACGGTCGAGGAAGGCTTCCCGGTGGGCGCCATCGGCAACCACATCGGGGCGGTGATCATGCAGCGCGCGTTCGACTATCTGGACGCGCCGGTGATCAACTGCACGGGCAAGGACGTGCCGATGCCCTATGCGGCGAACCTGGAAAAGCTTGCGCTGACGACCACCGCCGAGGTGATCGCCGCTGTCAAATCCGTCTGCTACCGGTGAGGTGAAGCCATGGCCAAGAAACTCCTCGTCTCTTTCGTGACTGGCCTGGCTTTTCTGCCTGCAGCTTCCTTCGCTGAAATGCCCCGCTACGACGTCGACGCGCACTGCAAAGTCATTGCTGCGGTCGGCGGAACCTATAGCGAAGCCATGTTTGATGCCTGCTTTGATATGGAGCAAACGGCATACAATTACCTGAAGCCCAAATGGGGCAAAGCACCAAATAACCTTCAAGCTCACTGCGATCAGATTGCCCGAGTAGGCGGTGGTGGATCTTACAGCATGTTGGAGGGCTGTTTCCAAATGGAGCAGGAAGCAAGCTCAACTAACAAAACTTTCAAGTACTAAGGGGGAAAATGCCATGGCTGTAGAAATCCTGATGCCCGCGCTGTCCCCCACGATGGAAGAGGGAACACTGGCGAAGTGGCTGGTGAAAGAGGGGGATGTGGTCAAGTCGGGCCAGATCCTCGCCGAGATCGAGACTGACAAGGCGACGATGGAGTTCGAGGCGGTCGATGAGGGGATCGTCGGCAAGCTGCTGGTCGCTGAGGGGACTGCAGGGGTGAAGGTCAACACGCCCATCGCGGTGATGGTCGAGGAAGGGGAGAGTGCGAGCGCGGCTCCTGCCAAGGCGGCTGCACCTGCGGTGGCCCCGGCAGTTGTTGCAGCGCCGGTTGCCGCTGCTGCGCCGACATCGGTTGCGGCGGCCCCTGCTCCAGCGGCTCCGACTGCAGAAAGTGGTGCGCGTGTTTTCGCCTCGCCCCTTGCACGGCGGATCGCGTCGGAAAAGGGCCTAGACCTGACTAAAGTCGCAGGCTCTGGCCCACATGGGCGGATCGTGAAGGCGGATGTCGAAGGGGCGGCGCCTGTGGCGTCTGCTCCGGTTGCGACTGTGTCGGCGGCCCCTGCGCCAGCGAAACCGGCTGCGGCTGGCATGCCGACCGGCATGGCCACCGAATCCGTGCTGAAAATGTACGCCGACCGGGAGTTCGTCGAGGTCCCGCTGGACGGGATGCGCCGAACCATCGCGGCGCGCCTGACCGAAGCCAAGCAGACCATTCCGCATTTCTACCTGCGGCGTTCCGTGCGGCTGGACGCGCTGATGGCGTTCCGCGAACAGCTTAACAAGGGTCTGGAATCGCGTGGCGTGAAGTTGTCGGTCAATGACTTCATCATCAAAGCCTCTGCCATGGCGCTGCAAGCCGTGCCAAACGCAAACGCCGTCTGGGCGGGCGACCGCATGCTGCGGCTGAAACCGTCGGATGTGGCGGTGGCGGTGGCGGTAGAAGGGGGATTGTTCACGCCGGTCCTGCGCGATGCTGACAAGAAATCGCTGAGCGCGCTATCAGCCGAGATGAAGGACCTGGCGGGTCGAGCGAAATCAAAGAAACTCGCACCCCATGAATATCAGGGCGGGTCGTTCGCAATCTCGAACCTCGGGATGATGGGGATCGAGAATTTCGACGCCGTGATTAACCCGCCGCATGGATCGATTCTGGCTGTGGGGGCCGGGATCAAGACGCCAGTGGTCTTGGCAGACGGGACAATTGGCGTGGCGAATGTGATGTCGATGACACTATCGGTCGATCACCGGGTCATCGACGGAGCGCTGGGGGCGGAGTTCCTGAAGGCGCTGGTCGAGTATCTGGAAAACCCTATGGCAATGCTCGCCTGAATTTGGGGGGTTGGGTAATCGGCCCCCGTTACCGCGCCTTAAGCCCGGTGATGATCCGCCAGGACCGAAGAAGCGCCGTGACTACGGTGCCTAGAATGATCAGACCCAGTGCATATCGCAGGACGGCCCCGTCCCAGACCAGGGGTGCAAAGGCAGCCAGCACCGCACCTACGGTCAAGACCGCCATGCGATGCTGTTTGGCCATCGGACCAGAGAAATCCGCCCCCAGCCCCTCGGCCTGGCCAAATTCACGCAAGTAGGCGGTTGACACTGCCCCGACAGCAGCAACTGCGCCCAAAACTGGCAAGCCGCAAGCCACGCCCGCCCCGCAGAGGAACAGGATATCAGAAACGCGGTCGGGTGCCTCGTTCCAGAAGGGGCCGTCCTTGGCTGCTTTGCCGCCCTCGATCGCGACCATCCCGTCAAGGAGGTTGCAGATCAACCGACCTTGGCAGCAGGCCGCAGCGATCAGCAACAACAGGCCCGCAAGGATAGACCCGGCCAGCCAAGACAGCGCAAACGCCAGAAAACCCAAAGCCGCAAATACCATGGCCAGTTGCGAAATCTGGTTGGGGGTAACGTCATGGGCGACCAGCCAGCTGGCGGCCCGGCGCGCCCAAGCCGTGTCCCGGCTGGCCAGAGGGCGGCGGTTTTCGGGGACTCCGGTCATGTCAGCGACCAGTTGTAGCGCACGATATGGAAAAAGATTGGCGCTGCGAACATCACCGAATCCAGCCGGTCGATGAACCCGCCATGCCCTTCGATCAGGTGGCCCCAGTCCTTGACGCCGCGATCGCGCTTGATCGCCGACATGACAAGGCCGCCGCAGAACCCCATCAGGGTCACGACAAGACCGATGCCCAGAGCTTGAGTGAAACTGAACGGCGTGATCCACCAGAGGCTCGCTCCAGCAAGCGTTGCAGACAAGACGCCGCCAATCAGCCCTTCCCAGGTCTTAGAAGGCGACAGCCTTGGTGCAACCGGATGACGCCCCAAAAGCTTGCCCCAAGCGTATTGCAAAACGTCGCTGAACTGGACGACGAACACCAGCCACGCGATCAAAAGGATATTGCGCCCCTCGAACCCCGGGATCTGCAAGGTCAGCAAGGCCGGCACGTGGCTTACACAAAAGACGGCGATCATCAATGCCCATTGGGTTTCGGAAACCCGGGCAAGAAAGCTGTCCGTGGACCCGCGCAGGGCCGACACAATGGGTAACAAAAGAAAAGCGTAAACCGGGATCATGATCGAGAACAGCCCGTACCAGTCTGTCCAGACGAACCAATACTGCAAAGGCAAGACCACAAAGAACGATGCAACCAGTGCCCAATGGTCGGCCCTCATCGTATGTGTAAGGGTCAGAAACTCGCGCAGTGCCGCGAATGAACACAGCCCGAAAAGCAAAACCACGGCCCCCCGCCCCATCAGGAACGCCAAACCCAAAAGCGCCACCATCCCCCACCAGGACAGAATGCGGGCATTCAGATTCTCGATGACGGCGTTGGTACCGTCAGGCGACAATCGCATCCGCAGTCCCTGACCGATGACGGTCGCTAAGGCCAAGATACCGCCTACGGCGGTCAACAGCGTGATAAGCTGCGGCATCCCATTCATGCCAGCGCCGCCGTATCGAGGACCGCCTGCCGGGCTCGCGCCAGGAAACCGTCTTTCGCCTCGTCCGGCTCCAGGCGCAAAGCCGCGCCGAAAACGACGCTGCACATCAACGGCACCGGGACAACTTCCCCCTTCGGCATAACACGGTTGAGGTTGCGGATATAGACAGGGACAAGATCAACGCCAGGTCGCGCTTTGGCCAGATGGTAAATCCCGGACTTGAATGGCAACATCGCCTCAGGCCCGGTATTGCGGCCACCTTCCGGAAAAATGATCAGCGATGCACCCTTGTCTAGCGCGGTGGCCATCTGCTCGACCGGATCCTCGGTCCTCATTTCAGGGCGGCGGTCGATCAAAACGGCGTTAAAGACGTCACGCCCAACAAAGGCACGCATCTTGGAGCTCAGCCAATAATCGCTGCCTGCAACTGGCCTGGTCCGAGCCCGCATCGCGGCAGGAAGGACCGTCCAAATCAGGACAAAATCACCATTGCTGCTATGGTTTGCGAAATAGACGCGCTGACGCGGTACAGGCTCGGTCCCAGCCCAGACAGGGCGGACGGCCGTGATAAACCTGGCAAAGATCAATATTGCATGTCGAACCAGCCAGGCCACAACATAACGCCCGAACCAAGCAAAACCCGACCCTGCTCTTGAGTCCTCAACCAGACCGGCATCGTTTGGCGCTTGCGTCAGATCTCGCCCCGCAGCAACTGATCCATCGTCTGCGAAGGCTGGTCGCATCCCGCAACCCCCACGACGCGCGCGGGGACACCTGCAACAGTCGTGTTATGCGGCACGTCATGCAAGACCACCGATCCTGCGGCGATCCGGCTGCAATGCCCGACTGTGATATTGCCGAGGATCTTGGCCCCAGCCCCGATCATCACGCCGTCCTCGATCTTGGGATGTCGATCGCCGTCTTCTTTGCCAGTCCCCCCAAGCGTGACCGAATGCAGCATCGAGACATTGTCCCCGACGACGGCCGTTTCGCCGATCACGATGGAATGGGCATGGTCGATCATGATTCCCTTGCCGACCTTTGCGGCCGGATGAATATCGACACCAAAAACTTCGGAGACCCTCATCTGGACGAAATAGGCAAGATCGTGCCGCCCATTCAGCCAAAGCCAATGTCCAATACGATAGGCTTGGACCGACTGGTATCCTTTGAAGAAAAGCAAAGGCTGGATGAACCGATGGCAGGCCGGATCTCGATCATAAACCGCCATCAGGTCTGCCCGCGCCGCCGCACCTAAGCTAGGATCACTTAAATAAGCCTCGTCTGCGATTTCGCGCAGGATCTGCTCGCTCATTTCGCCAGACATCAGCTTCATGGAAAAGCGATAAGCCAGTGCACGTTCCATCGTCGGATGGTGCAAAAGACTGGAATGGATCAACCCGCCAAGCAGCGGCTCCGCCGCGATAGCGGCCACCGCTTCGTCGCAGACCCTGCGCCAGACCGGGTCTACCGATGCTACTTTGACACGGGTTTCCGCCATGTTCCGTTCCCTCACCAGCCTTGATCAGCAAAACTATACCGCCGATCTTTGCCCAAGACAAACGGCCTCTCAGTCGCTTGTACCGATCATGGACCTCCGCAGGACGAAAGCTGCCGTAGCCAATGTCGCCAGGTATTCCGCAGAAACTGTGTCGGGCTCCATTTGTTGATCCATGGCAAGGGCCCTTGCGGCAATACTGCCATCCCCCCAAAGCGGATGAGCACGCAGAAACTTTCGACGGTGCGCATCTGCCTGCTTGACCTCGGCGATCATCTGCCTTGCAATGCGTGCCTGCTTTCGTCTCGGGTAGGCGCAGAGGATCCGGGCCATCGTCAGGACGTCGCAAATCAAGATTTGGCGCATGGGTCAGGCTAGGACGTTCACGCCTCGGAACGGCCCGGGGCCAAACTGATCGGACACTTGCGCCACGTCGATGCGATAGGGAACAGCGACCCCATCTGCAGACTGAAGCGCGGCCGGATACAGCCACCCTGATGTGGTCACATAACTTTCAGCTACCACCGCCGACCCCGATAATACGCGGACCACATAACTTTCCCGATCCTCGCCCAACGGGACTTCGACCGACTGCCAACTATCCCCATCAATTCGCGTGCGTCGCACCCAAGAAAGCGTCAGGTCGCCGTTGCCCAAACGCTGCGCGGACAAATGCGCCACCGGATACGGCCGAAGGCCGACCCCGTCAAAAGCCACTTGCTGCTGAACCACAGTTGGATCAGCAACGCCCCGTCCGGCCACGCCAATCCGGTAGTATCGCGAAAGGCCACGTGACGACAGGGGCAGGTCCAGTTGGATTGGGGTTCGGTCCAGCACGACGACTTCGCTTCCTGTAGGCCAAACCGAAGGAACAATTCCATCGGTGCCCAACTGTCCGCGCAGCCGCATGCTTAGTTCATAGGTATCCGGTGCAACCAGTTGTGCATCGACAAACTGGAACACTTCCCAGGTGCCGGCCGATCCGTCACCGATGGCCATGGCATTTGCCCCGTTCAGCACAGCATCCATCGAGGCCGAGCTCAGCGCCCCACCAGAGATCGCCACCCTCAAGGGCGCACCACGGTCAAGAATTCCTGGTGGCGCAAAGGCCAATGGGGATTGCGTCACGCCAATGGTGGATCGAGCTGCAACCACCCTGTTGACTTCGTACCCTGCATCTTCCGACGAAGACCAGATGGCCACCGATCCGGGCCAAGGGGCAGCCGTAACGGCCACATGCGGAGCATAAGCCACTTCTGAACCCGTCAACAGCGGAAGGTCAAGGAACACCGGATAGACCGGGACCGGCGCATAGAATGTCTTTGGCAAAACCCGCCCGTCAGCGGCGTCTGATAGCCGATACGTGCCAGGCTCGACCCGGACGGCTTCGATCAATTGGGCGTCGCCCTGCTCGGCGCGGTCGATGCGATACTTTGATCCGCCAATCTCGACGACATCGCCCGCGCCCAAAGTTAGCTGCGACTTCGGCAAAGCAAACCGCGCCGTATCCCGTGCGATCCGCGCTTCGGCCAACCAGCGCTCGACTGTTCCTTGCGCTTCGTTTGCCGTCATCACCAAAGGCATCTCGCTTTGCGACACGCCAAGACTGACGTCATCGGGAAAGATAGCTTCGGCCTGGCGGATCTCGTAGCTGCCTTCGGCTTCAACAAAGCCCAGTCGCACCTTTCCAGCGATCTCGATTTCCGGTGTGCGCGCTGTTTCCAGCGCGCCTTCCAGATCGCTGACCATGGCGAACAGGTCTTGGTTCAAGGGTGTCGCAGCGCGTCCCGCCCGCATAGCAAAACGCAGCACACCGTCCCGTTCCAACGCATCGAAACCAAACGCCAGCATAAGCGGCTGAAGCAAAGCCCGCGCCGTTCCTGTTTCGGCCTGCTGGTAGCCACGCACAGTGCCGTAAAGTGGTGCTACGTCCACTGCAACCAACGAAGACTTTTCGCAAATTTCGCCCACAACCGAGGCCAGGCTCTGGCTGGACAGCCGACCGTTCAGCCAATGGCCCCGCGTATAGTTTTGCCCATCACTCCATTCACCGATCTGGGTTGGAAATTCGGGAAAAGGCCGGGCGTCCCACGCCCATGCATGCGCCCGCGACATGTCCACCATCGGCCCCGCATAAATGGTCGATAGCGGATTGTTCCTTGCATCGTCATAGTATCGGCGAAACGCCCGAAAATACTGCATCTGGACTAGGTCATCGCGCCGACCGGTGGAAAACCCAGGCAGACCGGATTCCGACGATTTAACATCAATGAACTTGTTCGGCTCATTGGTCCCTTTGTCGATAGCCGCACAACCATACTCGGTAAACCGGATCGGCTTGGAACCGGGAACCCAGCCCGTTGGCAAGGCATTCCGCAGTCCATCAGTCCTTTCATGGTGCAGATTGGACCACCACGACTTAAGATCCTTGTAGCGAAAGACCCAAGGCTCGCCATAGGCCCCATCCTCGATGGGCAAACGTCGCTGTGCGGCCCGCCCCTCCGAACTGTCGTAGTACCAGTCAAATCCTTCACCACCCGCGATGTTTGCCGCCAGGTAATCGAGGTCGTACACCGCACCAAAGGCCGCGTCGGCATGATCGTCCCCATCGCGCCAATCGGAAACCGGCATATAATTGTCGATCCCGACGAAGTCGATATTTTCGTCCGCCCATAGCGGATCAAGATGGAAATAGACGTTCCCATCCCGCTGATGGCCAAAGTATTCCGTCCAATCAGCGGCATAGCTGATCTTGGTGGCCGGCCCAAGAATGGACCGAACATCTGCCGCCAGCGACCGCAGGGCCTCGACGGCAGGAAAGGCATCCATTGCGCCGCGGATCTGGCTCAGTCCGCGCATCTCGGAGCCGATGCAGAATGCATCCACGCCTCCGGCCGCCGCACAAAGCGTCGCGTAATGCAGGATGAACCGCCGATACCCCCAGACAGGTGGACCCGAATAAGAAACCTGCGTTCCCGAAACGCTGAAATGCGAGGGCTGTGCTGTACCAAAAAAGGCCGCAACTTCTGCGGCGGCAGCGGCGCTCCGATCCGGTGTCCCTGCACGGCCCGGTGCCACCGACAAGGTGATCCTTCCGCGCCACGGCAGCGCGGGCTGGTCAACGGCGTCCGAATAAGGATCGGCAAGCCCGTTCGAAGCCAATTGATCCATCAAGATAAACGGGTAGAACATAACCTCCCGCTCCTGGGCGCGGATGGCAACAATGGCCTCGATGACCGAGGCATCCGACGGCGTGCCCCCATAGACCGACCGCCCTTCGGATGTCGGCACAATGCCCGCCTGGCCGCGGACAATGCCGCCAGCCCGCCAGGTCTGGCCAACCCCTTCCAGCGCCGACTGCTCGACCTTTGGTTGGACCGTACAGGTCGCGCACCGCAAGTCCGACCCGAACCACGACACCACAAGGGATACCGATTGGCAGTCAGGCAATTCCTCTGCCAACTGATCCATCGAGGCTGCAAAATCCGTTTTTCCGGACGCGCTATGGACATTGGCGCTGCGGCTGGTCCCGCGACCCAGATTGTAGTGGACCCGGGTGGTGGCAAGCGAATATTCCCCTGTTCCAGGGATCAACGCAACGGAACGGATGGCGGCCGCAAGGTCCGAGGGTTCGCGCAACCGTTGCTCCGGTACTGGCCGTGATGGCGCGCTAAAGGGTGCCGCCCGCACCGTGATGCGGTAAGGCACGGTCGACAGTGTCACGTCTTCGCCAGCCGTATCGCGCCCGGTTCCTGGCAGCACTTCGGCCCAA
>JANPBI010000403.1:0-3048 GCA_031430315.1 Rhodobacterales bacterium | reverse complement strand
GAACGACGAAACGTAGCCAACTATCTTGGTGAATGCCGACCATAGGAGCTGCTTTTGTCGCTGACCGCCACCGATCCCGCCGAATCGACCCGCTCGCGCGCCAAGGGGCGTCCGCGCACCAGCGAGACGGCAGCGCCCTCTCTGATTGAAATCCTGAACCTGATCCGCAGCGAACGCGCCACCACACGGCAGGCGCTGGAGCGGGAAAGCGAGCTGGGCCGGGCCGTGATCGCAGACCGGCTGCAACTTCTGTCTGATCTGGGTCTTGTCGATGAAAGTGAACTCGGTCTCGCCACCGGCGGACGCGCCCCGCGCCTTGTGCGGTTCTCGGCCCGGCGCGGGCTGGTTCTGGTGGCGACGCTGGACCAGACGGCCATCGGTGTCGGCGTCTCGGATCTGTCGGGCAACCTTTTGTCCGAGCATCACGAGGCCGCAGACCTCACCGCCCCCGCGGCACAATTGGCAGACAGAATTTCGGCCCTGTTCAAATGGTGTCTCGAACGACAACCCACGTCGACCGCGCCTTGGGGTATCTCGCTGTCGGTGCCGGGCACGGTGCCCTCCGGTCGCGATGATGCCTTCATGACAGCCACCCCCCCGGTTCTGCCCGCATGGGACGATTTTCCGCTGGTCGAAACCCTGACCCGACGGTTCGGCGTGCCGGTATGGATCCGCTCCAGCGTCGAAACCATGACGATGGGCGAATTGCACGCCGGGGCAGGGCACGGCCTACGCTCGATGCTGTTCATCAAAGTCGGACGCCGGATCGGGGCCGGGATCGTCTTCGACGGGCAACTTTACCGTGGAGCGCAGGGGGCGGCGGGGCTGATCGGTGCGCTGCCGGTCGTCTCGGACGGGGTGACCGGCACGCTGGACCTCATGGCAGGCTCTGACATGATCCAGCGCGAAGGTTGCGCATTGGCAGAAAGCGGCCGCAGTCCTGTTCTGGCTGACCTGATGCGCCGCGGGGCCGAGATCACCCCCATCGAAGTGTCGCAGGCCGCGCAGATCGGCGATCAGGCTTCGTCTGCGATCTTGACGAAGTCGGGGCACCTAATCGGGCAGGTGGTGGCAACGCTTGCCAATTCCCTGAACCCCGAGATGATCGTGCTGTCGGGTACGCTGGTGCAAACCAACGACATTTTGTTGGCGGGCATCCGCGAGGCGGTTTACGGCGCGTCCCACCCTTTGGTGACGCGCGATCTGCGGATCATCCGCTCGCAAATGGGCAGTTCGGCCGGGCTGGTGGGCGCGGCGCGCGTGGCATCCGAGGCTCTCTTCGCCCCCGCCTTCCTCAAGGACTGGATCCTTCAGGGCAAACCTACGTTGCATCCCGATTTCGCCGCCTTTCGCGCCAGAGCCGACGAAGCCGCGGCGGCACCAACATATCCCGGACCACCCTCCAAGCAGGGGAGTATCGTACCGTGACGATTTCCGGACTAGGACCCCATGGCGAACGTGCCGCCCCGCCAGAAAGAGTAGCGCTGTTGCCTGAGGATCGCGCAGAGGCAAAGGCGGCAGGCAAGCGCGTGACCGTCGTTCTGCACACTCTGAACGGCGATTGGACCAAGTTGCAGATCACCGGCATGTTGGGCATTTTAGGGGATTGCGGTGTGGTCGTCACCGAGGTTGTCGATTGCGGATTCTCCGCCGAACGGCAGGTGGCCGAACTGGACCGACTTATCGCTGCGAAACCGGATGCGATCATCGCCTTGCCCGTGGCAAACGAACAGGTCGTGGCGGCCTTCCGGCGGGTTTCAGCGGCGGGCATCCATCTGGTTCTGCTTGAAAACGTGCCCACGGGCCTTTTGCCAGGCTCCCATTACACCGCGCTGGTGTCGTCGGATAATTTTGGTCTTGGCACGATGGCAGCAGCGGGGCTTGCGCCGCATCTGGGCGAAGGGGCGACAGTGGGCGTGCTCGGCTTTGCCGCTGATTTCTTTGCTACGAACGAGCGCGAGATTGCTTTCACCAACTGGATGCAAGTGAACCGGTCTGACGTGCGGACCCAAGTTCTGCGGTTCGGAACGATGGATGAAGCAGCAGATCTGGCTGAACGGATGCTTGCGGACCATCCCGAGATTTCAGGTTTCTTTGTGGTCTGGGATACGCCTGCTGCGGCGGTGTCGACCCGGCTGCAAACCACTGGCCGATCATTAATGATGGCAACCGTCGATCTTGGCGAGGATGTCGCCATTTCTTTGGCCGCGGGCAAACCTTTTGTCAGTGTTGCGGCCCAACAGCCTTTTCAACAGGGCGTAGTCGCCGCCCAAACCACAATCCTTGCCCTGCTGGGCCGCACAGTTCCTTCTTGGATAGCCTTGCCGGGAATCTCTGTGAGGCGCGACAATGTGGCCGACAGTTTCCAGACCATCTGGAGAAAACCCGCCCCGCGCGAGGTTCTGCGTTTGCTCGGCCTGACACCTTGACCGTACCCGACCAGACAACCACGCGAAGCTAAAGTACCCGGAGGCGAATACGCGTCACTTCCGACGAAATGTCGCTACGGTGAGTCACACCGAAATGGCAGTATTGGGCCGATATCAGCCCCAGGTTTCGACGGGCCTTTGCCAAGCGATCATTGAAGTGGCCGGAATTGGGGCGGGGCGTGAGGGCAAAGGCCTCACCGTCATATCATCATCGAGTTGCGCCGGTTGGAGGGGAGTCTCAGCCTGCATCGACCACCGTCTGGGCCCAGTGGCTACCCTCGTTCGAAAATCGACCTTTACTTGCCATCACGCTGGCACCCCTGAACCCAGTGGAGCGGCGGGAGCCGCGAGGCAGTAGGGCAGGGGGAGGCGCAAGCTGGCCTGACTGCTGGCAGAGGTGGTTTCATCGCTGATGGTGCCTGTCCTGTCTTACCTGACGGGCCTTCGGGGTCGCCTTGATCTCCATCGTGTATCTGTTCCAGCCCGCGTCCAACGGCCTCTGGTGATGGGCTGATCTGCCCGAAGGACGTCTTCGCCTCGACCGCTTCGGCGCAACAGCGTCGTCACAACTTTCTTCCCCTGTCGGTGCGGGCACCGCCATTCCTCGCGCGGCAAGAAA
>JANPBI010000402.1:0-16463 GCA_031430315.1 Rhodobacterales bacterium | reverse complement strand
CCCGGCATGCCGCATCGCGGCCTTGATCTGCGCCTTGGTGCCATCGGTCAGCCCGACCAACGGCAACCGAACGTCTTCACTACACAGTCCCAGCAGCGACAATCCATACTTTGCGCCACACAGTCCCGGCTCGATAAAGATCGCCTCATGCAGCGGCATCAGCCGGTCCTGGTATTTCAGCGCCATGGCATAGTCCCCAGCCAGCGTCGCCGCCTGGAACTCGGCGCACAGTTTCGGTGCGACGTTTGCCGTCACCGAAATGCAGCCCACACCACCATGCGCGTTAAACCCAAGCGCGGTTGCATCCTCGCCTGACAACTGGATGAAGTCGGCACCACATGTCGCGCGCTGCATCGACACGCGCTCGATCTTGCCGGTCGCATCTTTGACCCCGATGATCCGCGGCAGCTTCGCCAACTCACCCATGGTCTCCGGCATCATGTCGATCACCGACCGGGGCGGGATGTTGTAGATGATGATCGGCAGCCCACTTGCCTCGTGCATTGCGGTAAAGTGGGCGATCAGACCCCGCTGGGTCGGCTTGTTGTAGTAGGGCGTCACGACCAGGGCCGCATCGGCCCCCACCTTTTCGGCATGGCGGATCAGGTCGATACCTTCGGCGGTGTTGTTTGACCCTGCCCCCGCCACCACCGGCACCCGGCCCGCGACGGTTTCCACCACCACCTCGATGACCTTGCGGTGTTCGTCATGGCTCAGCGTCGGGCTTTCTCCAGTAGTGCCAACCGGCACGATGCCACTCGAGCCTTGGGCGATATGCCATTCCACCAGTCTTTTCAGCGTGTCGGTATCCAGCGCGCCGTTCTTGAACGGCGTGACCAAAGCAGGAAGGGACCCCCTCAACCGTTGCTGGACCATGACACGAGTCTCCTGTTGCGGGGCCGGACGAGACGCGGCCCCTGTGTGAACGCCGCCTTCCTATCCGCCCGCCCTCGCCTTGCCAAGCGCTGCGCGCGCTTGCCCCATGATGACACTATCGTGGGTTGTGGCGGCAAGCGCACTTTGGCAGAATCAGCGCCATGATCGTGCTTGCGCCCTTCCCCCGCCTGTTCCGCCTTGCCGCCCTGACCCTATGCCTCGTCTTGCCTCCCGCCGCCCGCGCGGATGAAGTGCAGGCGATGCAGACCGCACTGCAACTTGCCACAGTCAAGGATTGGGACGGCGCGCTGGCGGTCGCCCCTGCCGACATCGGCCACGACATTATCGACTGGCAGCGTCTGCGCGACGGCAAGGGCCTGCTTGGCGACTACGAATCCTTTCTGCAGCGTCGTCCGAACTGGCCCGGCCTGCCTTTTCTGCGCGAACAAGGTGAAGTCGCGGTGGCCCGTTCCACCGATGCGGCCCGGGTCATCGCCTATTTCGACGGCCAGCTGCCCCGCACCGGCAAGGGCGCCGTCGCCTATGTCAGCGCGCTGATCATCGCGGGGCGCCCGACCGAGGCCGACGAAGAGGCGATGCGTTCCTGGGCCGCGCTGTCCTTTGCGCCAGAAGAAGAGGTGTCTCTGCTGGCCCTGGCCCCAAAGGGGTTGAAACTGACGCATGAGCTGCGCCTTGATCGCCTGCTCTGGGATGGGTCCGGCCCCGAGGCGGAGCGCATGATCCCACGCGTTCCCGAAGGTTGGCAGAAACTCGCCCGCGCCAGGATGGCGCTGCGCGCGGGAAAGGACGGCGTCACCCAACTCGTCGCCGCCGTGCCCGAGGCGCTGGCATCCGACCCAGGTCTCGCGTTCGAACGGTTCCAGTGGAGGATGAAGCGCGATCTGTACGACGACGCCACCGCCTTGATCCTTGAACGTAGTGACAGTGTCGCCAGCCTTGGCCGCCCCGACATCTGGGCCGACCGCCGTGCCACTTTGGCGCGCTATCTGATGCGCAACGGGAAAGGGCGCGAGGGTTACCGCGTCGCGTCGCGTCACCGTTTGACCGAAGGGTCAGACTATGCCGATCTTGAATTCCTGTCGGGCTTCATCGCCCTGCGCAAACGCGACGACCCCGCGACGGCGCTGGAACACTTCCGGCATCTGGAGGCGGGGGTTTCCACCCCGATCAGCCTCGCCCGCGCCTTCTACTGGCAAGCCCGCGCGCATGAAGCCCTTGGCGAAAAGACCGCTGCGACAGAGGCCTACCAAAAGGCCGCGCGCCACCAGACCGCCTATTACGGTCTCCTCGCCGCAGAACGCCTTGGCCTGACGCTGGACAAGTCCCTTTTGTCCGATACCCGCCCCGCCGATTGGCGTGGGTCGGCCTTTGCCAAATCCACCAACCTGGCCGCCGCGCGCCTTTTGCTGCAGGCGGGCGACCTGACACTGGCGAAGCGGTTTTTCCTGCATCTGGCCGAAGACCTCGACGGCACCGAACTCGACCAGCTCGCCGATCTCGCGCTTACCATCAACCAGCCTCACATCGCCGTCCTGATCGGCAAGGCCGCCGCAGAACGCGGCATCATCCTGCCCCGCGCCTATTTTCCAGTCCCTGCAATGGTGCCCGACAATCTGGCGGTCAGCCGCGCCCTCGCCCTTTCAATTGCGCGCCGCGAAAGCGAGTTCGACCCCGCCGCCCGCTCCACCGCCGATGCGCGTGGGTTGATGCAAGTTCTGCCCGGCACCGCGAAACTGATGGCCCCGAAACTGGGGTTGACCTATCAGGCCGACAAACTGATCGCCGACCCTGCCTATAACGTCCAGATGGGCGCGGGCTACCTGCGCGAAATGGTCGACGAGTTCGGCCCCTCCATTGCGCTGGTGGCAAGCGGCTACAATGCCGGTCCCGGTCGCCCCCGCCGCTGGATCACCGAATTCGGCGACCCGCGCAGCGCGGATACCGATATCGTCGACTGGGTCGAAACCATTCCCTTCACCGAAACCCGCACCTACGTAATGCGCGTGGTCGAGGGCGTGCTGATCTACCGCGCCAAGCTGAAAGGTGCTGTTGGCCCCGTCCGCATCACAACGGAACTGCGGGGATAAGCTTGCGATCCAGCGACAGCGCATAAAGCCCCGCTGCCACGATGATCCCGGCGCCGATCGCCACCGGCAAAGCCAGCACCTCGTCATAAGCCAAAATCCCGATGATCGTCACGAACACGATCTGAAGGTACGCATAGGGCTGGACCCGCGCGGCCTCGGTCGCCTGATAGCATTTCAGCAACAACCAGTGCGATAGCACGCACAGCACGCAATATGCCGCAAGCGGAGCATAGTCCGCCACGGCGACCGGCTCCAGGTTTGGCAGACCCGCCACTGTCATCAGCCCCGCCCCGATCACCGCTGGCCAGAAGAACGACGGAAACGTCGGTTCGTCCCTAGTCGTCAGCCGCGTCAGCACCGAATACATCGCAAAGAAGAACGCCGAGGCCAGCGGCAACAGTGCAGGCCAGGAAAACACCCCCATGCCGGGCCGCAGGATCACCACGACCCCAACCAGCCCCGCCGCCACCGCCGCCCAGCGTTGCCAGCTGATCCGCTCTCCCAGCATCGGGCCGGACAGCGCCACGATCAACAGGGGGCAGATCGCAAAGACCGCGTGGCTTTCGATCAGCCCGATCATCGTGTAGCCCCAGACGATCATGCAAACTTCGGCAACCAGCAAGGTGCCCCGGATCATGTGCGCCCAGAGCCGGGTCGACCGGATCGCCACGCGCGGACCGTCTGGCTGGCGCAGGGCGAGGATAATGACAAACCCGGCAAAGACCCAATAGCGGATCATCACGATCATCAACGTGTTGTAAGTCTCCGCCAGATGCCGCGAAAACCCGTCCTGCGCCGCAAAGGTCGCTACAGCCGCGATCATCAGCCAGATGCCCAGACGCGGATTGCGGCTCAACGCAGCACCCCTGCCGTCATGTGCCGCTTGCGGCCGAACCCGGGGCGGCGTTCCACGGCAAAGCCTGCCGCTTCCAAAGCGCGCCGGACATGGCCAGCGGCAGTGTAGGTAGCAAAAGTCCCGTCCTTAGCCGTGTGCAGACCCACGGTCTTCATCATCTCATCCGACCAAAGTTCCGGATTCTTCGCGGGTGAAAACCCATCCAGATACCATGCGTCGGCAAGCCTATCCCACGACGGCAAAGTGACCGTTGCATCGCCCTCGATCACCCACACATCCACTTGGCCCAACGCAAACTCGCGCAACCCTTTGCCCCAAAACCTGACCAGTTCCGCCGCCAGCCCCGACACCTCGGGAAATGCGGCGAGTGCCCGCGCCATATCCTCGGCAGCCATCGGATAGGCCTCGAAACTCGTGTACGAAATCCGCCCCGGCCCATCCCAGACCTGCGCTGTTGCCAGCAGGTTCAGCCCGGTCCCAAACCCCAGTTCCGCGATTCTGAACCCATCCCGCAACCGCCCCGGCAGTCCATTGCCCGCCAAGAACACATGCCTCGTTTCTGCCAATCCGCCCTGCAACGAGAAATAGGGATCGTCAAAGCGCACCGACACCGGCACGCCGCCATCCTGCCAGGTCAGGGGCGCGGTGCAGAAACTCTGTTCGGTGTCGGCCATTTGTCCTAAACCCCTGCTCGGCGCGGTTGATGCAAGAGGGGGGCGGGAATGGCAAGGGCCGACATGAGCCTGCCCGACGTGACGGTGATGGGTGGCGGCATCTTCGGCCTCTCTTGCGCCTACGCGATGCAACGACGTGGCGCGCGGGTGCATCTGACCGAACGCCACTCTATCGGCGCGGGGTCAAGCGGTGGCCTTGTCGGGGCAATGTCGCCGCATGTCCCCGAGGCGTGGAATCTGAAAAAGCAGTTCCAGCTGGAAAGCCTTCTCAAGGCGGCCGACTGGTGGCAGGGTGTCGAGGCCGCGGCCCACCTTTCCTCCGGTTACGCCCGCCTCGGTCGCCTGCAACCACTGGCCGACGATGAAGCTGTCACGCTGGCCCAAGCCCGCGCAGCAACCGCTGCCACCCTTTGGGGCGATGCCGCCAAGTGGTCCGTCGTCACCGACCCCGGCACCCCATTCGCGCCCATTTCCCCCACCAATACCTGGGTCCACGACACCCTGTCCGCCCGCATCGACCCTCGCCGAGCCCTGACCGCCCTTGCCGCCGCATTTCAAACCTTGGGCGGCAAGATCACCATCGGCGACCACACACCCCAAGTCCCAACCCTCTGGGCCACTGGCACCGCGGGCCTCGCCGACCTGTCCCACACCCTCGGCCAGCCCGTCGGCACCGCCGTCAAGGGCCAGGCGATGACACTCGCCTTCAACGCCCCCGATGCCCCGCAACTCCTCTGCGACGGGCTCCACATTGTCCCCCATGCCGACGGCAGCGTCGCCATCGGTTCCACGTCCGAGGCGACCTGGGACGACCCCACAGCCACCGATGCCCAACTCGACACGCTCCACGCTCGAGCGATCGCCGCCTGCCCCTGGCTCGCTGATGCCCCGATCATCGACCGCTGGGCCGCCCTGCGCCCGCGTGCCCGCAGCCGCGCGCCGATACTGGGCGAATGGCCCGGCCGTCCCGGCCACTACGTCGCGAACGGTGGTTTCAAGATCGGCTTTGGGATGGCGCCAAAGGTGGCCGAGGTCACGGCCGACCTGATCCTCGATGGCAAAGACGCGATCCCGACGGGGTTCCGCATGACCGACAACCTTCGCTAGGTCTTTGCGCGCGCCAATTCCGCCCGCAATTCCCCCATCAATTCCGTCAGCACCTTCACAGTTTGCGCATCCAGCAACCGCCCATCACCACCAAATGCCGCCCGCGAATTGGCCACCATCACTTCCGGCCCCGGCAGCACCCGCGCGCGAAACGGCACCATGCACAGCCGCAGCGAAAACTGCGCCCTGTCGCCACCAGCCCGCCCATCCGCTGCCGAAATGATCGCCACCGGCTTGTCCCGCCACGGCCCGCCCTTGGTCCGGCTGACCCAGTCGAGCGCGTTCTTCAACACGCCCGGCAACGCCTTGTTGTATTCGGGGGTGGAGATGATCACAGCATCCGCCGCCTTGATCTGGTCGGCCAACCGCTGCACATCTGGCGGTATGCCGGACGCAATCTCAAAGTCCTCGTCAAACAGCGGTAAACGCAGATCGTCTGCAAACCAGTTCGCCGCCCCGAACACCCGCCGCGCCTCGCTCAGAAGCAGCGCATTCGTCGATGCCGCGCGCAGCGCACCACAGATTGTCAGTACCGTCAGATCCGCCATCACAATCCCCATTCTGCTAGTTCCATAGCTAGCCGACCCGGTCCGCACCGCAACCCCTTGCCGTCAGGTTCCACCCGCGCCAAGGTCAGCGCAAAGACGGGGGCAGAAAAATGCGGCATGGCGGACAGATACTCGCCGACCACTTGACGGCTTACGGAGTAGAGCGCGTCTTTTCCGTACCGGGCGAGAGCTTCCTTGCCGCCCTCGATGGCCTTTTGACCGCTGGCATCCCCAACGTCGTCTGCCGCCACGAAGGTGCTGCCGCCATGATGGCCGAGGCGACAGGCAAGCTGACCGGTCGCCCCGGCATCGCTTTCGTCACGCGCGGCCCCGGGGCCACCAATGCCGCCGCAGGGGTCCATATCGCCAGGCAGGATTCCACGCCGATGATCCTTTTCGTCGGCCAGATAGACCGAAACCATGTCGACCGCGAAGCGTTTCAGGAAATGGACTACGCTGCCGTCTTTGGCCCCATCGCCAAATGGGCCGCCGAGGTGCGCCAGACCGACCGGCTGCCCGAATACATCGCCCGCGCCTTTCACGTCGCAACCTCGGGCCGCCCCGGTCCGGTGGTGCTGGCTTTGCCCGAGGATATGTTGTCGGGCCATGCAGATGTCGCGGATATCCCTCCGCCTGCCCCACGCCTTACCGGAATCGATCCGGCCGCCACCGCCGCCATCTCCGCTGAACTCGCCCGCGCCCAGCGCCCGTTGGTCGTCGTCGGCGGCCCCCATTGGTCGACCCAGGCCGCCACCGACCTCGCCCGTTTTGCAGAAAACTGGGCGCTCCCAGTCGCCGTCACCTTCCGGCGTCAGGACAGGCTCGACAACGACCATCCCAACTATGCGGGCGACCTCGGCGTCGGCATGAACCCAAAACTTGCGCAGCGACTGCGCGATGCAGACCTGATCCTCGCCCTCGGCACCCGCATGGGCGACATCGCCACGGCGGGCTATACATTGATGAGACCCGGCCAGCCAAAGCAACGCCTGATCCACGTCCATTCCGATCCCGACCTGCCCGGCACCGTTTATCGCCCCGACCTCGCCGTCACCGCCCGCACCGACGCGATGATCGCAGCCCTCGCCGGAACTTCCCCGAACGCCATGCCATGGTCCGCCTGCACCACCCAGGCCCGCGCCGACTACATCGCGTGGCAAGTCCCCAAACCCACACCCGGCGCGGTGCGGATGGAGGACACTATCGCCTGGCTCTCCGCCAACCTGCCCCCCGACGCCATCCTGACCAACGGCGCCGGCAACTACGCGGCCTTCCTGCATCGCTATTACCGCTTCCACCGCCACGGCACGCAGCTTGCGCCCACCTCCGGCTCTATGGGCTACGGCTTTCCCGCCGCCATCGCCGCGAAACTGCATCATTCCGACCGCACGGTCGTTTGCCTTGCAGGCGATGGCTGTTTCCAGATGACGCTGAACGAGATGTCGACCGCGATTCAGCACGACGCCGCCGTCATCGTCGTGGTCTGCAACAATGGCCGCTACGGCACGATCCGCATGCATCAGGAAAAGACCTACCCCGGCCGCGTCTCCGGCACCGATCTTGCCAACCCCGATTTTGCCGCCCTTGCCCGCGCCTATGGAGGGTATGGCGAGCTTGTCACCCACCAGGACACCTTCGCCGCTGCCTTCCAACGCGCCAGGGCGTCGGGCACATTGGCGGTGATTGAACTCAAGCTCGACCCCGACATGCTCTCGACCGGCCAGTCGCTGTCAGACCTGCGCGGCGGCTGACACGCGTTTGCGAAACTCCACTGTGGTCGGGCGATCAAATCCGGCATGCGCGCGCCGGGCTGTTTCGACGAATCCCAGATGTCGGAAAAAGGCGTGATTCTCGACCAATTCCACCCGCGTCTCCAGCATCAACTCCGGCAAGCCCAGCGACTTGGCCCGCGCCATCGCCAGGTCGATCAACCGCCGCCCGTGACCCTCGTGACGTGCCGCGGGGGTGACGGCCAGTTTGCCCATATAAAGAAACCCCTCCCTCTGGGTCAAAGTGACCGTTGCGACCACCGGCCTGCCGATCACCCATATTTCGTCGCGCACAGCTATTTCAGCCAGATCCGCCACGGTCAGACGTTCCAACGACGTGGGCGGATCGATCCGCCCGGCCATTCCGGCAAACGACTCATGCAAAACAACCATGAGTTGCGACCAGTCTTCCCTATGCCCGGCCCGACGCAGCATGGCCTCGGCCCCTTCTTCGCCATTATCTGCTGCGGCAATTTCTGGGCGCTCGGACACTTGATTGCCACCTTCGGTTGCGCGGATTCCAGCATTGCTTGGGCGAAATCCCGCTTGTTTATGTTTCCCTGCCATCAACGATCCCTCACAATTCCCTCGATCGGACGCGTACGCGCCCCTATCCTGCCCAAATCCCACGGCATGAAGCATCCACGCTGCTCTGCTCGCATTGGGGATACTAATGGACCGACTAACTGAAATGGAGGCCTTTGCCATGGTCGTTGACCAAGGCGGGTTCACCGATGCGGCCAAGAAGATGGGCATTTCGAAATCTGCCGTTTCGAAACATGTCTCCGCTCTTGAAGCCCGCCTCGGCGCACGCCTCCTGAACCGAACAACCCGGCGGGTTTCGCCCACGGAAATCGGACTTGCCTACTATGACCGCGCCCGCCGCGTGCTGAATGATGCAGGTGAGGCGGACGCCCTTGTCACCTCGATGCAATCGGCCCCCTCGGGTCTGCTGCGGATCAGCGTCGCGACCGACTTTGGCGTGAACCTTCTGTCCCCGATCCTCGGCGATTTCCTTTTGGAATACCCCGAGATCACCGTGAACATGGTCCTGAACAACCGCTATGTTGAACTGATCAGCGAGGGCTTCGACCTTGCCATCCGCGTAGGTGAGCTTGAGGACAGCTCCCTTCGTGCCCGCAAGCTGACCGAGACGACCCGCCGCATGATCGCCTCGCCCAGCTATTTCCAGCGCTATGGCCGTCCGCAAAAGATCGACGACCTGAACGACCACAAATTGCTGCATTATTCCAACCAGGCCAACGGCAACGTGTGGAAGATCACGGCACCCTCGGGCGAAAAGCGTCAGGTGCGCTCCGTCGGCTGGCTGACCGTCAATGATGGCCAATCCCTGCTGAATGCGGCAGTCTCCGGGCTCGGCATCGCCTACCTGCCCTCGTTCCTTTACGCCGATGCCATGCGCCATGGCCAGATCGAAGAGGCCATTCCCGGTCTGCCGGTCGAGACGCTGGGCATCTATGCCGTCTATCCGCCGGGCCGGTTTACCCAGCCCAAGGTTCGCGCCTTCATCGACTTTCTGGCGCGCCGCTACACCGATAAGGGTCCCGATAACTGGTAACTCCCGCCAGCTGACCCGGTTCTGGTCACACCAGGCGCCGCCTTGCCACCACGGCATCGCGGCGCCTGTTGCGTTAGGAGGGGGGGGGCAGCAGGACGACCTCGACTCGGCGGTTCAGGCGTCGTCCGTCATCCGTCAGGTTGCTGGCGCGCGGCGACAAGTATCCGGCACCTTCCGCCCCGACCTGACTGGCATCAACGCCCAAGGATGCGATCAACCGCGCGCGGATCGCCTCAGCCCGTTTGGCCCCCAACGCCACGTTCGCCGCCAGATTGCCCGATGCATCGGTATGCCCGACCAGCACGACAACGCGGTCCACATCCTCTTTCAACCAGTCCGCCAGCAGCTCGAGAGACGGGATTGCCCCATCGGCAAGCACCGACGCACCCGAGGCAAACACGATGTCTTCCAGCACGGCATGCCCTGTGTCGGTCAACTGACTTCCAAGATCACTGGCCGCCCCGGCCGGGAGCGTCACAACCGGGGGTACGGCCAGACGCGGGTCAACCGGTTCTTTCGTCGCCAATGTTGTCTCGGCCGCAGCGGCCCCGACTTCGATGATCTGGACAAACCCTGCCAAGGTGGATCGACTGACCATCAGACTGATGGCTTCGGAACCCGTCACGCCCTGCCGCTCTGCCGCAACGAACCGGTAATCGGCCAGATCGACATGCATCGCCGGTTCCGCAACCACCCGAGTCGCAAATCGAAAGTCGTATCCCCCGCAGGCATCCGCTTCGCACTCGAAAAGGATCCGGTAGCCCGCCGCAGCAATCTGTGCGCGCAAGGGCTGCATCAGCTCCAACGTCGTCACGCCCGGCGCGTCAAGCTGATAGGCCGTCTCGTGCAGCGCCCCTTCGAACATCCGGGTATCAACCTTCCCCCCCGAAAAAGGTCCGACCGGCATGGCATAGCTGTCAAGCGGCACCAGCGTCTCTTGCGTCAACTTTGCAGGGCCTGCAAATTCCGGCGCCATGGCCGCTGCCGCAGCAGCGCTCAGGACCAGCACAAGGCCCGGACTTGCCAGTCGTCGCATCAAGGGGGTCACCTGCACTTGGACACGCAGGCCTTACCCTGCCCGATAATGGTACTGTCCCACAGCTTCCATCCCAAGAAAAGCATAGAGCGCCCGTGCCGCGATGTTCTTTTCGATCACAGCCAGTGACAGCCGGTGCGCGCCTTGCGCCGCTGCCCAGTTTGCCGCCGCCCGCACCAAAACAGTACCGACCCCCCGGCGACGCAGCGCGGGTCGGACTTCGACCGCATGGATCATGGCTTCTGCCTCATGCATGGCGACAAAGGCGATTCCCGTTGGCCGGTCATTGACGCGCGCAAGGACCGCCGCTTTGGGACCGATCACGCGGTCCATCACAGCGACCCGCGCCGGGCCGACGCCCCCCTCTTCCCAGATGTCGCGGGCTATCTGCAAGGGCGGCCAATGCGGAAACGCTGACAGGGGCGGCAGGTCGCCCGTCATCAGGCTGGTCTCGGCGGCATAGATCACCACCGGGTCATGCAGACGGTAACCGCGACTGGCCAGCACAGCATCCAGTGCGTCTTGCCCCTGTTGGATCAGGAACAAGGGACTGGACATTGCGGCCTCGGCGGCTTCGATGTCTGCCTCCGTGAAATCGTCCTGAACCGAAGCGGCCGAAACGCGCTGCCCGCCTCCGGCACCCTCGCGCAGAGTGATGGACCCTTGCACCCATTTCCGTGCTGGCGGCCAGGTGGCCTCCATCACTTGAAGAACTTCCGTGGGCGTCATCCGAACAGTGCCACCAGCCGCGCCATCGCCTGTTCAAGCCGCGCCCCGTCCGTCCCCCGGATCACCAAGTTTGTCCCGAAAACCCCGTTCGTGCTGAACGGATAGGACCCCATCGCAAGGTCAGGATAATCTGCGGCCAACGCCCCGAAATCTCCGGCAATCTCGCCCTCACCCCGCATCAGCCGCAACGACTGGCTCAACAGCGGCGGCCCCCCTACCAGCGTCGGCAGCACTGATGCGACCATCGCCTCGAATATCTTTGGCACGCCGGCCATCACGTGCACGTTGCCAAGCGTGAACCCCGGGGCGATGGAAATCGGATTGTCGATCAGCGTAGCCCCATCCGGAATGCGTGCCATCCGCTGCCGGGCCTCGTTGAACGGCAACCCGGCGCGCTCATAATGGGCCGCCAAAAGCGCCATCGCATCTGCCCGGTGGGTGTTTGCGACCCCGAACGCCGCTGCGATCGCGTCCGCCGTGATGTCGACATGCGTCGGACCGATCCCTCCACTCGTGAAGACATGGGTAAAGCCCGCCCGCAGCGCATTCACTGCCGCGACAATGGCCCCGTGATCATCGCTGACCACGCGCACCTCACCCAGGGGAATGCCGTGCCGCGTCAACTCGCCCGCCAGGAAATGCATGTTGCTGTCGCGCGTCCGCCCCGACAGGATTTCATCCCCGATGACCAGCATGGCGGCGGTGGGGTTGGGCATGGGACGGCTCCTGCAACATCGCTTCGCGGCGGTATAGACCGCGCCGCCAGAGTTTCAAAGTGTGAAGCCTCACCCTCTGGCCATTTGCAGGCCCAGCACTTATATTTTCTCCAAGGACCATTATACGGATCAACGCCTTGCTGCACGAAACCCGCGGACGCATTACCAAAGACGGCATTCGCATCTATGAAGACGCGGATCTCGTCGGCATGCATGCGGCGGGTCGGGTTGCGGCCGAAATCCTCGACATGCTGGGCCCACATGTCCGCCCCGGCGCGACGACGGCAGAGATCGACGATGTCATTACGGCGGAAATCACCCGACGCGGCGTCATCTCGGCCACCATCGGCTACAAGGGCTACAAGCACGCCTCGTGCATTTCGGTGAACCATGTCGTATGCCACGGCATCCCGGGGTCCAAGGTGCTGATGGACGGCGATATCCTGAACATCGACGTCACTGTCATCGTCGATGGCTGGTATGGCGACAATTCCCGGATGTATGTGGCGGGGCAGGCCCCCCGCAAGGCGATGCGCCTGATCGAGGTGACGCATGACGCCCTGATGCGCGGCATCGCCGCCGTGAAACCGGGCAACACCTTTGGCGACATCGGCAATGCGATCCAGACTTACGTCGAGGCCAACCGCATGTCCGTCGTGCGCGATTTCTGCGGCCATGGCGTGGGCCGCGTCTTCCATGCGCCCCCGAATGTCCTGCACTATGGCCGCCCCCATACCGGTGCTGTGCTGGAAGAGGGCATGTTCTTCACCATCGAACCGATGGTGAACCTTGGCCGACCCGAGACGAAAACCCTTGCCGATGACTGGACCGCCGTCACACGTGACAAATCCCTGTCCGCGCAGTTCGAACATTCCGTCGGCGTGACCGCCACAGGCTGCGAGATTTTCACCCTGTCGCCCGCTGGCCTTTTTTATACCCCGCCCGTCACCCGCTAACCCGGCGCAGCCCCCCGAACAGGGCGACCAGCGCGAATATCCCTACCGCAAACACAATGATCGACGGCCCGGCAGGCGTGTCTTCCCACAAGGACAGGCCCAACCCGCCCAGCGCCGACACCGCCCCGATCGCTGCCGCCAAAAGCGCCATCACTTCCGGCGTCCGCGACAATCCCCGGGCCGCCGCCGCCGGAATGATCAGCATCGCCGCGATCAGCAGCGCCCCCACCACCTTGATCGCCACCGCCACCGTCAGGGCCAGCGCCAGCGTCAGGATCAGCCGCTCCACATCGGGTTTTAGCCCAGCCGCATAAGCCAGCTCCTCGTTCAGTGTCGACGTCAGCAACCCCTGCCAGCGCCAGACCAGCAACCCGATCACCGCTGCCGCGCCGCCCCAGATGAACAAGAGGTCCATGCGCGACACCGCCAGAATGTCGCCGAAAAGCCAGGACGACAGGTCCGCCCGCACTTCCGGCAGGAACGACACCGCGAACAACCCGATCGCCAGCGCCCCATGCGCCAGCACCCCCAGCGTGGTATCCATCGCCCAACCCCGCGCGGCCAGGGTCGACACTGTCACCGCCATCGCCAGCGCCACGATCAAGGTCCCCAGCACTACCGGCAGGCTGGTCGCCAGCGCCAAAGCCACCCCAAGGATCGCAGCATGCGCCGTGGCATCGCCGAAATAGGCCATCCGCCTCCAGACAACGAAAGACCCCAAGGGCCCCGCTGCCAGCGCCAGCCCCACCCCCGCCAAAGCTGCCCGTACCAGAAAATCATCCAGCACGCGCAGGCTCCTTGTGGTCATGGTCGTCCGTGTGATCATGGTCGTGGTCATGATCGTGATGATGGTGATCATGCCCCGCGTGGTCATGATCATGATCATGCTCATGCCGATACAAAGCCAGCGCGCCCTGTGTCCCCAACCCGAACAGCGCCCGATATTCCGGCGCGCTCGAGACAACCCTCGGCGTCCCCTCGCAGCAGATATGCCCGTTCAGGCAAATGACCCGGTCGCTCGCCGCCATCACAACGTGCAGATCGTGGCTGACCATCAGCACCGCCGCCCCGGTCTCACGCCGCACATCCTCGATCAGCCGGTAGAACCCGGCCTCGCCGCGCTGGTCGAGGCCCTGCGTCGGCTCGTCCAGAATCAGCAGTTGCGGGTCCGACAGCAATGCCCTCGCGAGCAAAACTCGCTGCACCTGTCCCCCAGAAAGCGACGCCAGCTGCATCCCCCCGATCTCGTCGCCGACACCCACGCGGTCCAGCGCGGCCATCGCCTGAGCATCCGTCACCCGCACCGGCAGCGACAGAAACCGCCGCACCGTGATGGGCAAACTGCGATCAATCGCCAACCTTTGCGGCACATATCCAATTCGCAGCCCCGCCGCGCGCTTCACCGCCCCACTGGCCAGCGGCACCACCCCCAGCAGTGCGCGGATCAGCGTCGACTTGCCCGACCCGTTCGGCCCCAGGATCGTCACGATCTCGCCCGCGCGAATGGCCATACTGACGCTGTCCAGCACATCGCCACGCCCATAGCGCACGGTGACCTTTTCCGCCGAAATCAAATTCATGCCGCAGGCCCTGCCTGACATGCCGGGCACAGACCCAGAGCCTCGATCGTCACCCGCTCGACCTTGAACCCCAAAGCCTTGGCCGCCCCATCCAGCCCCTTGCGCGCCGCATCCGCCGGAGCCTCTGCCACCGCGTTGCAAGTGCTGCAGATCAAGAACGCCGGTGCATGCGCCTCGCCGGGATGCATGCAGGCGACATAGGCGTTCAGCCGCTGGATGCGGTGCACCAGCCCGTTCTCCACCAGAAACTCCAGCGCGCGATAGGCAACAGGAGGCTGGTTGCCATAGCCGTCGCTGGACAGCCGCTCCAGCACCTCATAGGCGCCCATCGCCTGATGCCGCTCCAGCAAGATCTCCAGCACCCTCCGCCGCACCGGCGTCAGCCTGACCCCACGTTTCGTCGCCAGCGCATCCGCCCGGCCCAGCACATCCGTGGTACAATGCGCGTGGTCATGGGTCGCAAAGGCCACATCCGGGGTGGCGCAGCCCGGACAGGACGGATCGTGCTGGTGCAGATGTGTGACCATGAGATGCCTCTTGACTTGTAATGGTATAACATACAGACATCCCCGACGATCTTCAACGGGGCGGTTGCATGCGTTATACTATATCCCTTACCTTTGCGACAGTCTTCGCGGCCGTGACCCTAGGCCCCGCCCAAGCTGAGGTCCCGTCCGTTGTCACCGACATGCCGCCGATCCAGTCCCTTGTGGCGCAAGTCATGGGCGATCTCGGCACGCCCTTGGTCCTGCTGGAGCCGGGTGCCAGCCCCCACAGCTTTCAACTTCGCCCGTCGCAGGCCGCTGCCATCGCCGATGCCGGACTGATCGTCTGGACCGGCCCAGACTTGGCCCCCTGGCTCGATCGTGTGCTCGACAGCGGCGATGCAAATGCCCCCACCCTTGCGCTGCTGACCGCTGAGGGCACTCACCTGCTGCCTTTTGCCCTAGGTGGTGAGGACGAGCACGGCGATGAGGCGGGCAATGATCATAGCACCGAGGAAAGTCACGACCATGCCGCCGAGGAAGCCGAGGCTGCCGACGCCGGTCACGACCACGCTGAGGAAGAACACCACGACCATTCTGGCCTCGACCCCCATGCCTGGCTTGATCCCGACAATGCCAGCCTCTGGCTCGGCCTCATCGCGACCGAGCTTTCCAAACTCGACCCCGCCAACGCCGCGACCTATGCCGCCAACGCCACCAAGGGCCAGGCCGACATCGCTGCCCTGAACGCCACACTCACCGCCAACCTTGCCCCGGCCAAGGGCAAACCCATCATCTTCTTCCACGACGCCTACGGCTATTTCGCCGCGCACTATGGCCTGACGCTGGCAGGGTCCGTCTCGCTCGGCGATGCCGCCTCACCCGGTGCCGCCCGCCTGTCCGAACTCCGCGCCGGGATCGAGGCTGGCACCCCCGTCTGCATCTTCCCCGAGACGCAGTTTGACCCCGCCTTGGTGACACAAATGGCCGACGGCACCGACATCCGTGTGGGCGGCCTGCTGGATCCCGAAGGCTCCACCCTGCCGCCAGGCCCCGGCCTTTACGCCGCCCTGATGACCAACCTCGCCGACACCATCGCGTCCTGCATCGCCGGACCTGCTTGACGCCCGCCCGTTGCCCACGCAGCGTTGCGCGGACACAAGGGGCGACACATGCAGACCGAATTCGGACGGACAGACCGGGGCGAAACCGTCCAAAAGATCGCCCTCCAAAAGGGTGCGCTGTCCGTCGACATACTGACCCTCGGCGCGGTCCTCCATTCCGTGCGGCTGGCGGGCGTCAAGCATGACCTGAGCATCGGCCAAGGCAGCGTCACCGACTATCAGGGCGACATGCGCTATCACGGCTCGCTGATCGCCCCTGTCGCCAACCGCATCTCTGGTGCCAGAGCGGTGATCGCAGGCCAGACCCACCGGTTCGAGGC
>JANPBI010000401.1:0-1919 GCA_031430315.1 Rhodobacterales bacterium | reverse complement strand
CTGGCGATTTCCAGCAGGTATTTCGCGTTGAACCCGATTTCCAGCTTTTCATCACCATAGGCAACGGCCAGCTCTTCCTCGGCCGCGCCCGAGTCTGGCGAGTTCACGGACAGGATCAGCCGATCCTCATCCAGCGACAGCTTTACCGCGCGTGATCGTTCCGACGACACCGTCGCCACCCGGTCGACCGCCTTGGCGAATTCCGAGGCGTCCACTTCAAGCCGGCGAGTGTTGCCGGTCGGAATGACGCGGGTGTAGTCGGGGAATGTGCCGTCGATGACCTTCGAGGTCAGCGTGATCGCTGGCGTCGCAAAGCGAACCTTCGTTTCGGAAACCGACACGGCGATCGTGGCATCATCGTCGTCCAGAAGTTTGCGCAACTCTCCCACTGTCTTGCGTGGCACGATAACACCGGCCATGCCTTCGGCCCCCTCGGGCAGGGGCGCGTCGATGCGGGCCAGCCGGTGACCATCGGTGGCCACACAGCGCAGCACCTTGCCCGTGTCTCCTTGCGAAACGTGCATGTAGACGCCGTTCAGGTAATAGCGCGTCTCCTCGGTCGAGATCGCGAACTTCGCCTTGTCGAACAGACGGCGCAACACCGGCGCGGGGGCCGAGAAATTCGTGGAATACTCGCTGCTGGCCATCACCGGAAAGTCTTCTTTCGGCAAGGTCGCAAGATTGAAGGTCGACCGGCCCGCCGTAACGGTCAAACGCCCGGCAGCGGCATCTTCAGAGATGTTGACCAGCGCCCCATCCGGCAGCTTGCGGACAATCTCATGCAGCATCACGGCCGAGACGGTCGTGGCACCCGCGCGTTCAACCATGGCTGCGGCGTGGTCCACGACCTCGATGTCAAGGTCGGTTGCGCGCAGGGACACCTTGGCCCCTTCAGCCTCGATCAGGACGTTGGCAAGGATTGGAATCGTGTTTCGACGCTCCACCACCGACTGCGCCTGAGCCAGCGCCTTCAGCAAGGTTGCCCGTTCGATCGAAAACTTCATCTGACTTCCCCCTGCCGTCCCTTGAAGGGACGCCAAATCTGCCCGGTTTGCGCCGGTTCTCATATGTCGGATCGGGACTGTGCTGGCGATTGCAGGGGCCGTCAAGGGCGGCGCTGTTTCAACCCTGCAAGAGACGGCGCAGAAGCTGCAGGTCATCCGCAAGCTGGCTGTCGCCGGCCATCAGTTCCTCGATCTTGCGGACGCCGTGCATGATCGTCGTGTGGTCACGCCCGCCAAAGCGCCGGCCGATCTCGGGCTAGGACCGCGGCGTCAGTTGCTTGGACAGATACATCGCCACCTGACGCGGCCGCGCAATGTTGCGCATCCGCTTGGGACCGATCATATCGGATAGGCGGATGTTGTAATGTTCGGCCACCTTGCGCTGGATTTCCTCGATCGTCAGCTTGCGGTCGGAGGATCGCAGGATGTCGGCCAGACAGTCCTGTGCCAGATCCAGCGTGATTTCGCGGCCAACCAGCGATGCGAAGGCGAAAAGCCGGGTCAAGGCGCCCTCAAGTACCCGCACGTTCGTGGTGATGCGGTGCGCAAGGAATTCCAGCACGCCATCGGCAAGCACTAGCCCGCTGTACTGGCTGCGATAGTGATCAACCTTCTGCTGCAGGATCCCCAGCCGAAGTTCATAGTCGGTAGGGTGCAGATCAACCACAAGACCGCATTGCAGACGTGACTTGATGCGTTCCTCCAGGTCCTTGATCTCACCAGGGGCGCGGTCGGCCGAGATCACGATCTGCTTGTTCTGATCAACCAGAGCGTTGAACGTGTGAAAGAATTCCTCCTGCGTGGAATCCTTGCCTGCAATGAACTGCACGTCATCGACCATAAGCACATCGACCGACCGGAACAGTTCCTTGAAATCCATCACCTGGCGTTCGCGCAGTGCCTGGACGAAGCGGT
>JANPBI010000400.1:0-5504 GCA_031430315.1 Rhodobacterales bacterium | reverse complement strand
AAGTCATCCAGCGGCTGAGGCGTGCTTTGGCCTGTGATCAGGTCTCGAAGGCACGCGGGAAGACGCATTCATCCTTGGGCGGCGAGTTCGCCCGCGTCTGCTGGTCGCCCTCGAAAGGGCATGGCGCAAAGTTCCAACCGTCCTAGCCTCCACGCGTCGGCTGTGCGCTCAGGCTGCTGTATTTGAACCCGCGCCGCTGCTGGTGAAAGTGGTGGGACTATTGGCGCGTGTGGCGTCCCGGCAGCAGCCTCCCCACGATGCCGCCTCATGTTTTGCAGCACCAGATCACAGCCTGATCCAGCCCGATGGTAGCCCGCAATCACAATCAATTTATTGTTTCATGCCGCGGCGTATCTCGTTGGGGGTCAGGCCATGGCGAATGCGAAAGGCCTGGGCGAAGCGGCCAAAATGCGTGAAACCCCAACGCAGGGCAGCCTCGGTGACGGTGCAGGCGCCCTCCGCCAGATCGTCGCGCGCCCGATCGAGTCGGCAGGTGCGCCAATAGCCCATGGGCGTCAATTGGCAGTGCTGGCGGAACGCCGCTTGCAGACTGCGAGGACTGGTTCCCGCTGCGGCGGCGACCTCTTCAAGCGTGAGAGGTTGTTCGAGGTTCGCCTCGATATAGGAGAGGGCAAGGCGTAGATTGCGCGGACGGATGGGCTCGACTGCCCGCGTCGCAAACTGACCTGCGGGATGCGCGGCCAAAAGACCAGAGATCAAAGCCGCCTCAAGCTGGCGCGCCATTGGACCGGCACCGATTGGCGCGGCCCCGCGGTCGGCTTCGGCCACAAGATAGCTGATAAGCCGCGCCAGAGCCGCACCTTCGGGCCGCGTCAGATCCAGCGGGCCATCAAAGGTCATGAGCCCCGGTGCCCGGCCGGAATGTGCGGCCGCATGGTCGTTCAGTGCCGTGCGGTCAATCTGCACCAACATCTGCCGCGTGCCTTCTTCCCACACCATGCGGGTCGGTCGGTGCGGGTTCAGGACGGCCGCCGCACCCGTGTCTGACAGGTAGCTGTCGCCCCCATTGCGAATGCTTGCACCACCGGCAAGTGGAATCTGCAGCAGGTAAAAGGCGTCAAGCTCGCCAGGGTCGATCAGTGTCCGCGCACCGTATTCGATATAGTTCAGCGACAGCTTCTCACCCCGTAGATGGTGATGACGGGCCGACAGCCGCGCGCGCGGGCCGACGGTTTCCAGCCGGTGCGGGCAGAAGATCCGAGCCACCCGATCTCGCGCTTCGTCCAGATCGCGTGACGCGAACAAGACATGCGCCGCCAGCGGTATGGTCGCTGCATCGGATGGCAAGACCGGCTGCGGCATCGGCTGATTCCCCTGCGCGCACCCCAGGATCGGCGCGGACGGTTTCGCTTTGCGGATAATTCCTACGCGATGAGGATAGCGCCGTCCCCGTCAGGCGCGCAAGATCATTCAAATTCAAAACACATCGGCAGTCCGATGGGGGGGCAAATGCGCGGTTTGACAGGAAAAGTGGCAATCGTGCCCGGTGGGGCCACGAAGATCGGGCAGGCGGTGGTCGCGGCGTTTCGTGACGCCGGGGTGCGAGTCATGGTCGGCGATATCAATGCCGCTGCGGGTGCCGCCATGGTGGGCGAAGGCGTGGCGTTCACGCATTGCGACCTACGCGACGACGCCCAAATCGCGGCGCTGGTGCAGACGACGCGGGATGCCTTTGGGCGGATCGACTTTCTGGTGAATGTCGCCTGTTCCTATCTCGACAACGGCGTCGCCTCGACACGGGCGGAATGGCTGGAAAGCCTTGACGTGAACATCGTGGGCTCGGTCATGTTGATGCAGGCGGCGCGGGCGGACCTCGCTGCCGCAAAGGGAGCGATCGTCAACTTCGGGTCGATTTCGGCGCGGGTGGCGCAGACGGGACGCTGGCTTTATCCGGTATCCAAAGCTGCGATCCTGCAACTGACGCGCAACCAGGCGATGGACCTTGCACCTGAGGGTATTCGGGTCAACTCGGTCAGCCCCGGCTGGACCTGGTCCAACATCATGGACCAGCTGACCGGCGGCGACCGCGCCAAGACCGATGACGTGGCGGCACCATTCCACCTGCTGGGCCGGGTCGCAAACCCCGAAGAGGTGGCGGCAGCCGTCCTGTTCCTGTGCTCGGACGAGGCGAGTTTCATCACCGGCACGGACCTTGCGGTCGATGGCGGCTATACCGCGATGGGGCCGGAACGCGCCCTGCCTGCCATTCCACTGTTGATGGCATAGGGGGACCGAGCATGCGCATTGCCATCATAGGTGCCGGGTTTGCAGGCCTGACCACCGCCCGCCATCTCGCCGACTTTGGACACGACTGCACCGTCTATGAAAAGGCCCCCGATGTCGGGGGTGTATGGAGCAAAACGCGCCAGTATCCTGGCCTGTCGACCCAGAACGGCAAAGACACCTATCACTTGTCCGACTTCCCGATGCCGAAGGAATACCCGGAATGGCCGTCAGGCGCGCAAGTGCAGGCGTATCTGGAGGCCTATGCGAAGAAGTTCAACCTCATGGCCCGGGTGCGGCTGAACACGCTGGTCGAAAAGGCCGAACAGGACGGCGGCGGGGGCTGGACCATCACCGCGCGGCATGCGGGCGCGACATCGACGGAACGCTTTGACTTTCTGGTTGTCGCCAACGGCATCTTTTCGACCCCTGCGATCCCCTCATTCGAAGGCGACGCGGCGTTCAAGGCGGCGGGCGGCGTCATTTGCCACTCGTCGCAATTCCTGAACGCCGCAGATGCGCACGGCAAAGATGTCATCGTCATCGGCTATGGCAAGTCATCCTGCGATATCGCGGTGGGCCTTGTGGGCGAGGCGCGCCAGGTCACGGTCGTCGCGCGCAGCCTGATCTGGAAAATGCCAAAGCGGCTGATGAACGTGCTGAACTACAAATACCTGTTCCTGACCCGCATGGGCGAGGCGCTCTTTCCCTATATCCGCCTGAAGGGGGTGGAGAAATTCCTGCACGGGGCCGGTCGCCCGGTGCGCAATTCCATGCTCGGCTCGGTCCAGGGGGTAATCCAGCGGCAGTTAAAGCTGAAGAAACTGGGTGCGCTGCCGCAAGGATCGTTTGAGCGGATCGCCCGCAGCACGGTCAGCCTTGTGACCGACGATTTCTTTGAAAACGTGACTTCGGGCCGCATCGCGATTGCCCGCGACACTGCCGTCGCGGCGCTGGAGGTGCAGGGCGACAAGACCTTTGCAAGGCTGGCCGACGGGCGTGCGATCGCAGCCGACATCGTGGTTTGCGGCACCGGCTGGCATCAGGAGGTGCCGTTTCTGGCCCCCGACATTCAGCAAAAGCTGTTTGACGCAAACGGCAACTTCCGCCTCTATCGCTGCATCTTGCCGCCGATGGTCAAGGGGCTTGCTTTCAATGGCTACAACTCGTCCTTTTTCAGCCCGTTGAGCGCCGAGATGGGTGCGCTGTGGATTGCGGATTACCTCGGCGGCAAGATGGTGTTGCCAGCGGTCAAGGAACAATTGCGCCTGACCGACGAGCGGCTTGCCTGGATGGCCGAACGTACCGAAGGCAAGCATGCGCGCGGCACCAACATCATCCCGTTCTCGATGCACCAGGTCGATGAACTGCTGGAGGACATGCAACTGCCCATCGGCAGCATGCAGCGGTTCATGGAATGGCAGATGCCGGTAAAGCCGGGGCGCTATGCCTCGGTCGCGCAAAGGTTGAAGGCCCGCCATGGCAGGCTCGTGTGAACGATGCAGGCGCAAGCCAAGGGACCACCTTTCCCGATCTTGCGCTGCCGTGATCCAGATGGCGCGCGCGACGCGCTGAGCCGGGCCTACAAACCGCACGAGATGACCTGCGCCCATGGCGCGCGGGGCTTCGATTTCCTGCATATGACGGCGCAGATCCCGCAGGGCAGTTTCAACATCCTGCGCTATGGCGCCGAGGTGCAGATTTCGCCTGGCACGTTGGGCGATTTCTACATGCTGGAGCTGCCGCTGTCGGGGGGCGTCGCGCTGTCGGGGGAACGCGGGCCGATCGCGCGATCCGGGCCGGATACCGCGCTATTCATCCCACCGGGCTTGCGCTTCACCTCGGTTTGGGCCCCGGGATGCGTGCAGATAATGTTAAAGCTGCGCAGCGCCGAGGTGCTGGCGCGCTGGCATTCCGCGGTGGGCGATGCAACCGCCTGTCTGCCACAAGCGCCACCCGAAATTGACCTGACCACCCCGCAAGGCTGGCGCATCCGCCAGATGATGGCACTGCTGAAGACCGAAGCCGAACGGGCGGTTTCTGGGCAGGTCGATCTTTTGTCGGCCACCCCGCTGGCCGGGGCCGTGCTGGACACAGTGATTGCATATCTGCGCGACATTCACGGCCCCACCCTGGACCCGCGCCACCCCAAGGTACTGCCCGCCCGGCTGAAACGCTGTCTTGCGGTAATCGAGGACGGACTTGGGCGTGATCTGTCGGTGGGAATGCTGGCGGCAGCGGCGGGGGGCAGTGAGCGGTCCCTCTTTGATCTTTTCGCGGCGTTTCTGGACACCACGCCAATGGCCCATGTGCAGGACCGCCGCCTAGCCCATGCACGCCGCAAGCTGTTGTCCGGTGACGGCCCGGTAGCGCAAGTGGCCGCTGCCATTGGCCTGCATCACCCGGGGCGGTTTTCCCAAGCCTATTTCCGCAAGTATGGCGAAAAACCCTCTGAAACGCTTGCCGCCGCTATCCGCAAGCCGCACGCGCTGTCCGCCGGGTGAACCGTTGTCGGCAGAGGTGATTGCGGTAGTTGTGCCGCAGGGCCTACCCCTTTGGCATGACCACCCGCCAATTCACGCTCGACGACCCCACCGCCGCACCTTACCTGGCGGCCTACTTCCCGCTGGGCGATCCACTGGTGCCGCTGGAACGGCTGGCCGCCTACGTCGCCGCCGGGGTCGATGTGGTGGAGCTGGGGCTGCAGACGGCTGACCCTTACGCCGATGGGCCGGTGATTGCCGCGTCGATGCAGCGGTCTGCAGGGACGGGGACGCTGGCCGATATCCATAGCGCGATGGGGCTGCTCAGGCGGTCGCGACGCGCGGTCATGGGCATGGTCTTTGCCTATGCGACGCCCTTGCTCGCGCGGGATGCGGCATGGTCCGATGTCGATGCGCTGCTGTGCCTTGGCGACGGGCCCCTGCGCGAAGGGATCGAGGACGCGGCGGTCGAAGGGGGTGCGCGGCTGACGACCTTGGTACCTTACGACCTGCCAGCCGCTGATGTCGCACGTGCCACCCGCGCGACGGGCTTTGTTTTCCTTCAATACTCGCCGGGAGCAACCGGATTGCGCGACGCCACTGACCCGGCGCTGCCACGCCGTCTTGCCCGTTTGCGCGCGGCAGGTGTCACGGCACCGATCCTTGCGGGCATCGGGATTTCAACCCCCGAACAGGTCCGCCAAGTGCTAGATGCCGGGGCAAACGGCGTTGTCATTGGCAGCAAGACCGTCCAGAAAGCTGTGGAAGGGCAGGCGG
>JANPBI010000399.1:0-10565 GCA_031430315.1 Rhodobacterales bacterium | reverse complement strand
CCGAACAGAATGCCGATCTTGACGTCTTCGGCAAAGGCAGCGCCGGACATCAGCGCGGTGGCCGTTGTGGCCAAAAGTAGTTTTTTCATTGAAGTCTCCCATATTGGATCGCGATCCTGCGGGTGAACCTAGAGAAGGCCGGGCAAACAGACACGCGTCGTGGCGGGGGGCGGCTGCGGCTGTCGCGCGGGCGGAAGTCGGGTCACCGCGATAAATGGTCGCCATTGTTTCGCGGGCGAAGTCACGCTCTCGTGCAGGTTGTGGGTTTGGTGGAACCGCCGCAGCGACTTATCTCTTTTTCTGACAATGGTGCGAATCGTGACGTTGCGGCAGGAGGCAAAGACCATGACCGTTGTATCGGGAATTGGATGGACCGCTGGATTGGCGGCGGTCCTGGGGATGGTCGGGTGTCGTCCGGTCTTGGCGCAAGGCGAGGTTGATACAAGTCTGGGGCGGGTCGCGATCACCAAAATGGCAGGCGGTCTCGATGAACCCTGGGGGATTGCCTTCCTGCCGGGTGGGCAATTTCTGGTGACCGAACGCCCGGGGCGGCTGATGCTGTTTGCGGCGGCAGGGGGCGGGGGCAAGTCCGTTGCGGGCGTGCCGGAGGTGGCCGAACGCGGGCAGGGCGGATTGCTGGACGTGATGGTCCCGCGCGACTTTGCCACCAGCCGCGAGGTTTGGCTTAGCTATTCGCGGCGCGATGATGGTGGCGCGGGTACGGCGCTGGGGGCGGGGCGGCTGTCTGAGGATGGGATGGCCTTGCAGGATTTCCGCGTGGTCTTTGCAGCGCCGGGTACGGGTGGCGGCAATCATTTCGGCAGCCGCATTGTCGAGGCGCCCGATGGCACGATCTTTTTGACCACTGGGGAGCGGGGGGATGCGCCGCTGGCGCAGGACCCGATGCGCCCGCAAGGCAAGGTGCTGCATTTCAATCGCGATGGCACTCCGGCCACCAGCAATCCCGGCATGTTGCCTGGGGTGCATTCACTAGGACATCGCAATCCGCAGGGGGCGGCGCTGGACGGGTCGGGTCAGCTTTGGGTGGTCGAACACGGCGCGCAGGGCGGGGACGAGCTGAACCGTGTCAAGCTGGGCGCGAACTATGGCTGGCCGGTGATTTCGTACGGCGAGGATTACGGCGGCGGCAAGATCGGCGAGGGGTCGGCGAAAGACGGGATGGAGCAGCCGGTGATGTACTGGGATCCGTCCATCGCGCCGTCGGGGCTGATGATTTACCAAGGTGATCTTTTCCCCGCGTGGAAGGGCGATGTCTTTACCGGCAGCCTGAAGTTCGACTACCTGTCACGGCTGGACCCCGATGCGGGGTATGCCGAGGAGCGGATTTCGGGGCTGGAGACAGGCCGGGTGCGAGATGTGGTGGAGGGGCCGGACGGCGCTATCTGGTTCCTATCGGTGATCGAGGGGGCGGCGTACCGGATGACGCTTGCGAATTGACGCCTAACCCATCAGGCGGGAGTCGAAGGGGTACCGCGTCAGGTTCTCGCAACCCGTTTCGGTGATCAGAACCTGATCCTCCAGCTTGATGGAGAAATCGCCACCTTCGGGGCTGACCAGCGCCTCCACGCACAAGGTCATGCCGGGTTGCAGCACCGCGTCAAACGCGCCTTCCATCCAGCCGTCGGGATAGTTGACGTAAGGCCATTCGTCGCAAAGCCCCACGCCGTGCATCTTGCAGGAGTATTTCTGCTTCCAGTACCTGTCTTCCAGCTGATGCCCCTGAAACACCAGCTCGCGGATCGAGATGCCGGGTTTCAGGCGCGCCTGATGGTCGCGGATGTGGTCCAGCGCATGGGCATAGGCTGAGATCATTGCGTTTGTCGGGCGTTGGTCGCCGACCCACCAGGTGCGACTGATGTCGATGCAGAACCCGTAAGCGCCGATCAGGTCGGTGTCGAAGGCGACGATTTCGTTCGGCTGGACAAGGCGCGGCCCGCATTCCTGAAACCACGGATTGGTGCGGGGGCCGGAGGCGAGGAGGCGCGTCTCGATCCACTCGCCGCCGCGCTTGATGTTTTCGGCGTGCAGGACGGCCCAGATCGCATCTTCGGAGGTCTGGCCAAGGGGGACGTTGTCGCGGGTAAAGACCTCCATCGCTGCGACCGACTTCTCGCAGGCATGGGCAGCGCAGCGCATCGCCAGCATGTCATCGGGGCCCTTGATGGCGCGGACCCGTTCGGTGACTTCCTCGCCCTCCATCACTTCGAACCCGATGCCTTCGAGGGCGCGCAGGCCGTGGACCATGATCTTGTCGACCGCGAGGCGGCGGTTGGTGCCCGAGTGGTCGCGCATGATCTCGTCGACTTGCACCGCAAAGGCGCGGGCGGCGGCCTGACCGGCATCCCCGGTCGAGTTGTAAAAGAAGGTGGCACCCGACCGCAGTTCCTTGACCAAGGGATTGAAGGTCACGAGGAACGGCGAGTTTTTGTATTCCCACATCACCATATGCCCGTCAGCGCATAAAAGGCAGGCGCGGAACGGGTTGTGGGTATTCCAGAGCTGCATGTTGGTGGTGTCGGTGGCGTAGCGGATGTTCAGGGGGTCGAACATCAATAGGCCGCCATAGTCGCGGTCAATCAGGCCTTGAGTAAGGCGCTGCCAGCGATAGGTGCGCATGGCGGCAAGGTTGGGCGGGGTCAGACCGGCGTCGGCCCATTCGGCAAAGGCCAGCTGTGTTGGGCCGATCTCGACCCGGTCATTGTCGTTGGGGCTGCCATCGGCCAGCGTGAGGCCCCGCGTGGGGTCGATCTTGCGGCGGTCGGCATAGTGCTGGTCCATTGGCATGCCTCTTGCAGATTGCCGCAGTCTGGGGCGAATCTTGGGGTCCGGGCAAGATCGTTTGCGACAGATCGGTGTCGCGGACCGGGTTTCCCCAAGGGCAAGGCTGCGCTAGACCACGGGGATGCATCCGCCCGTATTGCAATCGCGATTGCCACACCTGCCCTGGATGGACCCCCGCATGGTCCGGTTGCCCGGCGTGTTGCCGCTGGAAAGCGGGGACTGGCTGGAAATGGATGATGCCTTTGCAGGCCAGATGGCCGAACGTGACCGTCTGATTGCCGAATGTGCGGATGCCGTGCATGCCATGTTGCCTGTAGCCGAGGCTGCAGCGGCGGAATTGCTGGCCGTCGTTCTGGTCAAGCTGACTGCGACGGCGGGCTATGTCGTGGGACCAGACAGCGTTGTGCGGCCCGACGGGGTGCATGTTCCCCTGGACCATGGCACGCCGCTGTTGACCCTGGGTCGCCTGGTCCAGGAAGACCTGTGCTTGATGGAGGCGGGGCCGGATGGCCACGTTCTGACGGGTGCAATCCTGTGCTTTCCGGCAAGCTGGACCTTGACCGAGAAAATCGGCCGCCCGCTGATGGGCATTCATGTGACTGTCCCGCCCTATTCAGAGGATATCGGGCGGCGGGTGCAGCGCATGTTTGATGCGATCCGGGTCGACCAACCTTTGTGGCGGATGAATTACCTGACCTATGACGACCATGTCCTGCACCAGCCGCGCCAAGAAGGCTCGCGGCGTCCGCGACCCGTCGGGCATTTCCTGGTGCGCTGCGAAAAGCAGTGCTTTGTCCGACTGCCGCAGACCCGGGCGGTACTGTTTTCGATCCATACTTACGTGGTCAAGGCTGATACGCTGACCGAAGCGGAACTTGCGGAACTACGCCGGGTCGTCCGGTAGGGGCGGTCAGCGGTCCTCGACCAGATCGAGGAGGTCGCGACCCTCCAGATGCGCGATCCCGGCCTTGACCAGCCCGTAAGGCAACGCGATCAGGGTCAGACTTAGCGCAAGAACGAAGGCCGTCGCCGTCCTTAGATGACCCAACCCGGCCTTGACCCAACCGGGCAGAGGGCGGCGAGATCGTGGTCCTTTGGCGCGCGATTGCTGGGTCTGTGGCGGAACAGGCGGAGCCGAGGGTGCCAATGTAGTCGATCCAGGCTCGACCGGAGCGGATGCCTGCATCAGGTCGCGGGTGGCAAAAAGCGTGTCCTGATCCGGGGGGGGCACTTGTGGGGGCGAGGGGGGGGCAGGCGCAGGGGCAGGGGCTTCGGCCAGATGCAGGACAGGGGCTGGTTGGGGTGCAAGGTCGGCAGTGGGGTTCGCCACAACCAGCCGCATCGGTTTGCGCGGTCGCAATGGCGTTTCGGCACGCAAAGCGTCCAGCGCAGGATCGGATTGCGCCTGGTCCAGATCGACCCCGCGCAGCCTACCCGAGGACGGCACCGGGCGCGATCGCCACAAGACGTCATAAGCCTCAAGCGATTCCGGCACGACGGGGGGCGGAATGACGATCTGGCCCGCGGCCTTGATGACCCCCGCCACACCGCCGATGGTGGTGGCGATCCCCGCGCGCGTTGGCAGATAGTCTGCAGCGCGACCCAGTCGCGCCGTGTTGATCGGATAGGCCCCGGCGGAGATGCGCCCCTGCAGTCCGGCCGTCGCATCAGCGACCCGGGCCATCACCGGGCCCAAACCGTCGCGGGTGACAATCAGGCTGTAGGCCCCGTAGGCGCGCCAGTTGAAGGCAGGGCGCTGTCGGCCGTTGACCCAGATGGGCGGACGGTCCGGGGTCACGTCCGAACTCAATTCTGGGCGGGAGCGTTGGATTGGCATCGTGGCATCCGAGCGCGAGGCAGTAAAAAGCGTGATCCTGCGGGCGCAAACCGGCAGGAATGCGGCACAATGACGGCAAAGCCGGGGCAATGGGTCAGGGCCGTCAACAGCCGATCTGGCAGAAGGTCCGTTTTTCAAAGTGAAGAGGGGTCGCCAAAAGGCGACCCCCAAACCATTATCTTTGCACTATCTGGCCTGATCTCAATGGATCAGCAGGAATAATACATCTGGTATTCCACCGGGTGCGGCGTGTGTTCAAAGGCGTAAACCTCTTCCCACTTCAGCGCCATGTACCCCTCCAACTGGTCTTTGGTGAAGACGTCGCCTTTCAGCAAGAAGTCGTGGTCTTTCTCCAGTTCCTCCAGCGCCTCGCGCAAGCTGCCGCAGACGGTCGGGATCTCGGCCAGTTCCTCGGGCGGCAGATCGTACAGATCCTTGTCCGAGGCGGGGCCGGGGTCGATCTTGTTCTTGATGCCGTCGAGACCGGCCATCATCAACGCAGCAAAAGCCAGATAGGGGTTCGCCGACGGATCGGGGAAACGGGCCTCGACACGTTTGGCTTTCGGGCTTTCCGTCCACGGAATACGGACGCAGCCGGACCGGTTGCGGGCGGAGTAGGCGCGCAGAACCGGGGCCTCGAAGCCGGGGATCAGGCGCTTGTAGCTGTTGGTCGACGGGTTGGTGATCGCATTCAGCGCCTTGGCATGTTTCAGGATGCCACCGATGAAATACAGCGCGTCTTGGCTGAGGTCGGCATATTTGTCGCCTGCGAACAAGGGCTTGCCGCCCTTCCAGATCGACATGTTGACATGCATGCCCGATCCGTTGTCGCCCTTCATCGGCTTTGGCATGAAGGTCACGGTCTTGCCGTAGGCGTGGGCCACGTTGTGGATGACGTATTTGTATTTCTGGATGTTGTCGGCTTGCTCGACCAGCCCGCCGAAGATCATGCCCAGTTCGTGCTGGCAGGTCGCGACCTCGTGGTGGTGCTTGTCGACGCGGATGCCCATGCGTTTCATGGTGGACAGCATCTCGCCGCGCAGATCCTGCGCCTCGTCCACCGGGTTGACCGGGAAATAGCCGCCCTTGTGACCGGCGCGGTGGCCGTAGTTGCCGCCTTCGGTCACGGTGTCGGTGTTCCAGGCGGCGGCTTCGGCGTCGATCTCGTAGGCCACCTTGCGCGGCGTCACCGAATAGCGCACGTCGTCGAAGATGAAGAATTCGGCTTCGGGGCCAAAATAGGCGGTATCGCCGACGCCTGACGACTTGAGGTAGGCTTCGGCCTTGATCGCAATCTGGCGGGGGCAGCGGCTGTAGGCCTCGCCAGTGTCCGGCTCGACCACGTTGCAATGCACGCACAGCGTTTTTTCGGCATAGAACGGGTCCATGTAGACCGATGCCGCATCGGGCATCAGTTTCATGTCGGACTGATCGATCGACTTCCATCCGGCGATGGAGGATCCATCGAACATGAAGCCTTCTTCAAAGAAGTCTTCATCGACCAGATCGGCCACGAGCGTCACATGCTGCAGTTTGCCCTTGGGGTCGGTAAAGCGGATGTCGACATATTCGACTTCCTCGTCCTTGATCAGTTTCAGAGCATTCTTCACTGCGCTCATCATGCTGTCCTTTGTGTGGGAGTTTCGGTTGAGGCCCTGCGGCCCGGTGTTGGTGATCAGGGGTGGGTCAGATCGCGTCGTCGCCGGTTTCACCCGTGCGGATGCGAATGGCCTGTTCGACGGAACTGACGAAAATCTTGCCATCGCCGATCTTGTCGGTACGGGCGGCAGCCACGATGGCGGCAACGGCGGCGTCGACCATGTCATCGGTCAGGACAACCTCGATCTTCACCTTGGGCAGGAAGTCGACGACATACTCGGCGCCGCGATAAAGTTCCGTGTGGCCCTTCTGGCGGCCGAAGCCTTTGACTTCGGTGACCGACAGGCCCTGGATGCCCGCCTCTTGAAGGGCTTCTTTGACCTCATCAAGCTTGAACGGCTTGATGATCGCTTCGATCTTCTTCATGGGCCGACTCCCCCGCGTTTGTCTTGCCGTCTGATCATTTCGCGCCGATGGGAACAATTGGGCAAGGAGAATGTCCGATCTGGGGCAGGGGGATTGACGGGCGCATGATGAAATTCTGTGCAGATCGGCGTATTTTGCGGCAGTTTATGAACGCAGTGGCCTACCAGGATTGCGTTCGAACCAGCCAGGTCAGCAGGAAGCCCGGAAAACTTGCGTCCTTCTGCTGGTTGATCAGGACGGCGACCGCGGTCTTGTGGGTAGGATCGACGGAAAGATAGGCGCAATAGCCATTCACCTGGCCATCGTGCCACCGGATCGCGGAACTGCCGACGAAGCGGTCTTGGACCTGCGGTATCATCGAGCCGATTGCCGTCATGCCCGTCGGCTGTCGCTCCCGCATCCAAGCAAGACTTCCGGCGAGGGGAGAGCTTTCGTCGAACTGCGCCTGCATGAAGTTCGCGAGGTCCGCGGCGGTCGAGGTAATCGCCCCGGCCCCGGCAAGCGCCGTGAGGTGCCAAGGTCCGACAGGCTGCCCGTTAGCGTCGTGGCCCTGGATCAGCCTGGCCGCGATCTCGGGAGGCAGCTCGATATGGCTATCTTGCATCCCGAGCGGGGGTGAAGATGTGCTCTTTGAGCAGCCCTTCGTAGCTTTTGCCCGTCCGGAGCTCCAGTACATGCCCGGCCAGGCCCATGTCGTAGTTCGAATAGAGAAAGCGCCCAGGCGGGCTCAGATCCTGGGGGTTGGCGAGATAAGCGAGCATCGTGTCACGGTCAAAGTGGCTGTAGGGGTCGACCATCACGCCCGCTTCGCCCACCAGATTGTTGAGCGCGTCCGCTATCGACTTCGCAATGCCGGGCAGGCCGGAGCTGTGGGTGGCAAGTTCGCGCAGGGTGATCGTCGCAGCCCTCGGGGCCAGCGGATAGGTCGAACCGATACGCTCGCCCAGCGTTTGGTCCATTCGCAGTTCTTCGGCATCGCAAAGGCGATGGACCAACAGGGCAGTGAAGACCTTCGTGACGGAGCCGATCTGGAACAAAGTGTCAGCCGTCGCAGCCACCGGACCGTAGCTTTTCACCCAGGTCTTGCCGTCCTTTATCACCACGATGACTGCTGTAGCCGGGGTCGCGGCACGTAGCCACTTCTCTATCTTCGCGTCGATCCGTTTTTCGAGCCTGCCTCGGTCCGGCCTGCGGCTGAGGTAGAGGCGAAGGCCGATGCCCGCGATCATCAGTAACATGAGCGCAGCCAAAAGGATCAGGCCGATGATTTTCCACATGACGGGTCCTTTTCCAACAGGCACGTATGGGCATCCCCGAACCGCGCATGTCACTTGGGCGCGGTCTTCGGCGGTTTGAACCATGGGCGATAAACTTGCCTTCCGTTGATGCTGGCCATTTTCCAAAGCGTCACAAAGCATTAGAAGGGCGCAAGGCCGATCGGACGAGTGGGCGGGCGGCGTCGGGCAGGAGGCTGGCAGGATGACCGAATTGCTGACGGCGGCGCAGATGCGCGCCATCGAACAGGCGGCGATTGCGTCGGGCGAGGTCACGGGGCTTGAACTGATGGAACGCGCCGGGCGGGGCGTGGTCGAGGCGGTGTTCGAGGAATGGCCGGAGTTGCGCGCCACCTCGCACCGGGCGGTGGTCCTGTGTGGCCCCGGCAACAACGGCGGCGACGGGTTCGTCGTGGCGCGGCTCTTGAAGGAGTGGGGCTGGGAGGTGGAGGTCTTCCTCTACGGTGAGCCTGAGCGGCTGCCGCCGGACGCGCGGGTGAATTATGAGCTTTGGGTTGGGATGGGGGAGGTGAGGGAACTTATCTCTGGTTGGAGCCAGAAGTTTCAGCAACCCCACATTGTTCTGGATGCTCTTTTCGGGACGGGATTGGCACGACCACTCTCTGACGAGCTTGTTCAGAGCGTCAGAAACTTAGATTCGAGGGCATCGTGGAAGCCAAAATCGGGTCGTATCGAAACGCATATAGTTGCCGTCGATATTCGCTCGGGAGTCTGTGCGGACAGTGGGAAAGTCTTGCTTGATCCGACCGTCGCTCGCGCAACTGAAGGGGATACCTTGCGAGCGAAAGTTCGCAGACAGTGGCGTTCTCTGGTCGCGGATTTGACAGTTACATTCCAAACCCCAAAAGTCGGTCACTACGTCGACATGGGTCCCGTCGGAAGCGGGCGTTTGGTTGTGAAGTGCCTCGAAGGGTTGCCTTCAATCGACATGAGCTTTCCTGCGGACCCAATACCTAACGCACGTCCAGCGCTGCTGGAGCCCAAGTTCCATGGAAGAGAAGTTTCGGGATTGAACTTCATTGGTGGTTTGCTGCGAAAGGTCCACGGCCACAAATATTCCCACGGTCACGCCCTGATCCTCTCCGGCCCCTGCGGTCGTGGCGGGGCGGCGCGGTTGGCGGCGCGGGGGGCGCTGCGGATCGGGGCGGGGGTGGTGACGGTGGGGTGCCCTCTGGACGCGATCCCCGAGAATGCCGCGCGGCTGGATGCGGTGATGCTGCGGGGGGTGGCGGGGGCCAAGGCTTTGGCGGAGGTGCTAAAGGACGCCCGAATCAACGCGCTCTGCCTTGGGCCGGGCATCGGCACCGGAGCGCGGGAGGCGGGGTTGGTGGCGGTGGCGTTGGGTCTTCCTGCCGGAAGCCCCCCACCCCCATCCCCTCCCCACGAGGGGGAGGGGGGCCATGTGGGGCAGGGCGTGACGCAAGACGACCCAGCGCTTCCCCTCCCCCTCGTGGGGAGGGGAGAGGGGAGGGGGGCGCGTAGCGTGGTGCTCGACGCCGATGCCCTGACCATCCTCTCCCAACACCCCGACCTTTTCGCCGCGCTGCACGACGGTTGCGTCCTCACCCCCCATGCAGGCGAATTCGCCCGCCTCTTTCCCGACATCGCCGAAAAACTCGCGGCGCCCGCCACCAAAGGCCCCGCCTATTCCAAGGTCGATGCGACGCGAGAGGCCGCCGCCCGCGCAGGATGCGTGGTGCTCTACAAGGGCCCGGACACTGTGATCGCCGACCCATCGGGCCGCTGCGCCATCAACTCCGCCCATTTCGATCGCGCGGCCCCTTGGCTCGCGACGGCGGGGTCGGGCGATGTGCTGGCGGGGTTCATCACCGGGCTTCTTGCCCGAGGCTTCAGCCCCTTCGATGCCGCCTGTACCGCTGCATGGCTGCATGTGGAATGCGCGCTGTCCTTTGGCCCCGGCCTGATCGCCGAGGACCTGCCCGAGGAACTGCCGAAAGTTTTCCGCGCGCTGGGCCTATGACACGAAAAAGCCGCCCGAAGGCGGCTTGTCACCTATGGCGATCGGGGGGTCAGACCAAGGCATGTTCCGGCGTGCAAACCAGTTCCAGGCCGCCAGCATAGATCACCTCTTCGCGGTCGAACCGGAGGGTGAACATCCGCATTTCGGCAAAGGTCTCGGCGCGGATATGTTCGCCGTCCATCAGTTTGCGCGCAGGAACCACGCCCTGGCGGTCTCCGAGGATGGCTTGCGCGCGCCAGTCGCGGATAAAGATCGGCTGGTCAGGCGGCAGGATGACGTCGTCTTGCGGACTGTCGGGGGTCAGTGATCGGGCCGAGACGCGCACCAGACGCACATCGGACAGGACCGTTACCGACACGGCGCGCAAGCTGCGGGCTCCGGCGCGGGTAATGACACGGTCGCCAATGGCCAGAAACTGGACCGGCAGCGCGCCATCCAGTGTCAGGACCATGGTTCCGGCAGACAACGCCTGCGGAGGCACGCGGAGCCGCGCTGGCAAATCATCGGCAAGAAGGTCGCTCAGGGTGGCGTCGGACATCGGAATGGCTTTCCCCTTGGTCGCACCTGTTTTCAGGGCCTAATGTGGCAAGAATGGGGTTTTGGTCGTGCATTTTGCGGACCTATG
>JANPBI010000398.1:0-7141 GCA_031430315.1 Rhodobacterales bacterium | reverse complement strand
GCCGCCCCGACGCCCGACAGCATCATCAGCTTGGGCGAGCCGATGGCCCCCGAAGTCACCACCACCTCGCTGTCGGCCCGCGCCATGGTGGGCGCACCGTCCGTCACATACTCCACGCCGACCGCCCGCCTGCCTTCAAAGACCACGCGCAACACCAGAGCCTTGGTGATGACCGTCAGGTTCGGCCGTCCAAGGGCTGGGCGCAGATATCCAACCGCTGCAGAACAGCGCCGCGCATTGCGCGTCGTGGTCTGATAGGTTCCTGCACCTTCCTGGACCGCGCCGTTGAAGTCGGGATTATAGGGCATCCCGACCTCTTGGCATGACCGCAGAAACGCCCGCGTCGTCGGGTTGGGATCGGTGATGTTGGAAACGGCCAGGGGGCCATCAGTGCCATGCCAAATACCCGACAGCATCGTGTTGCCTTCGGATCGCAGGAAGTATCGCTGGATGTCCTTGAATCCCCAGCCAGTTGCGCCCTCATCGACCCAGCGATCGTAATCCGCCGGATGCCCGCGTGTGAATATCTCGGCGTTGATCGACGACCCGCCGCCCAGCACGCGCGCCTGGGCATAGGGGATCTCGCGGTTGTTGGCATATTTCTGCGGAGCCGTGGTCAGGCCCCAGGTCATCGGACCTGTCGTCATCTTGGCAAACCCGACCGGCATGTGGATCATTGGATTTGTGTCGCGCCCGCCCGCCTCAATCAGACAGACCCGCGCCGCCGGATTTTCAGAAAGCCGGGCCGCCAGCACGCAGCCAGCGGACCCGCCGCCGACAATCACATAGTCGTATCCTGTCGTCATTCGGTCGTCTCCCCGAAGCGTCTGGTATCATGCGATCCAGGGGGAACGCTTGCCAATTTCGACATGCACCGACTTGATTTGGGTATATTCCTCGACCCCGTACATGCCCGCCTCTCGGCCCCAGCCGGATTGCTTGAACCCACCCAAAGGCATTTCTGGCCCACCCGCCATGATCGTGTTGACCCAGAATCGCCCCGCGCGTACCCGGCGTGTGACAGTCAGAGCTTTGTCGATATTTTTGGTCCAGACACTGGCCGCAAGGCCGTAGACCGTGTCATTGGCCAGGTGAATCGCCTCATCCATCGTGTCAAAGGTCATGGTCGACAGAACAGGGCCAAAGATTTCGTCCCGTGCAATCGACATCCCCGACGTGACCCCGGCAAAAAGGGTAGGCGCGATATACTGCCCGTGCCCAAGGTCAAGCGCCCCACCACCTGTGACAAGGCGCGCGCCTTCCTGCTTTCCCTTTTCGATATAGCCAAGGATGGTCGAATTTTGCGCATCGGTCGTGATGGCGCCGACCTGCGTGCGTTCGTCCAGCGGATCCCCGACCCGGATTTTCGCAAACTTTGCCGCAAGCAGGCGTTCGAATTCCGGCGCAATCGACCGCTCCACGATCAACCGGCTACCGGACACGCAACATTGACCAGTGTTAAAACTGATGCCGAAGGCGGCTCCATCAACAGCATCTTCAATGTCCGCATCGGCAAAGACCACGACGGGGTTCTTCCCCCCCAGTTCCAGCCCCAATTTTTTGAAATTGGAATCCGCAGCCGCCCGGACGCAGGACCGCCCCACGGCCGTCGATCCGGTAAAGGACAGCATGTCGATATCGGGATGCTCCGTCATTGCCTGACCGATCGTACGGCCCGATCCCGTCACCACGTTGTAAACACCAGCAGGCAGCCCCGCCTCGACCAGGATATCTGCCAGCATCAGGGTCGTGGCACTGGTCACCTCGGACGGTTTGACCACCATCGTACAGCCTGAAGCCAGGATAAAGGGGACCCGCTCGCACAGGATCAGGAACGGAAAGTTCCAGGGCGTGATCAACCCGACCACACCGATAGGTTCGCGCAGCACCATACCAAAGAGGCTGTCGCCCAGCGAATTGAAGCTGTCGCCATGCAGCATCCGCGCGGCCCCGGCACCGACCTCAAAGCAGTTGATGCAGCCGTCAATTTCATTGCGCGCCTGAGTGATCGGCTTGCCGTTTTCCAGCGTCTCCCAATAGGCGATCTCGTCCTTGCGCTGACGCAGGATTTCAGCGGCACGCAGCAGAACACTGCCGCGCTCCGCCCCCGACAGACCTGACCATCGGCGATCCTCAAAGGCCCGGCGCGCCGCTGCAACCGCGGCATCAAGATCGGCTGTCGTACATTTCGGGATGCGACTGACCGGCACGCCATGTCCCGGGGACGCACGGTCGAACATCTCTTTGCCCTCGCGCCACTCGCCATCGACGAAGAACCCAAACGTCCGCGCTGCCGAAGGTGGCGTCAGGCTCTTGCTGGATTTGTCCATCTGGGTTCCCCTTGCGTGATTCCGCTATTTGCAACGTTACAATAGATGTAACCGAGCGGTGACTTCAAGTGCGGCATACTGGATTGTCACGCTTTGACGAAGTCAGGCCCCTACGGCTACAGTCTGCTAGCAGATCCCGTTCCAGCCATAAAGGAAGTCCCGCTTGCCCAAGCCCGCCACATCGGATGAACCTGGCACCAAGAAGCTGCGCACCCGGGACGCCGAGGCGACGCGAAACCGCATCCTCGAGGCCGCAAAAAAGGAATTCGCCCGGAACGGCCTGGGGGGGGCCCGGGTCGATGTCATCGCCGAGCGGGCTTTGGCCAATAAGCGGATGATCTACCACTACTTTGATAGCAAGGAGGGCCTGTTCCAGACCGTCCTGGAGAATGCTTATCTTGATATTCGCACAGCCGAGCAAAAGCTGAACCTTGACCACCTTGATCCGGTTGCCGCCTTAGAACGCCTGATCCGCTTTACCTGGGACTACTATCTGAAGAACCCCGAATTCATCACCTTGGTGAACAGCGAAAACCTGCACCGTGCCAAGCACCTCAAGAATTCCGAAGTGATCAAGGTCGTAAGCCGCAAGTTCGTGTCGATGGTCAGCGGGCTGCTGGATCGAGGCGTCGCAAGCGGCGTGTTTCGCCCTGGCGTTGATCCTGTGCAGCTCAACATCACCATTGCGGCGATCGGATACTATTACCTGACCAACCGGTTCACGGGGTCCATCGTGTTTGAGCGGGACCTCATGGCCAAAGATGCGCTGGAGGAACGCCTGACCTTCAACCTTGATACCATCTTGCGACTGGTCCGTGCCTGAACACCGATCCCCGCTGCCGATGGCCGCAGGGCTTGACTGATTTTGGCGGCAATGATGTTGAAAACACTGAGGATGGTTATTTGGTGAGCCGGACAGGATTCGAACCTGTGACCCGCTGATTAAAAGTCATGTCGACCGCCATATATTTCAATGGCTTAGGTTTTCAACTTCGGGTTTTTTGGGGTGTTTGATTTCAATGACTTGGCTTGGCGCGTCCTGGCGATGGCGGCGACGTGGGCCTGCAGCATGTGGCGCAAGACCAGGCGCATCTGGTGCAGGGTCCGACGCGGGCTATTGCCACCCGGCATAGGCAGACAGGTTGGCCAGAAGCGACCGGCCGGTGCGCAGCATCACACCTACATCGTCGCCGGCCAGCGCCTCGGCATGGGCCGCTGCAAGCGGCCGCAACCTATCGACGGGCCCGGAGGCCGGCGGCGAGCTCGCGCATCCAGCGACGGTTGTCAGCAACAGAAGCATTGGGATCATCATCCGCATGGTTCATCCTTTCATGGGCTTGGGTGTCGGCCCGGGCGCGGCGGGTGGCCTCGCGGCCGCGCTCGGATGCAGCGCCCGTCCAGCGGGCGTAGGACAGGGCCGCCAGGACCGCGCCGATCAGCGTGCCTAGGGCCATGAGGTTGCGGCCCAGCGACGTGGTGGTCAGCCAGGCGATCATCGGGCGAGGTTTGCGCCGGTCTGCGCGTCCTCGGTGCGGGCGGCGCGGATGCGCGGGTTGATGACGAAAATCCAGATCAGGCCCAAGGCCACCAGGATCAGCGGCCAGTTTTCGCGCGCGAACGGGGCCAGCCATTCCAACGTGCCCTGGCTGTCCTGCAACTTGGTCAGCGCATCCTGCACCACCGAAATGCCAAGGCCCGCGCTGGCCACCGTGGCGGCCCCGTCGCTGGCATCGGCGGCCTTGATGGTGCGCGACCCCCGCGCACGCAGATCGGGCGTCGTGACAGCGCGCTGCGCTCTCGGCTCGGCATTGCGCAGGGCTTCACGCGTGCGGCGACCGGCGATGCCATCGGCGTCCAGACTGGATGCTTTCTGGAAAGCCACCACGGCCGCCTCGGTCAGGGGGCCGAAATCGCCGTCCAGCTTGCCGGAAAAATATCCCAGCCGACGCAGCTGGTCCTGCAAGTTTAGAACCACAGCCCCGCTGTCACCCTTGCGCACGGTTTCCCAGCCGTCCTCGGGCATCGGATCGGCGCGGCGCATGTGGATGATCTGGGTGACGGCAAAGGCCTTGTCATTGACCTCGTCGCCCTGGTTGCCACCGCGCCCGATGATCTTGTCGGATCCCTCGAAGCGCACGAAAAAGAATACATGCCCCTGCGGCGGCTTGCCGCGCCCAATGACGATGATGTCGCCCGGCATCAACTCGCGCAATGCAACTTTGCGGCCATAGGTGCCATAGCTCCGCGCCATCAGGCTGCCGGAATTGGGCAACCCGCATTCGGCCAGAACAGCGCCGACGAAGCCCGCGCACCAGGGCACCTCGTCTGTCAGGCCGGGATGGCCCGCGCGGGCAAAGAAGTCCTCGACCACGGGGTTGGATTTGGCCCCCGGCCATTCATTGACGCCGACATAGCGTCCGGCGGTTTCCAGCACCTGGGCGTTCATGCTCATGCTCATTTCCCTTCAAAGGTTGTGCCGACCTTCACGGCGGCGATGGCGGCGGCGATGACGATGGCCCAGCCGCCCAGCGTCTTGGCGGCATTGCCAAGGGTGACCAGCTTCTGCGCCATCGCCACCGTGCGGTCCGACGCGCGCTCGCCGCTTTCGATGTCGATGGTGACCTTGGCCATGCGGTCCAGAAGGCTGTGGGCCTGCCCCGGCTGCTTGACCATGAAGGTCTGGTAAAGCTCGGTGATCATGCCCTCCATGCCCACAAGTCGGTCCTTGATATCGGCCACGTCCGAGATGATGTCGGCATTGGTCGGCGCGGCCTTCGGCGGGTGGGGTCTGGCGCGGCGGGGCTTGGGGTTGAGGCTCAAGGTCATGCGCGCACTTTCACGCCCCAGATCTTGATCTTGCCGCTGGCGATGTTTCCAGCCAGCGGGAACAACAGCACGTGAGAAATGGTGACACTCGCCGTCCTGTGCCCGTGAACGTTGCCGGCCGTCATCCCGCCGGTGCCGTTTGTCAGCGATCCCTCGAAAGCCATGGCCATGATTTTGCCTGCAAGCTGGCGGGTGATCCGCAGCCTGCCCGTGACGCCAGAGCCCGAACTCTGAAAGGTGGCGAAAAGCGGGATCTGGGACCCCGTTGCTGCGGCGGCATAATTCGTCGATGCGGTATAGGCCGTAGACCCGTTTTCATAGCTGATGTTGTCGACGGATGTGCGCAAGGCCAGGGTCGTGGTGGTGGATGTGGTCACGTTGATCAGGGCGACCTCGTACCAGTCGTAGTCCCCGTTGACCGCAAAGGTTTTTCCGGTCTGGCCGGAAAAGGTGAAATCCTCGATCAGTGTGGTGTCGACGGCACCAGCCCCCGCCAAGGCTGCAGCGATGGCAGTGTCGACAAATTCCGTCACGGCCTTGGCGACCGGGATCGCGTTGGCCACCCTGTTGCCTGCCAGCCCCTCGACATCCGAGATCACGGTTGCGGGGTCGATCAGCGAAAACGGCAACAGGTCCACCTTGCCCACAGCCTTGCCGCCGATCGTGGTGTAGGCCAGCGGCTTGTTGGTCAGGCCGCTGAGGTTGTCGGTGTTCAGCATGTCGCCAGCACCTGCGCCGGTGGCCCCTTTTTCGGCAAAAAGCGTCAGGCGGCCGGCCGACAGATCGGTGGCAAAAACTCCCGACGTGTGGGCCGTCAGGGTGATGTAGGAGGATCCCGAAAAATAGACGATGTCGGACGGTGCGTAGGCCGTTGGCGTGGTCCAGTTGCCCCGGAACCTCAGCATGGAATTCTGCTTGGCCAGCGCCTCGGCAGCACTGGCAGCGGCGGCAAGGGCGGATAGGGCGGCGGCGGCGGCATTGCCCTGCGCGGCGGTGATGGCAGCGGCCGTCGGCCCCGAAATCACCGCGTTGCCGCTGCGCAGCGGGATCGTGCCGTCGGCCCAGTCGAACGCGTCAAGGGTATCGCGGATGCGTAGCGATCCCTGGGCGGCCGCCCGGATTTCCTGCACCGACTGCATCATCCGGTCAAGCTGCGCTTCAAGCCCGGCCTCGCGTTCGCCCTGCACGCCCAGCCAACCTTGCTGATCAGCGGTCATCCGGTCGATGATCAGGGCGCGGCCGGCATGAGTGGCGGCGGCCGACGGCGACAAAAACACATCCCCCAGCCCGGCGCTCGCCAGCGGCGTGACCGAATATTCGGTGTCCAGCAAGGTGACGCGGGCGGCGCCGACAATCACCTGCACCTTGATCGCGCCGATCGTGTAGGGGTGGCTGATCTGGTAGGGTCCGATGCCCGCAATGGTGTAGACGGGGGTCCGGGTCCAGGCCTCGATGCTCATCACGATCCTCCGAATGCATTACCAAGGTCAGGCAAGCGGAGGCTGTCGCCGGAACCCTTCATAGGCACGAAGGGCTGTGTTCCATAGTCCTTCTGCATCTTGCGCATCTTGCGGCGAAACGCAATCTCGGCCTGCGGGTCGATCAGGCTTTGCAGCTCGTCCATCACCAGCCGGGAATAAGCGGTGCGGGCGTACCAGGCGCTGGACAGGAACGGGGTGTTCTGCCGCACGACGCCGACCACGTCCTTGGCCAGCGACGTCTTTTCGCCCTTGACCAGGGCCGTTGCGTTGCTGGCGATGGGGCCAAGGATGTCGCCTGCCAGCCCTGCCACGGGACCGGCCAGCGTCTCGCCGATGCCGCCGCCCATCCGGTTCTGCTCGCTCGCGAAAAAGTCGCCAAAGATGCCAAGGCCGCCGCCCTGGAACAGCGCGGCCATCCAGAATTTGGGCGTGTCCATGGGCCGGGGATCGTTGCCCTTGGCCAGCTCCTTCAGCTGCACCGCCAGCGCGCCGGTCAGCCACAGC
>JANPBI010000397.1:0-5972 GCA_031430315.1 Rhodobacterales bacterium | reverse complement strand
GGCGCCGGTGCGCTGATGGCGATGCTTGAGAAACGCCGGGCGGCGCTGGCGTCCGAAGGGTTGTTTGATGCGGATCGCAAGCAGGTCATTCCCTATCTGCCGTCGGTGATCGGTGTCGTGACCTCGCCTTCGGGGGCGGTGATCCGTGACATCCTGCATCGGTTGCGCGACCGGTTTCCGCGCCATGTTCTGATCTGGCCGGTGCCGGTGCAAGGACAGGCCTGCGCTTCCGAGGTGGCGGCGGCAATCAAGGGGTTCAATGCGATTGCGCCGGGCGGACCGATCCCGCGACCGGATGTGATTATCGTCGCGCGGGGCGGGGGTTCGCTGGAGGACCTTTGGGGCTTCAACGAAGAAATCGTGGTCCGGGCGGCGGCGGAGTCGGACATCCCGCTGATCTCTGCTGTTGGACATGAGACGGATACCACCCTGATCGACTATGCGTCCGATTTGCGGGCCCCGACCCCGACTGCGGCGGCGGAGCTTGCGGTGCCGGTGCGGCTGGATTTGATCGCCACCGTTGACGGGTACGGCGCGCGCATGATGCGCGGGACGGCGCAGATCTTGGCGCGGCGCGACCAGCGGATGCGGGACCTTGCCCGCGCTTTGCCCCGGCTGGAGGCGCTGCTGGCCGTGCCACGCCAGCGCTTGGACGGCGCGGCGCAGCGGCTGGGTGGTGCCCTAGGGCTGGCGGTTGCGCGGAAACGCGGGGCCTATGAACGCAGCGCCGGGCTGGTCCGGCCCGAAACGCTGTTGCGGCTGGTTGAGCGGCGGCAGGACGGATTGGCGGTCCGTTGGGGGCAAGTGGGGCAGGCGCTGGCGCGACGGCAAGATCGCCGACTTGCCGATTTCGACAAATGGGCCTCCCGCCTTGTCCCGGCGTTGTCCCGCCTGATCGCCGATGCAGCGCGTAAGGGAGGCGAGGGGCGGGCGAGACTTGACGGGCTGGCCATGCGGCTGGACCGCGCCCCGGGGCAACGGCTGGCAGACCTTGCGCGGCGGCTCGAGGCAATCGACCGCACAAGGGCAACCTTGGGCTATCGCGAAACGCTGCAGCGGGGCTTTGCAGTGGTGCGGGGCGATGGGGTTGTCGTGACCACACGCGCTGCGGCCGAACAGGCAGGCAGCCTGGAGGTGGAGTTCCACGACGGCCGCCTGGTGCTGGGCGGGCGCGGCAAGTCCAAGGACAAGCCACCGCCGGGTGGGCAAGGCAGTCTGTTTTGAACGGCCATTCGGGCGAGCTATCGCATGGTCCCGCGCAGCGCCGCCGATGACACGAACAAAGTTCGAAAAGTTCAGGTCTAGGCCGAGTTCTGTTTCGTGAGGCAGAAAAATTCAACGATCCGTACAATTGAACTCCAGAAAAGATGTACCGTCAGGCGCCGACTTCGGGACCAAAACACGCCAGAGGCGCATCTGTTTCGGCCACGGTAACCGGAAGCAACCCTTGCGGATCGTCGATGTCTACAGCGACCAAGGTGTCGCCGGTCTGGCGGATCGTCCAGCAGGCGGGACCTTCGCGGTGCTCGTACTGAAAGCAGATCAAATCTGCCTCGGCGTACCAATGTCCGGTGACGCAGGTGTCGCCGATGATGGTCCAGCGCACGCGACGGTCTGGCAAGTATTGCTCCACCCCGTAGGCCGCGCCTCCGTCTGACCAGGTCATCGTCTTGCCACGCGTAAAGGCGTCAAAGGCGTCGGCAGTCATTGCCGGTTCGGCGCGGGTGGGGTGTGCCAGTCCGCAAAGTACAAGGACGATCACAGGCGCCTTGGTTCGGCTGATCATACACCCACCTCGGGTCCGGCACAGCCAAGCGGCGCATCGCTTTGCGCCACCTCGGATATCTCGGAGCCTGGTGCATCGGTCACCGACAGGGCCCTGAGGCCTGTCCCTTCTTGCCAAAATGTCCAGCAATGGGAATTGGGGTCATATTCATAAACAAAGCAGATCAGGCCGCCGTCTTCATAGTAGCGGCCATATTGGCAGATATCTTCGGTAAAGGCCCAGCGGACCCGGCGATCAGGCAAGTATTCCTCGATTCCGTAGGTTTCGCCGAACTGCGAATAGGTCAGCGTCTTGCCGGTCACATAGGCCTCGAACTCGGCCAGGGTCATCGGTGTTTCCACCTGCGCAAAGGTCGGCAAGGCAACGAGACAGAACACGACAAGGCAGGAACGCATGGATAGGCTCTCCGTTTCCCGGCCAGTCTGTCAGGGCGGGTCAGGCTTGGCCAGTCACGCTTTGGCGACGCGCGCGTTCCAGGTGCGGGGCCATCTTGCGGTGCCACAGGAACGGCAGCAAGGCGATGGTGCAGGCCATGGGCAGCGACCAGGGCAGCCGGGGGGCATCATCGTCAAGCCCAAGGGCGGGAAAGGGACGCGTGGGATGCAGATGGTGGTCGGAATGGCGTGCGGCATTCAGCATCATCCGACCCGACAGCCATTGGGCTGCGTTCCAGCTATGAGCGGCACTTTGCGGGGCGACTTGGCCGGGGGCGATGTCGTCTCGAAGCAATCCGTAATGCTGGACGTAGTCCGACAGCAAAAGCTGTGCCTGAGCGTGTAGCGCCAACGCTGTCCACAGGGCCACGCCCGCCTCGCGCGCCAGCAGCCAGGCCAGCACAAGGACCAGCCCGCCGCCGCCCAGATAGACCGCATAGGGTGGCAGCGGATCCGACCAGCCGGCCGGTCCTTTTCGTCCCCTGCGCAAGTGCCGTTCCGCCAGGTAGCCGGCCCGGAAACTGCCGATCCAGGCCCGGTGGAAAAAGCGATAATAGCTTTCCCCTTGCCGGGCGGTGTTGGGATCCGCAGCTGTAGCCACATGCCGGTGATGTACAAGCCGATGCGCCGAGGTGTGGTGACCAAACAGCAAGGCTACATATATCGCTGCACCCAAACGGACAAAGCGGTACGCACTGCGGTGGATCAGTTCATGGGCGGCAGGCACGGCCACCTGGCCCAACCACAGCCCCAGGGCCAGCGCGCCGCAGGCCCGGGGGAAAAGGCCGGTTGGGCCGGGGGCAACGGTCGCCACGACGCCCCAAGGCAGGATTGCCAGCGCGCCAAAGCCGATCACCGCCAACACCGCGTTAGCGGCAGGAAATTCGGTTCCTTCGGCTCTGTCATCGGCCAAAAGTGGCAGGACCTGATCGGCCACCGCCACAAAGATGGTCATGTACATCAGCGCCGCGACAAGACCTGCGCCAAAGCCTGAAAATCCCAGCGCCAACAGCGCAAGGGGGGTCAGCGAAGCCAAGGCGAAACCGGATATCTGACGCATCATTTCCAAGGATAGGCGGCGAATGGTGGGAGACTGAAGGTATCCTGCGGACCCCGTGACGACCAGACCGCGCAACGTCGCAGGGCGCAAGGGTCTTTCCCTTTGCCCTGTCAGGCATTACGTCAGGCATGTCGCGCCCGGGGTATGCACCATGTCGTTCTTTACCAAACTCAAGGAACGCCTGTTCCGGTCTTCGGACAAGTTGTCTGGGGAACTGGACGCACTGGTGGCGGCGGGTTCCGACATCGAGGCGGAAACGCCAGAATCGGCGCTGCAAGACATTGACTCACTGCCCAGGGACGTCGTTGCTCCGGTCCAGCACCTCCCCACCCCCGGCAAGGCCGAAACGCCGGTGCCCGTGCCGCTTGCCGTCGAGAGGCCGCCCGCTGCCCGAGTTGTGCCTCCCATCGCGGAGTCTGAGCCCGACCCCGAAAAGCCGGGTCGCCCCGGCCTGATCGGGCGGCTTTTGGGGCGCAGCGAGGCCACGGCGGAACCACGCCGTCTGATGGACGACGCGATGCTGGAAAACCTCGAAGAAGTTCTGATCCGGTCAGACATGGGCGTGGACGCGGCAGTCCGCATCAGTGCCAACATCGCCGAAGGGCGCTATGGCAAGAAAATTGCCGCGACAGAACTGCAGGCTGCGCTGGCCGGCGAAGTGGCCCGAATCATGGGTCCCGTGGCGCGTCCGATGCCGATCTACCCCAAAAAACCCCAGGTCGTGCTGGTGGTAGGTGTGAACGGGTCGGGCAAGACGACGACGATCGGCAAGCTGGCCTCGCAGTTCAAGGCCGCAGGTAAATCGGTGGTGATCGCAGCCGGTGATACTTTCCGTGCGGCGGCAGTGGAGCAGTTACAAATCTGGGGGCAACGGGCTGGTGTGCCGGTCTTGACAGCCCCCGAAGGGTCCGATCCCGCAAGCCTTGCCTTTGACGCGATGACCAAGGCAGAGGCGGACGGCGCGGATCTGTTGTTGATCGACACGGCTGGACGGTTACAGAACCGCCAGGACCTGATGGAGGAATTGTCCAAGATCGTTCGCGTGATCCGCAAGAAAGACCCCACGGCGCCCCACAATACCCTTTTGGTGCTGGATGCCACCACAGGACAGAACGCGCTGTTGCAGGTCGAGATTTTTGCCAAGATCGCCGATGTGTCGGGTCTCGTGATGACCAAGCTTGATGGAACCGCCAAGGGCGGCGTGCTGGTGGCACTGGCGGACAAGTTCGGGCTGCCGATCCATGCGATCGGGGTGGGTGAGCAGATTGATGACCTGCAACCCTTTGATCCCGAAGATTTCGCCCGCGCCTTGGTGGGGGTCGGGGCATGAGGGCGCTGGCTGTCCTGGCCTTGCTGGCCGCGCCTGCGGCGGCGCAATCGACCGACTGCGCCGCGCTGTCCGACTTTGCCGCGCCCTTCGCGCTAGACGCTGGCATCTCGCTGCCGCCCGCGGTGCAAGACGGCGGCGGGTGTCTGTGGTCCGGCGTGACCTGGACTGCGGACGGGGACTACGGGCAACGGGTGAGCGTCGAAACGCTGCGCCTGAACGGCGTCGGGCTGGACCGGCTGGCGTTGCGGCAGATGCCTGGTCGCATCGAGCTGCGCGTGACCGGCCTGCAGGTCGGCGCAAAGGTGCCCGATGCGGTGTTCGACTGGGCGCTACAGGTGCAGGGCCAGCGCAAGCGCATCGACATCGACTTGTTGCTGACGCATGACCCTGAGGCGCAGCGCCTGGTGTTGGAGCGGCTGGACGCCGATTTTCCCGGCGACAACCGGATTTCGCTGTCCTGGCAAATGACCGGACTGGACCTGACCACGTTCGAGACGTTCCGTTCCACGCTTGGTGGTCTTGCACCGCGCCAGATGGACTTGGTGGTGCAAAGCAACGGCTTGTTCGAGGACTGGGCGCTGATGCCGTTGGCACCCTTTCTGCTGACCGATGGCGATGTGCCCGCGCAGGTTCAGGCCGCCAGGGTTCGGGCGCTGGAAGTCGTGGACACGCTGCTTGTGATGGCCCCCGACCTGCTTACGCCCGGCTCACGCGAAGCGCTGTCGGCGCTGCTGGACGACCTGCCCACGCCGTCCGGCACGCTGACACTGAGCATGACCTCGCAGCCCGCGGCCTTGCCGGAAGTGCTGTTGGGGTGGGTGATCTTCGGTGACTGGCCGGATGCGTCGAGCGACTGGGCCGGTACGGTGATCGACGCGACCTGGACCAAGGAGCCTGCCGAATGAGTGCCCGCCCAACCAACCCAGTGCTGAAGCAAGTCCTTGAACTAGGCCCGACGCTGGTATTTTTCGCCATCTACATGTTGATCCGCGACGACAGTTTCGTCATCGCGGGCACCAGCTATTCCGGATTCATCGTGGCGGCGTTGGTGTTCATCCCGATTCTGTTGATTGCGATGGGTGTTCTATGGATCCTGACGGGCGAGCTGAGCCGGCTGCAGATGTTCACCGCCTTCATGGTGATCTTTTTCGGCGGGCTGACGGCCTGGTTCAACGATGAGCGGTTCTTCAAGATGAAGACGACCATCGTCTATGGCTGCTTTGCAGCGATCCTCGGTTTCGGGTTATGGCGCGGACAAAGCTATCTGCAATGGGTGATGAATGCCGCCATTCCGATGCAGGAAAAAGGCTGGATGATCCTGACGCAGCGGTTGGCGATCATGTTCGTGGCGCTGGCCGTCGC
>JANPBI010000396.1:0-24724 GCA_031430315.1 Rhodobacterales bacterium | reverse complement strand
GGCAAGGCCGGACCCTGCGACAGCACCGGCAAGATCAGGCGACCGCGTCTGCTGGTTCACCGCCGAAGTGCGCCCAGAATTCATCCCGTGCATGGCTGCGCGGGAACGGGGTCGCCGGGACCGACACGTTAAGGAAGGCACACAGCGGCTCCCAGCCGTCAGCGGGCGAGAACACCAGCAGGCGGTCGGCGGGGATTGTGGCGCGGACCTTGGCGTTGTTGGCGCGGTAGGCGGCGATACTGGCCTCGCGATCCAGGCCGCCAAAGACGCCCTGGACCAGCAGCTTGTCCATCGTCTTGAAGATGGCGGCGATCGGCGGCGGCAAGGGCATGTTCGGGCGCAGGGCAAAGAATTTGCCGATCGTCTTGGAATAGCTGGCCCACCAGTCCTCTTCAGGACGTTCGGTCTGGATCACCTTGGCGTCTGGAAAGGCAATGGACAGCTGGTGCCAGACGGCGGCACCTGGAAAATTGACTTGCGAGGTGTAGCCGGTAAAGACCTCCACCCAGTCCACCTCGTCGCCCGCAGCAATGGCGTCCCAGTGCGGTGGTTGGGCCGGGTTGCCCATCACCTCGGTCATGTGGTGGCAAGGGCCAAAACCCAGCTGTTCCAGCGCGAGCTTGGTCGACATCGTGCCGGTCCGGCCAAAGCCGGAGCCAATGATTTTCAATCCCATCGCAGCGGGTCCTTCTTGCTAAATGGTTGATTTCGGTCGACGTATGGGGAACCTGTCGCAAATCGCGCCCGCACTCAAACGAAACGATTTCAGGGACCATGAACGAAATTCAGCTTCACCGACTGGATCTGAATCTGCTCGTCGTCTTTGAGGCGTTGATGCTGGAAGGATCAGTAGCAGGGGCGGCGGACAAACTGGGCAAAACGCCCTCGGCGGTCAGCCATGCTCTGGCGCGGCTGCGCGAGCAGGTGGGCGATCCCTTGATCGTCAAGGTGGGCGGGCGGATGCAGCCCAGCCCCTTTGCCCTGACCCTGATCGAGGAGGTGCGCCCGATCCTGCGGTCGGTCAAGCGGGTTCTGGTGCAGGCGGCGCCCTTTGATCCGGCCGCCAGCGGCCGGGTGTTCCGCATCGCGATGCCCGGCGCGCCGACGGTGCTGGCCGGGGTCACCAACGCGGTGCGGGCCGCAGCTCCTGGTGTCAGGCTGGAATGGCTGCGGCCTGACAGCGCCTCATACCCGGCTGTTGCCGAAGGTCTCTACGATCTGGCCCATCTGCCGGGTGAGACCCGCCTGCCCGAAGGCCTGAGTGAGGTCGAGATGCCAGCCTTCGGCTGGGCCACTTTCCTGCGCAAGGACCATCCGGCACTGGCCGACTGGGGGCCGGAGGCATGGTCTCGTTGGCCGCATGTGCAGGTTATCATGTCCAACAACGTGGTCAGTCCGCTGACCGACATGCAGGCAAGGGCTGGTTTGTCGCGCCAGGTCAGCACGATGCTTTCGGACTTTGGCAGCCTTGGTGGCTTTCTGGCCAATACCGACTGTCTGGGCACCTTTCCTCCTCTCATCATGGCGCAGGCGATGCAAACATGGGGCCTGCGTGCGGTGCGTCCGCCGGTGGATTTCCCGCCCTTTCGCGTACGCTTCTTCTGGTCGACGCGGCTTGCCCGCGACCCCGGCAGCAGCTGGCTGCGCGAGATCGTGCTGCGCATCTACCGTGATGAGCACGCGGCGGCCGAGGCGATGGTCGCAGCAGCGTACCCCGCCCTTGCAGGGCAAGGCAAAGGCGCATTCCCGTGACCATGAAAAAGGCCCCGCCATGCGGACATGGCGGGGCAAGATGCAACAGGGGGCGGTCCCCTGTAGCAGGCGTCTCTGAATTCGCTAGTTCGGACGACCGGCCTGGTCGGCCTCCATCTCGGCGCGGATTTGTTGGCGCAGGATGTCGATGGGCACCATCTTGCCGTCACGCTTGAAGTGCCAGTAGGTCCAGCCGTTGCAGGATGGCGCGCCCTCCAATGCCGCGCCGACCTGATGGATTGACCCTTTCACATCATTGCCAATCAGCGTGCCGTCGGCCCGAACCTTGGCCTTGTAGCGGTTGCCTAAGGAAAAAAGTTCTTCGCCCGGGCGCAACATGCCGCGTTCCACCACTTGCCCAAACGGCACGCGAGGTTCGGACCGCCTTGATCCGGTAACCTCAAGCGCCGAGGCATCGAACCGGCGCACCCTGTCGATGCGGTCTTGTGCGACTTTGCGATAGGCCTCTTCTCTTTCGATCCCGATGAAGTCGCGACCCAGCATCTTGGCGACTGCCCCCGTCGTGCCAGTGCCAAAGAACGGGTCCAGCAACACATCGCCGGGATTTGTCGTGGCCAAGATGATTCGGTGCAGCAGACTTTCGGGTTTCTGCGTCGGATGCGCCTTATCGCCAGCCTCGTCCTTGATCCGTTCATGCCCCGTGCAAATCGGCAGCACCCAATCCGAGCGCATTTGCAAGCCGTCGTTCAGCGCCTTCAGCGCCTCGTAGTTGAAGGTGTATTTCGACCCGGCATCTTTGCCCGCCCAGATCAGCGTCTCATGTGCGTTGGTCAGGCGCTTGCCCTTGAAGTTCGGCATCGGGTTCGACTTGCGCCAGACCACGTCGTTCAGGATCCAGAACCCCTGATCCTGCAGCGCCGCACCCAGACGGAACACGTTGTGATAGCTGCCGATGACCCAGATCGCGCCGTTGGGTTTCAGAAGACGCCGCGCCTCGGTCAGCCAGGCATGGGTAAAGGCATCATAGGTGGCAAAGGACGCAAACTGGTCCCAATGATCATCGACCGCGTCGACAAGTGAGTTGTCGGGCCGGTGCAACGCCCCCTTCAGTTGCAGATTGTAAGGCGGATCAGCAAAGATCAGATCGACCGACGCCGCAGGCAGACGACGCATCTCGTCGATGCAATCGCCGGCAAGGATCTGGTTCAGCGGCAGGGCTGCGACGGACTTCGCAGGGGTATGGATGGTCATTCGGGCCTCGGGTTCTGGCGGTTTTGGCTGCCATGTCATTGGCCTCCAAGATGAGTCAGACCTGATTCGCCGTCAAATTCTTTATTGAATCAAGGGGTTATCGATTTCTCTTGATACAACATATTGTGGACCGGCCGGAAAGAACGCCTATGGTGAGCGGTCACCCCCAGATTTTGCAACGCATACAGATGCCGCTTTGTCGGGTAGCCCGCGTTGTGTTCCCAGCCATAGCCGGGGTGCTGTTGCGCCAAATCCACCATGATCCGGTCGCGCGCCACCTTGGCCACGATCGAGGCGGCTGCAATAGACAGGCATGTCGCGTCGCCTTTGATGATCGCCTCGGCCCGGCAAAGCAGCCCGCGCGGCAAAAGGTTTCCGTCGATCAGGGCGTGATCCACACCGGCGATTCCCGCAATCGCCCGGACCATCGCCAGATGCGAGGCACGCAGAATGTTCAGGCTATCGATCTCGGCAACCGAGGCATGTGCGACGCTGACCCGCGCCACAGCGCAAATGGCGTCCGCAAGATCCTCGCGGCGCGCTGCTGTCAGTACCTTGGAGTCGGCAATACCTTTTGGGATACGCATCGGGTCCAGCTGCACCGCGCACGCCGTAACCGGCCCGGCCAGCGGTCCGCGTCCGACCTCGTCTACACCCACAATGACCTGCGCGCCCAAGCCAAGGGCCGCCACTTCAAACCTGAAATCTGGGCCTTGCCGGATCATCGGGGCGACCATACCCGGATCGTGCGAAAGAAAAAGGGGGCGAAGGCTGCTCACCCCTCCGCCCCAGAAGGTCGGGCCCGCGACAGGGCATATGCCCAGGCCCGAATGTCGCGCCTCAATACCCCGAGACGCGAAACCCCGCGCTGCGTAGGCATTGCACGCCATAGATCCGGTCTGGGCGGCCATAGACACGCGCGGTCTTGGCGCAGTCGCGGGGCAGGCGATAATCAAACCCTTCGTCCCGCAGGCAGCTTTCCGGATAGACGGTGACCGACCGGTGGTCGCCATCGATTTCTATGGCGCACACGGCTGGCACACGTGGCGCACGAACAGGTTCCGGCGCCGGGGCGGGCGGATCATGCCGCTTTTTCTTTTTGGACTGATGGACAATGATGCCCAGCACGATGGCCGCCGCCAGCGCTTTGGCCAGATCATCGTCCCGGTCGCGTGAAAAGGCGGGCGAGGTTGCGCCAAACACCAGTGACATGCAGGTCAATGCAGCAATTACTGGTGCTATCAATCGCTTGCGAAGAGCGCGACCCGGGCGGAGCGTCGGCGCAAGACACAGCATCGTTTCGGCAATGGTCGCGGATTGCGGAAATCTGTTGGTCATAGGAACCTCCTGTCGTTTTTGGGGACTGGCAGGTGTTGTGCAGGCCTGCCGGGCTTGTGAAATCAGCGTCGCCGGTTGCGACAGGTCAGGCAATATCGGCCGCGAGATAGGAGATAGCGGCGGCCTGCGGCGCGGTTGATATGCGATAACAGCCGCGTGAGGGGACCCCCGATATTGAATATCGCGGCAAAGCTGGGCAGGGTAACGCCTGCGACAAGGAGCACGAAGATGAAATCCGTCCTGACCCTGGCCTTCGGGCTAATCCTCTTGGCGGCAAGTGCCGTGCAGGCGGACTGCTATGCCGATTACAAGGCAAAGCGGGACGATCCCTTGCGACTGCATTACGGTGTGGCGCAGGTGTCTGATGGCAATTGCGATACAGTTTCTGCCGACGCCGAACTTGCACCCCGGCTTGACGCCGCTGGCTGGACCCTGCTCAATGTCCTTTCCACCTTCGGACCCGAAGGACTTGAGGAAAGGAAAGCGAGTGCAGGGGATTACTACCTCCGCTACTGACAGCCTGAAGGCAGGTAATCGCGTCGTTGGCTGGGGCATTGCCGCCATTGTGGCGATCCTGCTGGCAGCAGCTGTGTTCCTGTTTGTCAGCCTGCCGGACGCCAACGCCTTCAACGCCAAGGTCGAGCAGATCTTTGTCGAAAACAACAACCTGACCTCGGGCCAGGACATCAAGCTTCTCGAGATCCTCGCCCAGTCCGGTACGTCGTTCTCCGAAGTGTTGCAAAGCTATCGGATGGTGATCTTTGTGCTGCTGGTCTTTGCGACGGCACTATTGTTGGCAGCGCTGGTATTCCTTGTCACCATCGTTGCGCTGAACCGTCGGATCTCAGCGATCCAGAGATCAGGCATCCAGGTGGCAAGCCTGCTGATCAGCCGCGAAGGGCGCGCCGTCTACATCAACGACATGGAATTTGCTCTGACCGAGGCGGCCTTGGAAACCCTTTCGGTGCTGGCCGAGGCGCGGATGGATGACGATGTGCTGACAGGCGCCCAGATTGAGGCCGTGATTTCAGGCCGCAACGAGGCGGATTGCGACGAGGCCGCCGGGGCGACACGGGTCAAGCGGTTGCGCGACACGCTTGGCAACCAGCTGGTCAGCGAATTGCTGGTCAAGACCATCGCGCGGCGCGGCTATGTGCTGGCCGTCGGCAAGGACGTGATCCGAATGGTCTAGACGGTCATCGTCGCCTGAACGGCTCGTCCCCAGCGGGTGTATTTTACGGCGCGTTCCTCCACCGACATCTTGGGTTCAAACCGGCGCTGCAACGCCCAGCTTTTCGCGAACTCCTCAGGCGCGGGACAGATGCCAGCCTGCATGCCAGCAAGATAGGCGGCCCCCAAAGCCGTGGTTTCCGTGATGACCGGGCGGTCCACAGGCGCACCCAGGATGTCGGCCAGAAATTGCATCGTCCAGTCGGACGCCGTCATGCCGCCATCGACCCGCAGAATGCCATCCGCCGCCGCACCCCAATCGGCACGCATCGCCTCCAAAAGGTCACGCGTCTGGTAACCCACGCTCTCAAGTGCCGCCCGCGCAAACTCCTCGGGGCCGGAGTTACGCGTCAGGCCATAAATTGCGCCCCGGCAGTCCGGCCGCCAATAGGGCGCGCCAAGGCCGGTAAAGGCCGGCACCAGCACCACGCCTTGCGCTACATCGGCATGTTCGGCCAGAGGTTGCGTCTCTTTAGCGTCGCGGATGATCTTGAGCCCGTCGCGTAGCCATTGAACCACGGCCCCGGCAATGAAAATCGAGCCCTCCAAGGCATAGGTGGGCTTGCCATTCAGCTGATAGGCAATCGTCGTCAGCAACCGGTTCGTCGACGGCACCATGTCAGCCCCGGTGTTCAACAGCGCAAAGCACCCTGTGCCGTAGGTTGATTTCATCATGCCGGGGGAAAAGCAGGCTTGTCCCACCGTCGCCGCCTGCTGATCGCCTGCCACGCCTAGGATCAGGATGGGCTTTGCAAACAAGTCCGTTTCGGTCACGCCGAAATCGGCAGCGCAATCCCGCACCTCTGGCAACATCTGCATCGGGATGTCCAACAGACCGCAGATCTCGTCATCCCAGTGGCCATCGCGGATGTTGTACAACATGGTGCGCGCGGCATTGGTGGCGTCGGTTGCATGCACGCGGCCCCCGGTCAGCCGCCAGATCAGGAAACTGTCGACGGTACCGAAAGCCAGCTCGCCTGCCTTGGCGCGCACCCGGGCACCCGGCACATGATCAAGAAGCCATTTGACTTTGGTGCCCGAAAAATACGGATCGAGCAGCAGCCCTGTGCGGGTCGTGATCATCGGCTCGTGGCCCTGCGCCTTCAGCGCCGCGCAAATCTCGGACGTGCGCCGATCCTGCCATACAATGGCGTTGTGGATCGGCTGGCCGGTTTTGCGGTCCCAGACCACGGTCGTCTCGCGCTGGTTGGTAATGCCGATGGCCGCAATGTCAGCGGCGCTGATCCGTGCGCGTTCCATTGCGGCCCGTGTGGTGCCCGCGACCGTCGACCACAGATCCGCGGGGTCGTGTTCCACCCATCCCGACTGCGGATAGTGCTGGGGAAATTCTTCCTGGGCCGAGGCAACGACGCGCAAACCTGCATCAAAGATGATCGCCCGTGACGATGTCGTGCCCTGATCAATGGCCAGAATATAGGTCATCGCGTCCCCCCAATTTGCCGCGAGTATGTTTCAGACTGCTTGCGACATCCAGTCGTCCAGCGCTTCGATCTGGTCCGCGCTCATCCGCAGACCCAGCTTGGACCGCCGCCAGACCACGTCTGCCGCGGTTTGCGCGTATTCCTGGGCCATCAGCCAGCGCACCTCGGCTTCGGTCAGGGTGCCGCCAAAGTCGCGTCCCAGCGCCTCGGCGCTGCTGGCGTCGCCCAGCACCTTTTTCGCCTCGGTCCCGTAGGCGCGGATCAGGCGGCCCGCCCAGTAGTCGGTCAGGAATGGATGTTCCGCGTTCAGACGTGCGGTCAGTGCCGCAACACCATCATGCGGAAAATCTCCTCCCGGCATCGGCACCCGCGCGGTCCAGGCCGCCTTGGCCTTGGGAAAGTAGGGCAGAAGTTTCGCCATCGCTGCCTCGGCCAGCCGCCGATAGGTGGTGATTTTGCCGCCGAACACGTTTAGCAGGGGTGCGCCGCCCGTATCCAGCGATAGCACATATTCCCGAGTTGCCGCCGTCGCGGATGATGCGCCGTCGTTGTAAAGGGGGCGTACTCCTGAATAGGTCCAGACCACGTCCGCTGGAAGGACGGGTTTGGCGAAGTATTCCGAGGCAAACGCGCATAGATAATCGCGTTCCTCATCCGTGCAGGCGACATCTTTTGGCGACCCTTTATGGTCCTTGTCTGTTGTGCCGATCAGGGTGAAGTCCTGCTCATATGGAATGGCAAAGATGATCCGACCGTCCTTGCCTTGGAAAAAGTAGCAACGGTCATGATCAAACAACCGCTTCGTTACGATATGTGACCCGCGCACCAGGCGCACTCCTTCGGAGGAATTTATCCGTGTCACATTGCGGATGATATCCTCGACCCAGGGGCCACCTGCATTGACCAAAGCTTTGGCGTGGTAGCTGGCCGGGCCGGTCGGCCCTTGCGTTTCGATGACCCAGCCCTCCGCATTGCGGGTCGCCGACAGAACGCGGGTACGGGTCATGATCCTGGCCCCGCGCGCCTCGGCGTCGCGGGCGTTCAGCACCACCAGTCGGGAATCTTCGACCCAGCAATCCGAGTACTCATAGGCATGCTTGAACTTTGGGTTCAGGACCTTGCCGGCCGGATCGGTGGTGAGATCGACGCTCTTGGTTCCCGGCAGAATCTTGCGCCCGCCCAGAGTATCATAGAGAAACAGTCCAAGGCGGATCAGCCAGGCTGGGCGACGCCCTTTCATCCATGGCATCACCGTTGACAGGATCTTGGAGGTCGGGGTCGAATTGTCAAACCGCATGTCCGGGTGGAATGGCAGCACGAACCGCATGGGCCAGCTGATATGCGGCATCGCGACCAGCAATGTTTCGCGTTCTTCCAGCGCCTCGCGGACCAGGCGGAACTCAAAGTATTCCAGGTAGCGCAGGCCCCCATGGAACAATTTGGTCGAGGCTGATGACGTGCCCTGCGCCAAATCGTTCTGTTCGGCCAACATGACCGACAGTCCCCTGCCAGCGGCGTCGCGTGCGATCCCGCAGCCATTGATCCCGCCGCCGATAATGAAAAGATCGACAGAATCCATCACGGCAGAACCTCCATTCGGTATTGTTCGCTATTGCGCGGAAATCTTCGCATTGTCAATTTCGGAATGCGGCATCGGCGGGCGCGACTGACGCGCCCGTTCCTTGGCTTTCAACCAGGAAATCGGACGACGACAACCTAAAGGACGTAGCGTGACAAGTCCGCCGAACGTGACAGCGCGCCGATATGCACCTCGACAAAGGCGGCATCGACCTGGACCGCCTCGCCCGCGCGATCCGGAGCCGTGAAGGACAGCTCCTCAAAGACCCGCTCCATCACGGTATAGAGCCTGCGGGCGCCGATGTTCTCAATGCTCTGGTTCACCTCGGCCGCGATCCGCGCCAGCGCGGCTATCCCGTCTGTGGTAAAGCTTACCGCCACTTTCTCGGTCCCCAGCATCGCCGTGTACTGCCGAGTGAGAGCATTGTCCGTCTCGGTCAGGATGCGGACGAAATCGCCCTCAGTAAGCGGTTTCAACTCCACCCGGATTGGCAGGCGGCCCTGCAGTTCCGGCAAAAGGTCCGATGGCTTGGCGGTGTGGAACGCGCCTGAGGCGATGAACAGGATGTGGTCGGTTTTCACCGGTCCGTATTTGGTCGAGACGGTTGTGCCTTCGATCAGCGGCAGCAGGTCCCGCTGCACGCCTTCACGGCTGACATCCGCCCCACGCGCATCAGCACGGGCACAGATCTTGTCGATCTCGTCCAGGAACACGATGCCGTTTTCCTGCACCGCCTCCAAAGCCGCCGCCTTGACGGTCTCGTCGTCCAGAAGCTTGTCCGCTTCTTGCCCGATCAAGAGGTCATAGCTGTCGGAAACGGTAACCTTCTTGCGGGTGGTTCGGCCACCAAAAGTTTTGAACAGGTCCTGCAGTCCCTGCATCTGCGATTCCATGCCCGGCATCATCGGCATCGCGCCCATCATTGGCGAGGCATCCGCCACTTCGATCTCGATGACCGTGTCATCCAGCTCGCCTCGTTTCAGCTTGCCGCGGAACATCTCGCGCGTTTGTTCGCGGGCGTCCTTGCCGGCCAGCGCCTCGATCACGCGATCTTCGGCAGATTTGGCAGCGCGGGCCTTCACATCCTCGCGCATCTGCGCGCGGGTGTCGTTCATCGCCGCATCGACCAGATCGCGGATGATGCTGTCAACATCACGACCGACATAGCCGACTTCGGTGAATTTCGTCGCCTCGACCTTGAGAAACGGCGCTTTGGCGAGCTTGGCCAGACGGCGCGAAATTTCGGTTTTTCCAACCCCGGTCGGCCCGATCATCAGGATGTTCTTCGGATACACCTCATCCCGCAAATCCGCCGCAAGCCGCTTGCGACGCCAGCGGTTGCGCAGGGCCACTGCAACAGCACGCTTTGCCTCGTCCTGCCCGATGATATGGCGGTCAAGCTCCGAGACAATCTCGCGGGGGGTCAGGTCGGTCATTCTGCACTCCCATAGGGGGGTAGGTGCGATTTGCCGGGAAAATCAGGCAGAATGCGCATGACAAAGGACCGCAGCGGCACCCACCAGGTACCAATGGCCGTGACGATCCCGCCCAGAAGGATAAGGATGAACGTCCAGGTGCCGAAATTGCCGCTGTCGCCGACGATCCAGGCAATGACCAGCGCGATGTAGGCGATGGCGGCGGTCAGGAAAGACCGACGGTCGATGACAAGGGCCAGCACCGTAATCACAGCAAGCGCCACGATCAGGAGGCCAATCCCGGTCGTGCCGCCGGTGTTGTAGAGGGTCAGCGCGACGGTGTTCACCAGCGCTGGTGCTGCGAGCAGATGCAGCCAGAACGCCGTCGCCGCATGGCGTCCTAACCGGTAGGGGTCTCGCGTATCGAACCACATGCCGACGACAAAGCAGGCAATGCCGAAGCCGAGGGTCGCAAAAGCAAATTGCGGGCTTTCGCGCAGATCGAAAAGGCCATCAAGGCCGTTGCGGTTGCCAGACACAAACCCGCCCAGTGCATCGATGGATGCGGTCATCGTATAGATCGCACCCAGCGCGAACAGCCCAAGGATGAAGGCCGAAAACGGCAATCGGAACCGCCGGTACCAGACCGCCATCCCGACGGCTGCCAGCACAAAGGCACCGACCACGGTCGTCCGCAACGGCACGTTCGCCTGCCCAAGAATAGTGATCGCCGAGACATAGATACCCCCGCCAAACGCGGTCGCCAGCACCATCGACGGAAGGTTCATCCGGCGCTTCAGCGTGAAGTAACCCGCCCACCACCAGCAAATGCCTGCGCAGATCAAGGGCAGCAGCGACAACATCGCGAAGCCGCCGAACCAACCCAGCATCAGGGCGATGCCCGACAGCAGGATGATCAGGCCGATGGACACGAAAATCTCGGAAAACCCGCGAAAGAATTCAAACGGTTCGTCCTCAGACGGCATTGCGGCGCGCTTTCCTGCGCGGTCGTTGGCAAGGGCTGTGACCGATGCCGCCTGCGCCTCGGTCAATATTCCAGCGGCCACGGCGGCGCGCAGGTCGGCGGGTTCAAACTCATTCATGCCGAAATACGCTCCACGGTCAGGTTTCCGTTGGTATAGACACAGATGTCCGCCGCGATGGCCATCGCGCGGCGGGCGATCTCTTCTGCGGGCAGGTCGGTCGTCATCAACCCCCTCGCTGCCGCAAGGGCATAGTTTCCGCCTGACCCGATGGCCGCAACGTCATGTTCCGGTTCCAGCACGTCGCCCGCCCCGGTGATCACGAACAGGTCCGCGCCGTTGGTGACGATCAGCATTGCCTCAAGGTTGCGCAGATACTTGTCCATCCGCCAGTCCTTGGCGAGATCGACACAGGCCCGCGCCAGTTGGCCCGGCGATGCCTCCAGCTTTTTTTCCAGCCGTTCCAGCAATGTAAATGCGTCTGCGGTCGACCCTGCGAACCCCGCGACAACCGGCTGCCCCCCCGGCATCAGGCGGCGTACCTTGCGGGCGGACCCCTTAATCACGGTCTGGCCCAGGCTGACCTGCCCGTCACCGGCAACCACAACCTCGCCGCCGCGTCGCACGGCCAGGATCGTCGTGCCGTGCCAGCCGGGGAATTTGTCTTCGGCCATGCGAACCTCCGTTGTCTTTGTCTTATATGGATCGACACCGCGCAAAACGAAAGGGCGGCCCTTTGGACCGCCCCGTTTCAAGACTCGCCGGTATGGGTCAGATCGCTGACTTGATCCACGTTTCCAGCGCCGCTTTGGGCGCGGCCCCGACCTTGTTTGAGACGACCTGACCGTTCTTGAACATGAAGAGCGCCGGGATACCACGCACGCCAAGCGTCGCCGGGCTATCGGGGTTTTCGTCCACGTTCACCTTTACGATCTTGATCTTACCCGCATACTGGGTAGCAAGTTCTTCCAGCGCCGGGCCGATCTGGCGGCACGGGCCGCACCATTCGGCCCAGAAATCCACCACGACCGGCAAAGCGGACTGGCGCACTTCAGCGTCAAAGGTGGCATCGGTGACGGCGACAGTTGCGGCGCCCATGATCAGATCTCCTAGATGCAGAATTGCAAGGTGCTAGATCTAAGGATCGCTAGAGGTATCGTCAAGGGATGGTGGCATGTTGCAAGGCCTGCCTCACGATGTCGCGATCCAGGTTCATAAGCGTTGGCAGGGCTGTCCACAGGATCGCCGTATCGATCCTGCGACCCGGATAAATCTGCGTCAGAGCTTCGGCATATGCGCCCATCTGCCGCAAGATGCCTTCCGGAACGTCGGAAGCGGCCGCTGGCACCAGGCGGTTCGACTTGAAGTCGACGGCCAGGACTTGATTGGGGCGTACAATCAACCGGTCGATGGTTCCAAAAAGCCGCCGGCCGGCCAAATCGGCGGTCAATGGCACCTCGGCAAGACTGTCCGGCCCAAAGACATCGGCAAAGGCCGGATTGTCCAGAATGGCATTCACTGTCGAAAGCAGGCATTGGCGTTGCCCTGCATCTGGCACCAATGCCTCTATCACCAAAGGTCTGTCGCCTGCGGGAACGTCAGAAAGATGCTCCAGCAACAGGTGTAGCAGGCTGCCCTTCTCGCGGGCGTCGCCTCCGTCCTCGGTTACCTCTGCCGCCAGAATTTTTGCGCCCCCCAGATCTGAGGGAGAGAGCGTCGCCGGCGCGGGTGCGGGCTCCGACGCCGGGAGCAGGGCCCAGTCCGGCATCGCGGAGTCTTGGCTGTCCGGCAGTTTCCGGACGTCAGCGTTGGCAGGCCAGACACCAAAGCTGTGCCGCTTTGTCCCGTCGGCCAGAATCTCTGTCGGCCCAAGAGTCTCCATCGCATCCGCGATCAACTGATACCAGGACTCGGATTTATCCAGTTTGCCCGCCGCGGCCACGATCAACCAGCTTTGCGCACGCGTCATCGCGACGTAAAGAAGGCGCAGACGTTCTTCGGCTTGGCGCAACTTGCGCTGGGCAATGATGTCCGAGATCTGGTGGGGCCGTTCGTCCTTTACCGGTTTGACGAACGCCGGCTGCTCGGGCGACCGTACCATTTGGTCTTTGTCCGGTGGGTCGTAGTCAGCCGTATCGGGCAGGATCACTACCGGTGCCTCCAATCCCTTTGCCCCATGGACGGTCATCACGCGAATGCGCCTTCCGGCACTGTCGGACTGGCGCTTTACCTCAACTTCATCGGTCTGCATTGCAACCAGAAAGCTGGTCAGGCTGGGTACAACGCGGCGCTCATGTGCCAGCGCCTGCTGAAGCAGTTCATCAATTCCATCCTCTGCCTCGGGGCCAAGCCGCGCCAGCAGGCGACGTCTGCCGTCATGACGGGTCAGCACGCGTTCGATCAACTCATAGGGACGCAGGTAATCTGCCTGCGCCCTCAGGTCCTCCAGCATGGCGATCACCGTGCCGTGCTGATCCCTCGCCGCTCGCAAGGCATGCCAAAGGTAGTCCTTGCGCGGCTGTGCCAGCGCATAAAGCTCCGATTCCGTCAAACCGCACAGAGGCGATCGCAAAACCGTCGCCAGGGACAAATCATCCTCGGACATCGCCAGGAATGACAACAGTGCAGCCAGGTCCTTGACCGCAACCTCGGCTCCCAGCTTGAGCCGATCTGCACCAGCGATGGGAAGGTTGGCGTTTTTGCAAGCGCGGATGATCTCTGCAAACAGGGGTGACCTGCGGCGGACAAGGATCAAGATATCCCCGGCATGGATTGGCCGATCCTTGCTGTCGATGCAGACCTGCGTTCCTGCATCAATTAAGTCCTTGATTGATTTTGCAATCTGTCTTGCCAGGACGACCTCTGCACTTCCTTCGCCCAGGATATCTACAGGATCAAAGGGATCATTTTCTTCGGGCTTGGCCGCTGACGGAACCAGCGGCCACAGATCCACGCGGCCGGGCTGGTTTTCGTGAAAGGGCAGGTGCTGGATCTTGCCGCCGATCGCATCGCGTATTTCGCCTTGAAAAACAAAGTCCACCAGATTCAGAATATTGGTCGACGACCGGAACGAATGGCGAAGCTCCCCTTCGACCAACGATTGATTTGTTCCGGCAATTCGCTGGGCGAAATGGTCGCGCATGCGGTCAAACGCGATCAGGTCGGCGCCTTGGAACGAATAGATCGATTGCTTCTTGTCACCGACCACGAACAAGGTGCGATCCCGGGGCGCAGCGTTTTCGCCGGAAAAGAATTCGTCCGTCAGGCTCTGGATCACTTGCCATTGGTCGGGGCTGGTGTCTTGAGCCTCGTCCACCAGGATATGGTCGATACCGCCGTCCAGCCGGTATAGGACCCATGCCGCAAGTCCCGGTTCGGTCAAAAGCCGCCGCACCCTCTGTATCAGGTCGTCGAAATCAAGCCACCCGCGCGCATCCTTTTTCGCCTGATAGCGCGCCAGAAAGTCATGCGCAAAATCATGCAGGATTGTGCTGCGCCGCACGGCATTCAAGGCCAGCCGCCGGGGACGGGCGGCCTCGACCCGGCGCATCAGGTCTTCAATCCGGGGCATCAGACTGGACAGGAGTTTGTAAGTGTTCGACGGAGGAAAATCCCCGATCCGCGCGGTCCCACCCTTGATCCCGGTCTTTTCCGAGTCTTTTGCAACCAAAAAGGCCTTTTCGAGAGCTTTCATTTCGGCCTGACCGGGGACATCAAACCTCATGCCAATCAGGGCCTTGAGAGCTGGTGATTTGGGGTTGCCGATCTCAAGAGCGCCAATCAATTCGGCAATCAGCTCTTTCTCGTCACTCAGAAACACCCCTTCCAACAGCGCATTGTCATCAAAATCAGCCGGCAGGTCGACCATCCGGCACAGGTCCGCCGTTTCGATCTTTTGCCCAAAGGCTCCTCTAGCGGCGACAATCTGCTTTATGAAATCTGGAAATGTCCCTTCGGACACAAACGCAGCCAGCCGTCGCACGACGTCGGCACCGTCGCCATCCGACATCTCTTCCAACACGTCCCCTTGCAGCAACTGCGCGGCGCGGTCGTCCATTTCGGTGAACTGCGGCGACACCCCTGCCTCAAGAGGAAACCGGCGCAGCAACATCGCGCAAAAGGAGTGGATGGTCTGGATGCGCAATCCGCCCGGAGTATCGATGGCCCGCGCGAACAGTTGCCGCGCGCGGGCCAGAACGGCATCATCCAGGTCGCGATCTTCGCCCAAAGACGCCAGCGCCTTCCGCAGATCCGCGTCGGGCATCATGGCCCAGGCCCCCAACCGTCGGAACAGCCGGTTCTGCATCTCTGTCGCGGCGGCCTTGGTATAAGTCAGGCACAGGATCCGCTGCGGGGACACCTCTTTCAACAAGAGACGCGCCACCCTGTCCGTCAGGACCCGCGTCTTGCCCGACCCCGCATTGGCCGAAAGCCAGGTGGAAATGTTCGGGTCCGCCGCGCGCATCTGAAAGCGAGAGGCGTCGTTCGTTACGGTCATCCGACATCCTCCGGCTCTGGCGGGAAACTGATGTCCCATTCGCCATGTCGCGACAAAGTGTCATAGTCGGAGATGTCCTTGACTTCGAACATGGCACGCCGAGCTGTATAACCTTGGCCGCGCCGGGCATATTGTCCGATCAGTCGACGAAGCCCGTCTCGCGTCGATGCCAAAAGCTCCGGCGTTAGGTCTGTCGGCTCGGTTGGCAGTCCCTCTTTCAGGCCAAGATAGACGATCCGCTCGACTTCGATCCGACCCAAGTCGCCGAAACCACCATCCTCTGCCATCACAGCGGCCAACAGAAGCTGCTTGGCAAAGTCTTTTTGCTGCTTCTTGGTGGGCAGTTGCCCTGTCTTGTAGTCGATCAGCAATGCCTTGCCATTTGGCAGGATGTCGATGCGATCAGGTCGCCCGATCAGGTGAAAGCCAAGGTCCGGCAAAGGCAAATCGCCATCCACTTCGACGGCAAGGGGAATGCCGGCCTCGGCCGTCTCAAAATCAAGAAAGCCGTCCAGCGCGGATTCCATCCGTGTTTGCCACAACAGGCGAGCGCTGGGCCACGCGACATTGGCCGTAAGTATTTCCAACGTCAGGTCCATTAGGCGCTGTCGCGCCGCGGCGCGCGGCTCGTCTAAAGGCCTTTCCTTTACGAACCGCTCCATGACTTCGTGCAGGACGGTGCCGCGCAGCCGGGGATCCGCCTCGGGGCGCATCGGATCCAGTCGTTTCAGGCGCAAGATTTGGCGAGCATAGATCTCGTATGGGTTGCGGATCAGACGTTCTATCTGGGTCAAGGACAACCGATCCGGGCGATGGGCGACGGGCGGACGGGGCGACGGACGGATGGCCGGCATTACCGGTCCGACCGGACTTTCCAGCTGCGCAGCCCGATCCTCCCAGATTTTGCCGCGGGCACGCATCTCTTCCAGTGCGAGCGGTCCATCCCGGTTGGGCAACCCGTCGACCAGTGTCGTCAACCGGTTCACCCAACGCGAAGCCACGGTCTCAGCATCGGAATCCCGTCGTGCCCGTGTCAGCACGACCCTGCGTGCTGCCATTGCCATTTGAAAATCATGCGCTGCCAGACCGATCCGACGTTCGGGCAACAACAGACCCGCATCGCGGCGCATCTGGCGGTTCAACCAGGGGTCCGGCTTTGCCTGATCGGGCCAGACCCCCTCGTTCAGTCCGCCCAGAATGACAAGTTCCGACCCCAGGACCCGCGCCTCGATGGTCCCAAGAAACCGAATGCCGGGATGCACGACTTTCGCGTCACGGACCTCTCCCTGCGAGATATAGCTAGCGAAAAGGTCCCCATATTCGGAGACCTGCAGGACGCCGCCGGCATCTGCGTCCAATGCCAATGCCATCATCGCCGCATGCACTTGCCTGCCTGCTTCTTCGTCCCACAGTCGGCCGGTTCCCGTCTCCGACTCGCCCCGCGCCATGGCTTCGGTCAGCGCCAGGTGCGTGGCGACCAGCATTGGCATCGGGGCTGAGGCGGCGGCTGAGGCCTGATCCAGGATCGCGGCCACCGCCTTTGCCCAGGGCAACGCTTTGTCTGCATCCTTTCGGGCAGCCGCCCATACCTGGATATGCGTCCCGTCCGGAAAAGCGGGGCCGCATCGGCGTAGGGACAATTCCAGATCGCGCGTCAGCAAAAGATGGTAGGACCGGTCGCCCTCGGTAAAGCTTAGGGGATGTTTCAAAAGGGCCAGCAAGGTGTCGAACATCACCCGCTTGCCCATCAAGCCCGCGACATGTTGCAACAGCCGCCCTGGCGCCGAAAGCCCAAGAGGGCGGCCCGCACTGTCGTCCGGAATGATGCCCCAACGGTCCAGGGCAGCGGTGACTTGGCGCGTCAGCATGCGGTCTGGCGTGATCAGGGCCGCCGCTACCCCCTGTTCGGCAGCCTCGCGCAAGATCAGCGCGATGCTCAAAGCTTCTCGACGCGGACTGGCCGCCTCGATCAGGGTCACATCCGCCAAAGCTTCGGGCAACGACGACAGATGCTGTCCTTCAACCAGCCATTGATCGGTAACTGGTGCTGGTCGCAGCGCTAGCGAGACAACCTTGTTGCGATGTGGCGCAGGCGGTTTAGTATCCGTCCAGGCCTTAACGGCATCAGGCTGAATGCCCAGCGCCTCGCACAGCAGGCGGAACCGATACTGCGGATGATCCTCGGCCGTCATGACATCGCCAAGCGATTGCCAGACCTGCGGCGGCAGGTTGGCGTCAAATCCGGGCAAGACAATGGCGCCTTGCGGCAGCATGGCAACCATTTGCATCAGCAGTGCTGTTGACCCGCGCGAACCGGTCGACCCTGCAACGATGACCGGATCGGATGGTGGGTTGGCCGCCCAGCGCCTGGCCAAGGCCTCGACCGCGTGGCGGACAGCGCCCGCAGGGTCTGGTTCGGCATTCGGACCAAGATAACCGTTGATGATCGACAGAAATGTCAGCGACTTTGCCCAATGTTCGGATTGTCCGGACACATCAAGGGCCCTGATCCTGTCGAAACCGACGCCCTCGGTCTGCATCTCTGCCAGTAGTTCGGCAAGACTTTCGGCCATGGCGAATGCAGTGGCGCCCGGAGACAAGGCATCGGCGCGGTCCAGCAATGGGCGGACAAGCTGCAGCAGTTCCAGTTGCCTGCGAAGCGCAGAGACAGGGCGCGGCATACCTGGCACCGGCATACCACCCAAAGGGTCGGTCACCAGCCGCAGCCGCGGCAGTAGCCGCGCACCTGTCGCCACAAAGGCGTCGGTGACACTGCGCCGCATCCGTTCACTGTTCAGAAAGATGGTGACCCGCGCAATGGCCTCGGGGGTAAGCCTGGCATAGCGGTCAAGGAACCCGGCGACAAACTCGCGCGGGAAGTCGACCCCGTGGGGCAACGCAAATAGTCTGGGCGAGGCAGGCTCAAACACGGGGCGCACCGGCCAGCATTGCCTCAGCCTCGGCGATCCCCTCGGGTCGGCCCACATCGCACCAGCCGCCCCGGTGCACTAGTCCAAAGGCCCGCCCTCTTGCGATCATCAGGTCCCACAGCTTGTTCAGCGAAAACACCGCATCCGGGATATTCCCCAAGCCGTCGATGCGCGTCAGATGGGCACTGACATAGACATATCCCGCAGCACCGTTGGCCCGTTGCAGCCGACCATCTTGGGCCATCAGAAAGTCATCAGGAATGGAACGAGCCACTTGCTGTCCGGGCAGGACGAGCAGCAGTGCATCCATCGTTTCAGGATCCCAAGCCTGCATCAGTTCGCTCAGCGGGTTGGCTCCTGTCCATATACCATCGGTGTTCAGGACAAGGACGGGGTCGGTTCCAAGCAATGGTAGCGCCTTGCGCAATCCACCGCCGGTATCCAGGAGTCTCTCCGATTCATCGCTGATCACCACGTTCCGGCCGTCCAGGTGGTCGGCGATCTGTTGCCCGAGATAATGTGTGTTCACAACACGGCGCGTGATCCCTGCGCTGTCCGCAAGAGACAGAGCATGGTCAATCAGCGCCCGCCCCGCCACCGGGATCAGCGGCTTGGGCCGCGCTTTTGTCAGCGCGCCCATACGGGTACCAAAGCCCGCAGCCATCAACATCAATGCGGGGTGATTTTGGCGCATCTGCGGGCGATCTTTTCCAGATTGGGCGCATCCGGCGCGGGCAACAAGCTGTGGCACAGATCCTGCAGTTGGGCGAGACCCGACAGCGCCAGGTTGCGCCACAATTGTTCCCAGACGCGTGGCAGGTGACCCAGATATTGCGGCTTGCCTTCGACAAGGCAGAGACGGGCAAACATTCCCAGAATGCGCAAGGCGCGCTGGATACCGAGAACCGTATAGCTTTGCGCAAAAGCCGCTGGTTCTGCACCTGTGGCCGCGCAGAACCTGGCAATGCAGGCGGCTTCGGTCACGGGCGATACATCCCGGCGGGCGTCTTGCAAAAGCGATACCAGATCGTAGCCTGGCTGCCCCATCTGGGCGAGTTGAAAGTCCAGAATTCCGACCTTTTCCAGTCCATGGCGCCCGTTGACCAGCATCAGGTTTTCGGCGTGATAGTCCCGCAGGATCATGACGCGCGGACCATCAGCTTGGATGGACAATATGTCAGTCAGAAGATCGCAAAACCGACCTGGATCAACCTTGTCCCCGGTGATGGCAAACCGGTACCACTCAAGCGACATCATGGCTGCGGCTGCCCAGTCTCCTGCCGAAAGGTCAGGCAGCCCCAAAGGCGCGGGCTGCGCCTGAAGGTGAACCAGGACATCGGTGGCCATTTCACAAAGCTGGATTTCCTGCGCAGGATCTTGGGCCATGACTTTGGCAAAACTCGCATCGCCAAAATCTTCCAAAAGTAAAAGCCCTTGCGCCGGGTCGGCCGCGAGGATTTCTGGAGCATTGAGGCCAAGCCCACGCAAATGCAGGTCAATCCGCTGGAAATCTGCAGGGCTGTCGGCCTGGCCGAGGGGGGAATCCATCAAAATCGCGGTCATGCCTGGTCGCGTCAGCCGTTCATAGCGTCGTTGAGACGCATCCCCGGCAATTGGAGTACGGATCGCAGTTGCCCACCCGGTACGATCCAGAAAATCGGTGATCAATGTCTCGCGGTCAGGCATCGCGCACCGGCCAGATTTTGCGCAGGACTGCAAGAAGTTCTGGCCGATCTTCAAGACTGATCGTTGCAACCCGACCATCGCCATCTTGGCCAAGGTCAATCCGGATTGCCCGATTGGGCGTATGCGACCCCAGTCTATCGGGCCATTCAACCAGGCAGATTGCTGTGTCAAATGCATCGTCCAGGCCCAGTTCGATCACCTCGTCGGCATCAAGGACGCGGTAAAGATCAGCGTGCCATATCGCGGTATCGGCAGCGTCATAGGTCTGCACCAGCGTGAATGTTGGTGACGGCACCTCGGCCGTGTCATCCCCCAGGCGCGCGCGGATCAATGCCCGTGCCAGATGTGTTTTTCCTGCGCCAATGGGACCGGACAGCAGCACGGTATCCCCCCTTTGCAAGTGGTGGCCCAACCATGTCCCGAAAGCTGTGGTGTCAGCCTCAGTCGCAAGTGGCACCCTTATGGTTCTGAAGGTCGGTGACTGCATGGCGCGACTGTACTGAGCGAATTGGTATCCGCAAGTCGCGACGCCGGATCGGCCGCATGCCAGGACTGCCGGTTACGCCGTCATCAGGTCGCCGGATTCGCGGCGCAGCCTTCCCGCCTCATCAGCGACCACCAAGCGAAACGCGACCATTGTCGCACCCCCGATCAACGCCGAAAAGTGGCAGGTGATCAGTCTGCCATCCGTCAGTCTTGCTTGCCCCTCCCAGGGGTCGCGGTCCCCCAAAAGCGCCAGAAACTCTTCGGCCGACGACCACAGCGGCGTTGGGGCCGACATGGCCTGCCAATGTCGCACCATCACTGCTGCCGCGACATCTGCCAGTTCCGCCGACGGATTGTGCTGCCAAAGCGCTGCATAGGCCGCATTCGCCATCACCAAACTGCCAGACCCGGAGAATACAGCAATTCCCTCATCCAGCTTGTCGATGACGGCCTGGCTCAGTTCCAGATCGGCGCGATAGCGGCGGGTCCGCAGGATCTCGTTCGAAATATCCTCGAACATGAATGCAACAGCACCGTTTGGATGCGGACGTCCGATCACTCGGTAGGTCTGGCCGCTTGGCAAGCTCCACGTTTCCTCATGGACACCGGATGAGGCTGCCGCCTCCATTTCGACCATTTGTTTGCGCCAGGACCGATAGTCCTTCGGCTCCGGGATCATCGACTTTTCCCGCATCGTATCAAGAAAGCTGACCAAAGAGGGCCGTCCGGTCAGAAACTCTGGTTGAAGCCCCGTCAGATCCGAAAGTGCAGGATTGAAAAGCTGAAGCTTCCGGTTCCTGTCAAACACCGCCAAACCGATTGGCAGATGCGCAAAGGTCTTGGTCAGGGTCTGCATGAAATCGCGCAGGGCGGTTTCCGCTTGAACGGCATTGTCAGCAGACAGCGCAAAGACCAGGCGCGTTTCGCCCTGTGCCACGCTGACAATATCGAACCACTTTGCCGCTCCACTAGGATGGTCCAGCCTTTGTCGCTGACCATTCGCCCCTTGCGCGCTTGCCATTCGTTCAAACAGACGGGGCAATGGCCAGCTGAGTTCCTGTCCCGGTGCAAGTCGATCCGATACCTGCAAAAGATAGGCAGCGTTGGCCCAGACAACTTCGCCGTCATCGCGTTCGCGCCAGATGAGGTTCGGGCTTTGCGCGATCACTTGACGCAGCTCGCCCAGTTCATCCGATTGCGCCCGATGCAGCAGGGCGGAAGGTGCCTGTTCGCCAATGGTCCCCTCGCCCGACAAGGAAATGCGCGTGACACCCCCAACAAACTCAGCATTAAGCGTCAGTTGATCCGGTTGATCGTGCTGCCCATGCGCGTGCAAGGTGATCTGACCCTCTTTGGCCAGGGCAAGAATTCTCTTTTCAAGATCGCCGAACCTGGGTCCAAACCGCGATAGAAACTGCAGCCATGGCGCGCCGCGAACCGGGCTCTCCGCCAAAAGCGCACGCGCCGCTGGCGTCGCGTCCAAAAGTGTCTCGCCATCGAACAGGTAAGTGACACCTGGATTTCCCAGACCAAAGATGCTGGACCCCGGCGTCGGCTTAGCGCCGTTCATCAACGACAGGATCAACAGCCCCAAAAGGCTGGCCAATACTGCCGTCGTCAAAAGACTGAAGGCTAAACCCCAATCAAGCAGCATATCTGCATTGTCCCTGTCGCAAGTTCGCCCCCAAGACTGCAACCGTGGGGCGACAATATTAATACCGCATTAATCTAGAAGAAGAGTTGTGGCCAAAATAGACCCGCAGCAAGTCAAACCAGTGGCGTTCGGACCTCTCAGGCAATTTGTGTTGTCATGGGACGTGTCGCTGGTTTTCGCCCTGGGCCAGGTCGGCTGGGGCAACCAGCCTTGATATCGGCCAGATCGCCTCCACGACCGCGCCTGATCGTTCCGGACGCTCTTCCGGGGTTAGGAACGGGTCGGTTGCATTGGCAAAGGTCAGCTCTGCGCCGGTTCTTTCAAGCAAGGTCTTTGCAATGAAAAGACCAAGGCCCATCCCTTCATATTGCGGGCGCTGTGCCTGATCCTGATCCAGCCGCCGCTGGCGCACAAATGGATCACCGATCCGACCAATGACCTGGGGGGGAAAGCCTTCGCCGTCGTCGATTATCCGGATCAGGATCCGGACGTCCGTCCATTCGGCCTCGACCCAGACTGTGCTGCGCGCATAGTCCACGGCATTCTGTATCAGGTTGCGAAGCCCGTGGATCACCTCGGGACGGCGAAGCACATTGGGTTGCCGCGATTCCTTTCCCGCTCCGGAAGTCAGCACGAAATTCACTTGCTTGCCGCGATCAAGATGGGGCTCCGCGGCCTCGCGGACCAGGGTTTCCAGCGGTGCCTGCCGCAGATGCAGATCGTCTTTGCCGGCGCGACCCATCCCCTGCAGGATATCGCGGCACCGATCCACTTGCGTCGCGATCAGGCGTGCGTCCTCCAATAGGGCCGGTCGATCTGCCAGTTCCTCGATCAGCTCAGTGCTGACCAGCTTGATCGTCGCCAGAGGTGTGCCAAGCTCATGCGCGGCGGCGGCCACCACTCCGCCCAGATCCGTCAGCTTTTGCTCGCGGGCCAAGGCCATCTGGGTGGCCAGCAACGCATTGGACATTGACCGGACTTCCATCGCGACGCGGCGCGAATACAATGCAAGGAACACGATCCCGATGACTATGGCCATCCAGAACCCGAACTCGAACAACTTCGGGACCACCAGAACCGTTCCGTCATCGAGACGCAGGGGAAGGTTTATGTAGGCACAACCGGTGATCAGAACCACCGCAGCCAGCGCCAGGATGACCGTTGTGCGAAGGTTGAGGGCACTGGCAGAAATGGTGACCGGCACCAAAAGCAACAAGGCAAACGGGTTGGTCAGCCCCCCAGTCAAAAAGACCAGGGTGCCAAGTTGCGTCAGGTCGAACAGCAGCGTCAGCATGGCTTCGGTTCCCGACAACCGTTTGCTTTCGGGAAAGACAAAGACCGAGATCAGGTTTGCAATGACTGATGCGCCGACGGCCAAGTAACAAAGTGCCAGCGGCAGCTGGATGCCAAACAGTTGGTCGGCGATGGTGATCGCAGCGACCTGACCGCCTATCGCTACCCATCGCAGCAGAATAAGCGTGCGAAGACGCAGCCAGTTGCCGTGATTTTCATGCGGGAAAAGGCCGATGTCATGGGACAGCATTGGACAGTCTGGCGATGGACGGGGAAGTTTGCCATTGTTATGCGTGGCGTTGTCGCGGATCAATGGCGCATGAACGGACAGGGTGGGGCAAAGGCGATGGAGAAGGTCTATGCTGGGATTGCAGCCTCAGCCGTAATTGCCCTTTTGGGCGTAAGTGCAGCCTATGTTTTTCTGACACGAGGGCCGGACGACGCCCTGTCGGCTTGCAGAGGAGGACAAACCGCTGGCACGATCGGCGGGCCGTTTCAGCTGGTGAACGGTCAAGGCCAAGCCGTGACAGAGGCGGATGTGCTGACCAAGCCATCTCTGGTCTATTTTGGCTATACGTTTTGCCCGGATGTTTGCCCACTGGATAACGCACGCAACGCCGAAGCCATCGATATTCTGGAAGAACGCGGAATAGATGCGACCCCTGTTTTCATTTCCATCGACCCAGAACGCGACACGCCCGAGGTAATGGGCGACATGGCCGCGAACCTGCATCCAAAGATGATCGGCCTGACCGGAAGTCCTGAACAGGTCAAGGCCGCCGCACAAACCTACAAGGTCTATTTTCGCAAGCAGGAGTCCGAGGATGAGTTTTATCTGATGGACCATTCGACTTTCACTTACCTGATGCTGCCGGGCTTGGGTTTTGCCGACTTTTTCAAGCGCGAAGTCACCGCAGACGAAATGGCAGACCGGGTCTCTTGCTTTGTCGACGCAGCGCAATCGCTTGCCCAAAATTGACGCCCCCCTGCGGCCGACCTAGGTTGTCAGGTGAACAGGACTGAAGGGAAGAATTGTGATGCAGGAAGATGTTGGCACCGATCTGGGACCAGACCGCAGCCTGCTTTTGGTCGATGACGACGAACCCTTTGTAAAGCGCCTTGCGCGAGCGATGGAAAAGCGCGGTTTTTTGCCGGAAACCGCAGAAAGCGTGCATGCGGGAAAGGCCATCGTTTTGTCGCGGCCACCCGCCTATGCGGTGATTGAC
>JANPBI010000395.1:0-9118 GCA_031430315.1 Rhodobacterales bacterium | reverse complement strand
TATCAGACCGAGGTCATCCTTGGCCTCGTGATCGCTGCCGCCATCGTTGTGCCGGTGCTGATCTTCGTCTTGCGCAAGGCGTTGGTCGGCAACCTTGCCTTTGTGCTGTCGATGTCTGCGCTGGTTGCCTTTGTGCTGTTGCGCGCGATCAGCTTTCACCATCTGGACGTCGTTTTTGGGACCAATGTGTTGTCGTTCCGCCTGCACCGCATGATCGAGGTCACCGCCCTGACAGTTGTCATTCTGGTGGCAGCCATGCGGTTGCGCAAACGCCGGATCAGCTAGGCCCCACAAGCCGGGTTGGCGACGCAGCCAGTTCGCCTCCGATTTTTCACCGCTCTGACCAGGACATTAGACATCCTCCGGGAACCAATCCGCCGGTCACAAGTTTTTGATCAGTAAAGCGCGACTCATCGCGCTCGGTTGATCGAGGGTTCGCAATGAACAATATCATCTATCTTGTCGGTCTGGTCGTTGTCGTCCTGGCCGTGCTTTCCTTTGTAGGGATGCGCTAGTGGCTGGCGTTCTTCCAGAGGCGCAGTCGCAACTAACCGCGGATCTGGCTGCACCTGATGGCGCACTGAACCGGTCCTATGTGGATTGGGCTGCAGTGTTGGGCGGTGTGGTGGTGGCGACCGCCATCGGCACCGTCTTCACGACATTCGGTGCGGCACTTGGGCTGTCCGCATTGTCGGCGGAGCAAGGCAAAGGGTCTGGCACGCTCGCGTTGGTCATGACGGCGGTCTGGGTGATGGTGACGCTTGTTGCCAGCTATCTTTCGGGCGGTTACGTCGCGGGCCGCATGCGCCGGCGTGTTGACAAGGCAACCGCTGACGAGGTTCAGGCGCGCGACGGGATCAATGGTCTGGTCGTCTGGGGTGCCGGGATCGTCCTTGCGGCTATGGCCCTTGGCAACATCGTCTCGTCGACCGTGTCCGCAGCTGGGTCCGCTGTTAGCACAGTCGCCACCACGGCAGGTTCCGCGCTTGGCGGACTTGCCGAAGGTGCAGCAACCATGTTGCCCGATGATCCTATGGCCGCTGTCACGGATGCGCTGGTTCGCCCGACGGCAGTTGATGCGACGACCGCAGACCCGGCGGAAATTGCCCGGCAGTCTGCATCAATCCTGGCGGGCGCCGTGACAACCGGCGAGGTTTCGGAGCAGGATCGTGCGTACCTAATCAGCGCGACATCGGCGGCCACGGGATTGCCCCCGGCAGAGGTCAACACGCGCGTCGATGACGCGATCGCCGCAGCTACCAAAGCCCGCGAAGATGCCGCCGCCATGGCGGCAGAGGCCGAGGCTACGGCACGGGACGCTGCCGAAACCGCACGTATCAGCGCAGTGCTGACCGCGTTCCTGCTTGCCGCTGCCTCTTTGGTTGCCGCTACTGCTGCCGTGATTGGTGCGGTCAAGGGTGGACAACACCGTGACGCCGGCAAGATCTTTGGCGGTCTGACGTACCGTGCCTAGTTGAGGCGTATCACGCCTGATGTTTGCGAGAAGGCCTCCGCATCGCGGGGGCCTTTTTGCTATGTCGCCACAAAGCAGGGTGTGCAGTTCAAGGCTGGCGTTTCGGCGCGGTCTGAGGTATCGCCCGCGCAACAGTCCAGAAAAACCGAAAGTGACCCCCTCCGATGGAGCTTCGCAACATCGCCATCATCGCGCATGTCGACCATGGCAAGACCACACTGGTCGATGAACTCCTGAAGCAATCCGGGGCGTTTCGCGACAACCAGGCTGTAGCCGAACGCGCCATGGACTCCAATGACATCGAACGCGAACGAGGCATCACGATCCTTGCCAAATGCACCAGCCTTGAATGGAAAGGCACGCGGATCAACATCGTCGACACCCCCGGCCACGCCGATTTCGGCGGCGAGGTGGAGCGGATCCTGTCGATGGTGGACTCAGTCGTCCTGTTGGTCGACGCCGCCGAGGGTCCGATGCCGCAGACGAAATTCGTGACCTCCAAGGCGCTTGCACTGGGTCTGCGGCCCATCGTGGTCCTGAACAAGGTCGACAAGCCTGATGCCGAACCTGACCGCGCATTGAACGAGGTGTTCGACCTTTTCGCCAACCTTGGGGCGGATGACAACCAACTGGATTTCCCCGTTCTTTACGCCTCGGGACGGTCGGGCTGGGCCGATGTGAACCTGGACGGTCCGCGCAAAGACCTGTCTGCGCTGTATGATCTGGTGCTGGCGCATGTCCCGCAGCCTGCGCAAATCTCGCGCCGGGGTGAGCCCTTCCAGATGCTGGCGACCACTTTGTCCGCTGATCCCTTCATCGGGCGCATCCTGACCGGCCGCGTTGAGGCAGGCAGGTTGAAGGCAGGGGAAACCATCAAGGCCCTCAGCCGCGACGGTGAAAAACTGGAGCAGTTCCGCGTGTCCAAAGTGCTGGCATTCCGCGGTCTGACCCAGACGGCGATCGACGTGGCCGAGGCGGGCGATATCGTGACCCTTGCGGGCATGTCCAAAGCAACAGTTGCCGATACGCTTTGTGCGTTGGAAGTCGACACTGCCTTGCCCGCGCAACCGATTGATCCGCCCACGATTTCGGTCACTTTCGGGATCAACGACTCACCTCTCGCTGGCAAGGACGGCAACAAGGTCCAGTCCCGCGTCATCCGCGAACGGCTGATGAAAGAGGCCGAGATCAATGTGGCGATCAAGGTCACCGACACCCCCGGCGGCGATGCGTTTGAGGTGGCGGGGCGCGGTGAACTTCAAATGGGCGTCCTGATCGAGAATATGCGCCGCGAGGGGTTCGAATTGTCGATCAGCCGCCCGCGCGTTCTTTTCCGCGATGTGGATGGCGAGAAGTGCGAGCCGATCGAAGAGGTCACGATTGACGTCGATGACGATTTCACCGGCCCGGTGATCGAAAAGCTGACCGGACCGCGCAAGGGTGAACTGGTCGAGATGAAACCTGCAGGCGTCGGCAAGACTCGCATCATCGCGCATGTCCCGTCGCGCGGGCTGATCGGCTATCATGGCCAGTTTATGACTGATACGCGGGGCACCGGTGTTCTGAACCGCGTCTTCCACGAATGGGCGCCGCACAAGGGCCTCATCGAAGGCCGTCGCCAGGGCGTTCTGATCTCCATGGAAAGCGGCACGTCGGTTGCCTATGCGATGTGGAAGCTCGAGGATCGTGGGCACTTCTTCATCGGCGTGCAGGAGCCGGTCTATACCGGCATGATCATTGGTGAGCACAACCGCGACAACGACCTTGAGGTCAACCCGCTCAAGGGCAAGCAGTTGACCAACGTGCGCGCCAGCGGCACCGACGAAGCGGTGCGCCTGACCACGCCGGTCAAGCTGTCGCTGGAACAGGCGATCGCCTATATCGATGATGATGAACTGGTCGAAGTGACGCCCAAGGCGGTCAGGATGCGCAAGCGGTTCCTCGACCCGAATGATCGCAAGCGCCAAAGCCGCGCGGCGGGCTAGGCCCTGAACCACCCATCCCCCGGCCCCCGTCTGAGCGGGCCGGGTTCAGGCACTGACCAAACGTGCCGCTATGCTGACCGCAGACAGCGTAGTTTTGCGAAACTCGCCTCGTCAAGCCGGAACCGCCCTAGCCAACCTCCGCCGAGCAATCAGCATCAAACAGCCAATGGCGGTAATCAGCATCAGCGCAGATGCGGGCAATGGGACGGGTGCCACTGCCGCGCGCGGACGCACCGTCAGCCTGCTGACACCGAAATCCGCGATCACAAACCCGTTCTTGAGCGTATCGCGATCCTGATAGCCGGTGATCCATGACCCGAACCCCGCCGGGATCGTGTTCATGTTATTAGGATTGGCACGAAATCCCACCGTAAAGGGGGTTTCTAAACTGTCGGGAAACGTGCCGACGACACCTTCGAAGTTGAACCGCATCTCGCCATAGTCGGATTTGGCGAAGGTGTCGTTGTAACCATTGTAGTACACGCCATAACTCAAAAGGTTCGGCCGCGGGTTTGTTGGCCCGGCACCGTCATCCGGTGGGAAAACCGGATCCGGGGCTGAAGGCACCAGGGACGCATAGCCGCCTTCGGTGACATTCGTCAATTTCGATGCACCGAGGATGTTGTGGCGTGTCTGGCCGATTGTCAGCGTCGCAGAGACCGGATTGCCATAGCCGCCGTTGCTGGAGCCGGACAAATTGTCGACTGGTACCCCGCCGATCAAGGTTCTGCGCGTGCCGACCGAAGTGTCATAAGTGAACCGGACAGTATAGGCGGCGCCGGCAGCAAGGCTGTCGCCAAACACATTCAGGCCGCCCGAAGACACATCTGTCAAAGTGCGGATGTTGCCCCGGATGACCACATCCACCACGACAGCTTCAGCGGGCAGGGCCAGAACGGTCATTAGGCCAGCGAAAATCAACTTGCGCATCGAATCCCCCACCAGGTGAAACTGATGCCAACACGCTAGCACGGTTTTCCGACGCTACAGTCCAGAGTTGTGGTTTGGCGTCAACAATCCACCCAAAAGGGTGTCGCCGCGAGGGGACTGCCTGTTATTCCACCTCTTCGACCACCATCAAGTCCCGCACAGCCGCCCCCTGCGCATGGGCCAATGCTGCCTGATAGTCGGGCGAGTTGTAGCATTCAACCGCGCGTTCCAGCGACGGGAACCGCGCCACCACATTGCGGGGGCGATCATTGCCTTCCAGCTGCACATACCGCCCTCCGCGTGCAAGGAACACTCCACCATGCGCGGCAATGGCGGCTGTCGCACCAGTGGCGTATTTTGCATAAGCCTCAGCATCGGTCACATGCACATGGGCGATCCAGAGTGCGGTTGGCATTTCTTTACCCCTCCAGCACGGCTTCTGCCGCCTTGATCGCCGCGTCGGCCCCGGCAATATCCGCGCCGCCCGCCTGCGCCATATCGGGTCGCCCGCCCCCGCCCTTGCCGCCCATTGCCTCGGCGGCAGCCTTGACCAGCGACACCGCCGAGATACGCGCGGTCAGGTCGTTCGTCACCCCCGCAGCCACGGCGGGTTTGCCTCCTGTATCGGCAATCAACAGGACCGCGCCGGACCCGATCCGCCCCTTCATCTCGTCGATCAGGCCTGGCAAATCTTTGCCCGAAACCCCTGAGAGTACCTGAGCAATGAAGGATACGCCGTTGATATTCTTTGCTTCCGGACCAGCAGCCTTGCCGCCCATCGCAACTTCGCGGCGCAGTTGCGCTACCTCGTTCTGCAAGGCACGGCGTTCATCGGCCAGCGCCTTGACGCGATCCACAACATCGGCGGCATGCGTCTTCAGCATAACCGCAATATCCGCAAGCCGCGCGTCCTGTGCCCGCAGATGGTCCAAAGCCGCCTGTCCCGTCAGCGCCTCTATCCGCCTCACCCCGGCGCTGGAGGCGGAATCCCCCAAAAGCACGAATGCCCCGATGTCGCCCGTGCGCGCAACATGCGTGCCACCGCACAGTTCAAGAGAATAAGTTACCCCATCCGCACCCTTGCCCGATCCGTCCAGCCTGCCCATGCTGACAACGCGGACTTCGTCGCCATACTTTTCGCCAAATAGCGCCTGTGCCCCGATGGCGCGGGCGTCGTCGGGGGTCATGATCCGTGTGTCGACCGGGCTGTTTTGTCGGATGAAGGTGTTGACCTCGGCCTCAACCATCCCAAGCTCTGTCGTCGAAAGACCCTTGCCATGGCTGAAATCGAACCGCATCCGATCTGCGGCATTCAGCGACCCGCGTTGCGCCACATGGTCCCCTAGCGCGCGCCGCAATGCCTCGTGCAAGAGGTGCGTTGCGGAATGGTTGGCGCGGATCATGCTGCGCCGACCATGCGATACTTCCAGTACTGCCGCCTGACCTTTGGTCAGTTCACCTTCGCGGACCGTTGCCACGTGTATGACCACGCCCGCCGCCTTGCGGGTATCGGTAACTTCTGCGCGGCCCGTGGCGGAGATGATCCAGCCCTTGTCGCCCACCTGACCGCCGCTTTCGGCATAAAAGGGTGTCTGGTTGACCACGATCTGGACATCTTGGTCGACCGATGCTGACCCCTGCCCCACACCGTCGATGACCAAGGCATGGATCACACCTTCAGCCGTCTCGGTGTCATAGCCAAGGAATTCCGTCACCCCATGTTCTTCCGTCAGGTCGTACCAGATGCGGGCATCCTTGGCCTCGCCCGTACCGGACCAGCTTGCCCGGGCCTTGGCCTTTTGTTCGGCCATGGCGGCATCAAAGCCCCGGACGTCCACCCCACGTCCGCGTTCGCGCAGCGCGTCCTGCGTCAGGTCCAGCGGAAAGCCGTAGGTGTCATAGAGTTTGAATGCCGTCGCGCCCGGCAGGGCACCCCCGTCGGGCAGGCGCGTAAGTTCGTCATCCAAAAGCCGCAGGCCACGGTCCAAGGTGGTCTTGAACCGCGTCTCTTCCAACCGCAGGGTTTCTTCGATCAGTGATTGCGCCTGCTGCAATTCGGGATACGCCGAGCCCATTTGGCGGACCAGTGCCGGGACCAGCCGAAACATTACCGGATCGGTCGTGCCGAGCATGTGGGCGTGCCGCATTGCGCGGCGCATGATCCGGCGCAGGACATAGCCGCGTCCTTCGTTGGATGGCATCACACCATCGGCAATCAGAAAACTGGTCGACCGCAGGTGGTCGGCGATGACGCGATGATGCGTCTTGCCGGGACCATCCGGATCGGTCGAGGTCGCATGGGCCGAGGCCTCGATCAGGCTACGCATCAAGTCGGTGTCATAGTTGTCGTGTTTGCCTTGCAACAGGGCACCGATCCGCTCCAATCCCATGCCGGTGTCGATCGACTGCATTTCCAGCGGGACCAGCCGGCCATCTGCAAACTGTTCGTTCTGCATGAAGACGTTGTTCCAGATCTCGATGAACCGGTCGCCATCCTCATCCAGACTGCCGGGCGGGCCGCCGGGAATGTGGTCGCCGTGATCGTAGAAAATCTCGGTGCAAGGACCGCAAGGACCGGTCGGGCCCATCCGCCAGAAGTTGTCATCCGTCGGGATGCGGATAATGCGGTGGTCGGGCAGACCGGCGATTTTTTTCCAGAGCGCGGCGGCCTCGTCATCCGTGTGATAGACGGTCACGCACAGCTTGTCGGGATTGATCGCGAAATCGCGGGTCAGAAGTTCCCAGGAAAAGCGGATCGCATCGTCCTTGAAATAGTCGCCAAAGCTGAAATTCCCCAGCATTTCAAAGAAAGTATGATGCCGCGCGGTATAGCCCACATTGTCGAGGTCATTGTGCTTGCCGCCTGCGCGTACGCATTTCTGCGCGGTCGTTGCGCGCTTGTAGTCCCGCGTTTCCACCCCGGTGAAGCAGTTTTTGAACTGCACCATGCCCGAGTTGGCAAACATCAATGTCGGGTCGTTGCGCGGCACCAGGGGGCTGGAGGAGACAACACGGTGCCCGTTTCGTTCAAAGAAATCCAGGAAGGTGGAGCGGATGTCGTTCAGCGACGGCATATCGAGACCTTTTTCGTGAATTTTTGCGGGTGACGCTCCGTTTAGCCCTCTGGCTCGGGGCTGTCCACATCTGCGGTGCCGCAACTGCGAATTCGACATCGGTCTTGCGTCGGGGGCGTGAGAGGATGGGGGCACCCGCGATCCCGCCAGATGGACCCGTCCCGTACCAAAAACCAACAGGCCGGGACGATGGCCCCGGCCTGTTGACGGCATCTCCCGATGCAATTGCGACGCGGCGCTGAACTACATGTCGACTAGGTCGTCGTTTTCAGGATTGCCTACAATGTTGAAGTCCAGGCCGTTCGCTGCGCGCAGCTTGTCCTCGATTTCCTGGGCGACGCCGGGGTTCTGTTTCAGGAACAGCTTCGCATTCTCGCGCCCCTGCCCGATCCGCTCATCGCCGTAGGAATACCAGCTGCCGGATTTCTCGACGATCCCGGCCTTGACGCCGATATCGACCAGTTCGCCGGTCTTCGAGATCCCTTCGCCATACATGATGTCGAATTCGACTTGCTTGAAGGGCGGCGCCACCTTGTTCTTGACGACTTTGACGCGGGTGGTGTTGCCGACGATATCGTCCTTTTCCTTGATCGACCCGATGCGGCGGATGTCCAGCCGGACCGAAGCATAGAATTTCAGGGCATTGCCACCTGTTGTCGTCTCGGGGCTGCCAAACATCACGCCGATTTTCATACGGATCTGGTTGATGAAGATCACCATGCAGTTCGACCGTCCGATGGAGGCCGTCAGCTTGCGCATGGCCTGACTCATCAGGCGGGCCTGGCTGCCCATCTGCATATCGCCCATGTCGCCTTCGATTTCGGATTTCGGCACCAGGGCCGCGACAGAGTCGATGACGACCAGGCTGACCGCACCGGACCGCACCAGCGTATCGACGATCTCCAGTGCCTGTTCGCCGGTATCGGGTTGGCTGATCAGAAGATCATCCAGGTTTACGCCCAGCTTCTTGGGATATTGCGGGTCAAGCGCGTGTTCGGCATCGACAAACGCGCAGACGCCGCCTTTTTTCTGTTCCTCAGCCACGACATGCAGGGTCAGCGTGGTCTTGCCTGAGGATTCCGGGCCGTAAATCTCAATGATACGGCCCTTGGGCAGTCCCCCGATCCCGAGCGCGATGTCGAGACCGAGACTGCCCGTCGAGGTCGCCTCGATATCCATGGCCGGGCTATCCGCCCCAAGCCGCATGATCGAGCCCTTGCCGAACTGCCGTTCGATCTGCGCCAGCGCGCTTTCGAGGGCCTTGCTTTTGTCCATTTCGCGCTTCCCGTTCAGGTCGAGCAGATTTGCCACCGACATCATGAGCATCCTTATTTCATAGCCGCGTTCCGGCGGCAATTGTTGCGCCTGTTCCCCAAGTGTTCCCATACTTATGAGCACAAAAAGAGAACAATTCAATCCAAATTCGATAGGTCATCTTTTGATGCGATGAGTTAAGGGATGGTTTACAACTGCGTAGAAAGCGGACAGAAAACCGCGAATTGTGCTGATCCGGGGTGTTCATGCTGGTGTTTTACGACCAAAGGCTGGTGATTCTGGCCACCCCAAAGACGGGATCAACGGCCTTGGCAGCTGCTCTCGAATCGCTGGCGCAGGTGTCGATCCAGCGCCCCCCGGTCTTGAAGCATACGAATGTG
>JANPBI010000394.1:0-19164 GCA_031430315.1 Rhodobacterales bacterium | reverse complement strand
CGCCGCTATCTGGCCGCCGGGATCGCCAACCGCAACAACAACCAGTCCTATCAGTTCGACCGCGCGCTGAACGGCGCGATTAACGCCTATCTGCGGGCGGAAAATCCTGCCCTGCGCCATACGATCCTGGTGACGCTTGGCGATGTGCTGGAACGTCTGGGGCGTGGCCGCGAAACCGTGCAGGCACTGCGGCTGGCGCAATCGCTGCAACCGCGTGAGGATACGGCGCGCCTTTTGGACGACGCCATCGGCAAGTACGGGTTCCGGATCGTCGAGAACACGGTGGAAAGCGATCTGGCCCGCCCGCGCATTTGCGCGTCGTTCTCTGAACCCCTGGTGGCGTCGGGGGTCGACTATGCCAATTTCGTCCAGCTGACCGAGCCCGGCCTGACCGTCGCCATCTACGGCACGCAGCAGCTGTGTGTCGAAGGTGTCCAGCACGGGTCGCGGTACAATGTGACCTTTCGCGAGGGGCTGCCTGCCGCCGATGGCCAGACCATGGCGAAATCGGTCGCTGTGACGCAATACATCCGCGACCGCAATCCCGGCGTCAGCTTTCCGGGGCGCGGCTACATCCTGCCGAAATCGGCGGATGCGGGCATTCCAGTCAACACGGTCAACACCGAAAAACTGGACCTGACCCTTTATGGCGTCAGCGACCGCAACATCCTGCGCGCGATCCAGGATTACTATTTTGGCACGCCTATGCCGGAATATCAGGAAAGCACCTTCACCGACGCCATCGGTGACGAGATCTGGTCCGGCAAGGCCACAGTGGGCCAAGAGGTCAACAAGGACGTGACCACCCGCCTGCCGATGGGCGAGGCGATTGCCGGGCTGCCTGCGGGCATCTACGCGCTGAAGGCCGCTGTGCCGGGGGTGGATCCTTATGTCGTGCCTGCAGGCTGGCAATGGTTCGTGATTTCCGACCTTGGCGTGACGACGATGTCGGGCATCGATGGCTTGCACGTGTTCGTGCGCAGCCTTGCCACGGCGGATGCGAAAACCGGCGTGACGGTGGAGCTTCTCAGCCGCGCGAATGCGGTTCTGGGCACGGCCACGACGGATGACCAAGGCTATACGCGGTTCGATGCGGGCCTTGCGCGGGGCCTTGGCGGTGCGTCGCCTTCGATGGTCGTCGTGCGTGACGGCGAGGTGGACCTCGCCTTCCTGTCGTTGACCGACCCCGCTTTTGATCTCTCCGATCGCGGGGTCGAGGGGCGCGAGGCGGCCCCGCCGGTGGACGTCTTCCTGACCACGGATCGCGGGGCCTACCGCGCGGGGGAAACCGTTTACGCGACAGCTTTGGCGCGCGACCCCGAGGCCGCCGCCGTCCCCGGACTGCCATTGACAGCAGTACTGATGCGCCCCGATGGCGTCGAGCATTCGCGCCAGCTGGTGACAGACGCAGGTGCGGGTGGCCATGTGTTCCAGATGCCCATCGCAGCTTCCGCCCCGCGCGGCGTCTGGCGTCTGGAGGTTCTGGCGGACCTCGAGGCACCGGCGCTGACGTCCAAGACGTTTCTGGTCGAGGATTTCTTGCCCGAACGCATCGACTTTGATCTGGCCTGGCAAGGGGCGCCCTTGTCGCTGACTCCGGGCGAGGAGCTGACCGAACTGGCGGTCACCGCGCGCTATCTCTTCGGTGCACCCGGCGCTGACCTAGCGACCGAGGGCGAGGTGCTGCTGCGCGCCGCCGACGGATTGGCCGCCTATCCGGGCTATGTCTTTGGTCGCTGGGATGTGCCCTTCAACGGCGTGATGGAATCGCTGGAGCAAGCTCAGACCGATACGGATGGCAAGGCGCTGATCCCGATCACTCTGCCACAGGTCGAAGACCCGGGCCGTCCGCTTGAGGCACGCGTGACCCTGCGCGTGGCCGAAGGATCGGGCCGCCCGGTGGAGCGCCAGCTGACCCAGGCCCTGACACCGAGTGCACCGATGATCGGTGTCAAACCGATGTGCGCGGATGTCGTGGCCGATGGCGACGTGGCGCGGTTCAGCCTGATCGGCGTCGGCGCGGACGAGGCGCTGGTGCCGATGGCGATGAACTGGGAAATCGTGCGGATCGAGACCGATTACCAATGGTATCAAAGCTATGGCAACTGGAGCTGGGAGCCCGTCACGCGCCGCTCCCGCGTCGCCGAAGGGACGGCGAGTCTGGGCGATGCGCCAGTGGAGATCGCAGCACCGGTCCAGTGGGGAGAATATGAGCTGGTCGTCGCGCGCAGCGATGGCGCTGAGGCCACAACCTCGACCACCTTCTACGCAGGGTGGTATGCGCCTGCAGACACCTCTTCGACGCCCGATACGCTGGAACTGAGCCTAGACAAACCTGCCTACAAAACCGGCGAGACGGCAACCTTGCGGCTGGTGCCACGTGCGGCGGGGACGGCGCTGGTGACTGTGCTGTCGAACCGGCTGGTGACGATGAAGGCGGTTGCGGTGACCGAGGGTGAAAACCTGATCACTCTGCCGGTCACTGACGAATGGGGGGCTGGCGTTTATGTCACCGCCTCCGTCCTGCGGCCAATGGACGTGGCCGCTGGGCGCAATCCGGCCCGTGCGCTGGGCTTGACCTATGCCAGCATCGACCCCGGGACGCGTGCGCTGAACGCAGTGATCGAGACCGCCGCCGAAGCCGCCCCGCGTGGTCCGATGGAGATTGCCGTCAAGGTCGATGGCTTGACGCCGGGCGACAAAGCCTATGCCACCATTGCTGCGGTGGACGTCGGCATCCTGAACCTGACCGGTTTCGTGGCCCCCGATCCGCAAGGCCACTACTTTGGCCAGCGCAAGCTGGGGATTGGCATCCGCGACGTTTATGGTCGCCTGATCGACGGGCTGAACGGGGCTGAAGGCACCGTCCGCTCCGGTGGCGACGCGGGCGCGCAGGCGCGGCTGCAGGCGCCACCTCCGACAGAGGAACTGGTGGCCTATTTCACCGGTCCGGTCGAGGTCGGGGCGGATGGCTACGCACGGGCGTCGTTCGACCTGCCGTCCTTCAACGGCACGGTCAAGGTGATGGCCGTCGTCTGGTCGTCCAAAGGCGTCGGTCAGGCCAGCACCGATGTTCTGGTGCGCGATCCGGTTGTGGTCACGGCTTCGGTCCCGCGTTTCTTGTCGCCTGGCGACCAGTCGCGGCTGCTGTTGGAGATCGTGCATGCCACCGGGCCCTCTGGCCGGATGGGCCTCGATGTTTCGGCAAAGGGGCTATCTTTGGGCGATGGTCCTTCGGGCTTTGACCTGGGCGATAAGGCCAAGGTTGTCTATGAAATCCCGATCACGGCTGTTAATGTCGGCATCCAGACCATCGACATCGCGCTGACCACGCCGGACGGCAAGCAGCTGAAAAAGACGCTGCAGGTGCCGGTGCAGGTGAACGATCCCGAAACCGCGCGGGTCAGCCGGTTCGACCTGAAACAAGGTGAGGAATTCACCTTTGACCAGGCCGTCTTTACTGGACTGATCCCCGGCACCGCCAAAGCCACCATGGCCGTCGGTCCCATCGCGCGGTTGAACGCGCCGGGGCTGCTGGCAGCGCTTGACCGCTATCCCTATGGCTGCACCGAACAGATCACCTCGCGTGCACTGCCGCTTTTGTACCTCGACGAGGTGGCAAAGGTGATGGACCTGCCCGGTGCCGACAACATTGCCATGCGGATCGACCAGGCGCTGGAAGAAATCCTGGTCAATCAGGGGTCCGAGGGCGGTTTCGGCCTTTGGAGTCCAGGCAGTGGGGATTTCTGGCTCGACAGCTTTGTCACCGACTTCCTCAGCCGGGCTCGCGCGCAAGGCTATGATGTGCCCGACCTCGCACTGCGGAATGCGCTGGCGAACCTGCGCAACCAGGTCAACTACACCGCCGACTTCGATCAGGGCGGCGAGGCGCTGGCCTATGCGCTGATGGTGCTGGCCCGCGAAGGCGCGGCGGCCATCGGCGATCTGCGCTACTATGCGGACGTCAAGGCGGATGCCTTTTCGACCCCGATCGCGCGGGCACAGCTGGGGGCGGCGCTGGCATCTTATGGCGACCAGACCCGCGCCGACATGATGTTCCGCAAGGCGAGCGAAAAGCTGGTGGCAGAGTCAGGCCCGGACAACCAGCAAATCTGGCGCGTGGACTATGGCACGCAATACCGCGATGCCGCTGCCGTGCTGACGTTGGCGGTGGAGGCGGGATCACAAGCCGTTGACCGTGAGGCGCTGGTGAACCGGCTGGTGGCGCGCGCGGGAACCTTGTCGACGCAAGAGGCGACCTGGGGTCTGCTCGCCGCCAACGCGCTGATCGACGGCAAGGCCGACGGCATTACCATCGACGGTCAGACCGCGACCGGGCCGCTGGTGCGGATGCTGGACAGTGCGGGCGCGCCAATCGTTGTCGGCAATACGGGTGCCAATACCCAACTGACGGTGACGACCTATGGCGTGCCCTCTGAACCCGAACCCGCGGGTGGGAACGGCTATGCCATCACCCGCAGTTACTACACGATGGAGGGTGAGCCCGCGACGTTGGACGGCATTACCGTTGGCACGCGACTGGTCACGGTGCTGGAGGTCGAGCCCTTCGGCCGAGGCGAGGCGCGCCTGATGGTGGCTGATCCCCTGCCTGCTGGGTTCGAGATCGACAACCCGAACCTCATCTCGGGCGGGTCGGTCGGCGCGCTCGACTGGCTGGGACTGGAATCAGAGGCGAGCCATACTGAGTTCCGGCAGGACCGGTTCCTTGCGGCCATCGACCGTCAGGACGCAACCCCGTTCAAACTCGCGTACATCGTGCGCGCCGTTTCACCGGGGACGTTCCACCACCCGGCGGCTTCGGTCGAGGACATGTACCGCCCTGACTTCCGTGCCCGCGGCGATGTGGGCACGGTCACCATCGCCAAGTGATGCGGGGAGGTCGGACCCTTCTGGCACTGGCGGCAGGCCTCTGGCTTGCCGCCTTTGGCCGGGACCAGTTCGATGCGATGATCGACCGGACGGTGCTGCCGTCGGTGGCGCTGCATACGTCGGTCGAGGTGCTGGACCGCGACGGCGACCTTTTGCGGGCCTATACCGTTTCGGACGGGCGCTGGCGGATGGCGATCGATCTGGCCGATGTCGATCCCGACTACTTGGCGATGCTGATCGCGTTCGAGGACAAGCGGTTCTCTTCTCATCACGGCGTAGACCCCAGAGCGGTCCTGCGCGCTGGTTGGCAGGCAGCGACGTCGGGCCATGTTGTCTCGGGCGGATCGACCCTGACAATGCAGGTGGCCCGTCTGCTGGAGGAAACCGGCACCGGCGCATGGAACGGCAAGCTGCGCCAGATGCGGGTCGCGCTAGCGCTGGAACGGCGGCTGACCAAGGATCAGATCCTGTCGCTATACCTGCATCTCGCGCCCTATGGCGGCAACCTCGAAGGGGTGCGTGCCGCAAGCCTTGCTTATTTCGGCAAGGAACCGCGCCGTCTGACGCCCGCCGAGGCCGCCCTTCTGGTCGCCATCCCGCAATCCCCCGAAAGCCGCCGGCCTGACCGTGCGGCTGACAGGGCCGAGGCGGCGCGCGCCAAGGTTCTGGCGCGAGCGGCAAAGGCGGGGATCATCGAGGAAGATCAGGCCAAGGCCGCGCTGACCGAGCCTGTGCCGGGATTGCGCAAACCCGTACCAGCCCTTGCCCCGCATCTGGCCGACCGCGCCAGGTCCGCCGATCCAACCGCCGATCTGATCCGCCTGACCGTCAAGCGCAGCCTGCAGCGGGCGCTGGAGACCCTTGCGACCGAGGCAGTCGCGGGCAAGGCCGAGGAATTGCAGGTTGCCATCATCGTCGCCGATCATGCGTCCGGCGAAATCCTTGCCTCGGTCGGATCGGCCGCGTTTCAGGCCGATGCGCGGCAGGGGTTCGTCGACATGACCCAGGCCCTGCGCAGTCCCGGATCGACCCTGAAACCGCTGATCTATGGGCTGGCCTTCGACGAAGGCCTCGCCCATCCCGAAACCCTGATCGAGGACCGCCCGACGGCCTTTGGAACCTATCAGCCGCAAAACTTCGACAAGCTCTATCGCGGCACGATCCGGGTGCGCGAGGCACTACAGATGTCGCTGAACATCCCCGTTGTCAGCCTGACTGAGGCTTTGGGCCCCGCAAAACTACTGGTCGCTATGCGCCGCGCGGGCATGCACCCCCAGGTGCCAGGGGATCAGCCGGGCCTTGCGGTGGCGCTGGGCGGTGTGGGCGTCACGCTGGAGGACATGGTGCAGCTTTACGCCACCATCGCGCGCGGTGGGGTGGCTTTGCCGATGACCTATCGCATGGATGGCGCGCGGTCCGAAGGGGAGCGTGTCCTGTCCGCCGTGGGCGCCTGGCAGGTCGGCGACATCCTTGCAGGCCTCGCCCCGCCGCCGGGTGCGCCGGAAAACCGCCTCGCGTACAAGACCGGCACTTCTTACGGCCACCGGGACGCCTGGGCCATCGGGTTTGACGGGCGACATGTGATCGGCGTCTGGATGGGTCGTGCCGATGGCACCCCGGTGCCGGGGCAGTTCGGCGCCGATATGGCGGCGCCGGTCCTCTTTCAAGCGTTCAACCGGCTGAAGCCCGAGCTTGACCCCCAAGGCCCGCCGCCGCCCGCAACTCTGCTCGTCTCAAACGCCCAACTGCCGCAACCGCTGCAGCGGTTCCGCAGCCGCTCCGCCGCCTTCGACGTCGCCGCCGACGCGCCGCAAGTGACCTTTCCCCCCGACGGGTCCGAGGTGGAGCTTTTGCCCGAGGGCCTGCTCGTCCGCGTCCGCGGTGGAACGGCACCTTTCACCTGGATGGCCGATGGCGTCCCCATCATCGTGGCCTTGCGCGACCGTGAGGCAATGCTGCCGCTCCCGGGCCAAGGGTTCGTGACGCTGTCGGTGATCGACGCCAAAGGGCAATCGGCCCGGTCGACGATTCGGGCGTGGTGACCCCTTCTGACTGGGGCAAATATCCCGGGGGTCTGGGGGTTGGTCCCGGCGCTATCCCCGCAGAACCCCGCCTGTCGCCTTGGTCACCTTGTCGATGACCTTGGCCGACACCGCGTCGATCTCGGCATCGGTCAGGGTTTTTTCGGTCGGCTGGATGCGTACTGTCAGCGCGATGGATTTGCGCCCTGGCCCCATCTGCGCCTCTGCCTTGTCGCCGGTGAACTGGTCGAACACACGCACGCCCTCGATCAGCGTCTTGTCGGCCCCGAGGGCCGCATTGACCGCCGTGAGTGCCTCTACCGTGGTGTCCATAACAAAAGCGAAATCGCGCTCCACCGCCTGCAGGTCAGAAATTGCCAGCGCGGGCCGGGTCGGCGTCTTAACCTTGGGCTGGGGCACGTTGGCGATCAGGATGGTGAAGGCCATCGCCGGACCCTTGACGTCCATCGCGGCCAGCACGCGGGGATGCACCTCGCCGAATGTCGCCATGGTGTTAGGCCCGAGGCCAATGGCCCCCGACCGGCCCGGATGAAACCATGCCGGCACCTTGCGGCTGACTTGGGTGCGGGCTGGGGCACCAAGGGCGGCGAGAACCGCCTCGGTATCGGCTTTGGCGTCGTAGACATCGACCATCCGCCGCGACGCATGCGGATCGCGCGCCGCAGCGCCGCCGATCAGAAGGCCGGTCGCCTGCAATGCCTGCTCCCCCGGCTCGCCGCCATGGAAAACCGGGCCGACCTCAAAGAGGGCCATGTCGACAAATCCGCGCGCCTGATTGCGCGCTGTCGCCGCCAGCAGGCCGGGGAGCAGATCAGGCCGCAGATGCGACATTTCGGATGAAATCGGGTTATCCACCCGGACCGTGTCCGTCCCACCGCCAAACTGTGTCGCCGAAGCCCCGTCGATGAAGCTGTAGGTCACGCATTCGTTGTAGCCAAGCGCCGCCAGCATCCGCCGCGCCGCCTTTTCGCGGACCTGCAACGGCGTCAGGATCGGTTGCGGCACGCCTGGCTTGCGACGGGGCAGGGGCGCGCCTTGCAGTTTCGCCAGCGAAGCGATGCGCGCGACCTCTTCCACCAGATCAGCCTCGCCCAGCACATCGGGCCGCCAGGAGGGGACATCAAATCCCTGAATCGCCCCTTCGGTCGGGATCGGGCGCCCCGACTGACCCCAGAGTGCACCCGTGCGCAGCGCGGACGTCCGCGTGAAACCAAGATTTTCAAGAATTGATTTTTGCTCGTCGAACGGCAGATCAAGTCCGACCAGCGATTTCAGGCGTGACTCTTCAAGCACATAACCGCGCGTGGTATCGAGCGGCGCGCCGTCCTCCACCAGATGGCTTGCCTCGCCGCCGCACATTCTCAAAATCATCTCCGTCGCCAGGTCCAGGCCTTGCAGCGTGAACGCCGGGTCCACCCCGCGTTCAAACCGATACCGCGCATCCGAATTGATCCGCAGCGCGCGACCGGTGGCTGCAATTGTGATCGGATCCCACCATGCGCTTTCCACAAACACATCCACCGTGTCCGGCGAACAACCCGACGCTTCGCCGCCCATGATCCCGGCCAGCGATTCCACGCCCTGATCGTCCGCGATCACCATCTGACCGGGTTGCAAGGCATAGGTCTTGCCATCCAGCGCCAACAGGGTTTCGCCCGCCTCGGCCGACCGGATCACCAGATCGCCCTTGACCTTGCTTGCGTCAAAGACGTGCAGCGGGCGGTTCAGCCCAATGGTGAAATAGTTGGTAATATCGACCAGCGCCGAAATCGGCCGCAGCCCCACGGCTTTGAGCTGTGCCGCCATCCAATCATGCGACCGCCCGTTCTTTACGCCCCGGATCACCCGCCCCGCGAAATGCGGGCACCCCTTGACCTTCAGCGCAGGGTCGATCCGCACGCCGATCGGGCAGTCGAACAACCCATGGACCGGAGCGATGTTCAGCGGCTTGAGCACCCCCAAGCCCCGCGCCGCCAGATCCCGCGCTACGCCCCGCACCCCCAGCCCGTCGGGGCGGTTCGGCGTCACCTTGATCTCGATCACCGGGTCGTTGAGGCCCCTGTAATCGACAAATCGCGCGCCAAGTGGCGCGTCGTCGGGCAGCTCGATGATACCGTCGTGATCCTCGGACAGCATCATCTCGCGTTCCGAACAGAGCATGCCGGTGGACTCGACGCCCCGGATGACCCCAGGCTTCAGGTCAACGCCCGTTCCCGGCACATGGGTTCCGGGCGGCGCGAACACGCCCACCAACCCTGTGCGCGCATTGGGCGCGCCGCAGACCACCTGCACCTCGACCATCGCCGTGCCGGGACCGCCAGGATAGGTTGCAACCCGACAGACCCTCAGCCGGTCGGCATTGGGATGCTGGCTGGCCTCGATCACCCGTGCGATGCGGAACGCCGACAGCGCGGCGGCCGGATCGGTCACGCCTTCGACTTCAAATCCCAGATCGGTCAAAGCCTCGGTCAGAACCGCAACCGGTTCTTTGGTCGCTAGGTGATCATGAAGCCAGGACAGAGTGAATTTCATGGGGCGGGCCTTTTGGTGAACGCAGCCGGGGCTTAGCGCAATCATGGCAAAAGGGGAAGTCTTGCGGCGGCCCGGTTTCCGGTTGGGAAACGGCTTGTCCCGAAGCTGCGAACGCAAAAGCCGCATTTCTGCCCGGGACTGTCTTTAGTGTCCAAGGCGTAGTGTAGTGCGATTGGTAGTGTAATGAACGAGTGTGTGGTTAAGTCGAACAGGAGTTATGGCCTGTCAGAAACGCAGCTCAGTGTATTGTGGGGGCTGTTTGGTGTCGTCCTGGTCATCCTGGTCCATTGAACCCGGGAAAGACCGGGGCAAGTTCCTCTGCGTGTTGATCGGCCCCGCCAGCGGGACTGGTTGACACGTGGTTTGGTCCGGTTGGCAGGTTTCCAGGACCACAGCAAATTCCCCTCTCCTATCGCTTTGACGATCACATCCGTAACAATCCGTCCCGGATCTAAGCTATTTTTGTCCCAGCCTGAAACTTCACGTGATTGGGTACCGTAGATTGCCTAGCGCTGACCGAAGGGATGCGCGGTCAACCATGGGGGGAAATGACGATGGAAATGACGGCCAAAGCCCGGGGACCCCTGATCTACCGACAGCGGATCTTGACCCGCGTGACGCACTGGGTCTGGGCGATCAGTCTCTTTTTCCTGCTGCTGACCGGTCTGCAGATCTTCAACGCGCATCCGGCACTTTATGTCGGTCTGGAAAGTGGGTTCGAATACGACAACGCTATCCTTCGGATCAATGCGGTCGAAACTGCGGCGGGATTGCGTGGGGTCACGACACTTGGCGGCCTTGAGATCGACACAACCGGGGCACTGGGCGTGTCGGGCGACGGGGATGTGCGCGCCTTTCCGGCCTGGGCGACGATCCCGTCGAACCAGTCGCTTGCCACGGGGCGGGTGATCCATTTCTTCTTTGCCTGGATACTGGTGGTGACGTTGGCGGTTTGGGCGGTGGCAAGCGTTTGGAACCGGCACATCAAGGAACTCATCCCGACCGGTGCCGATCTCCGTGGCTTGCCGCGTGATATCGCCGACCATGCGCGTCTGCGGTTTCACCATACCGCGCGCTACAACGTGCTGCAAAAGCTGGCCTATGCAGGGGTGCTATTCGTCCTGTTGCCGCTGATGATCCTGACCGGCCTTTCGATGTCGCCGTCGTTCAACGCGACCGCCCCGTGGCTTTTGGAAATCTTTGGCGGACGGCAGACGGCACGGACAATCCATTTCATCGTGATGGTGCTGCTGGTCGGGTTCTTCCTGATCCACATGGCAATGATCCTGGCGGCAGGCCCGCTCAATGAACTGCGTTCCATCATCACCGGCTGGTACCGCATTGATCCCGAAAAGGAGCCTAGCCATGACGCTTGACCTCAACCGCCGCCGGTTCCTGACCGGGGCCAGCCTTGGCGCTGCATCTCTGGCGCTGTCGGGGTGCAAGGTGCTCGACGACCTGACGAACTACGACAACCCCCTGCGCAGTGTGATGGAGGCAGCGAACGGCTTGACCTACCGGACACAGCGGCTTTTGTCCGGCGATGCGCTTGCCCCGGAGTACACGCGCGCCGACATCCGGCAGGGCCAGCACCCGAACGGCACGATCAACCCCTCGGATGCGGATTATCAAGCGATGGCCTCGGCTGGGTTTGCCGACTGGCGGCTGAACATCACCGGCGCGGTGGAGAACCCGCTGACGCTGACGCTGGCTGACCTACAATCGCGCCCTGCCCGGACCCAGATCACGCGGCATGATTGCGTCGAGGGCTGGTCCTGCATCGCCGAATGGACCGGCGTGCCGTTGTCGGTGATCCTGGCCGAAGCCCGCCCCACGGCTGCCGCCAGTTTCGCCATTTTCCATTGTATCGACACGATGGAGAAAAGCCTCTCGGGCGCAGTGAAGTACCACGAAAGCATCGACATGGTGGATGCGTACCATCCCCAGACAATCCTTGCTTATGGGTTGAACGGTAAACCGCTGCCCGTAGCCAATGGCGCGCCCCTGCGGGTGCGGGTCGAACGCCAACTGGGCTACAAGATGGCCAAGTACGTCCACACGATCGAGCTCGCCTCGGTTATCACCGGTTATGGCAAGGGTTACGGCAGCTATTGGGCCGACCGCGGATATGAGTGGTATGCGGGGATCTGATCACACCTGAAACCGGTCGGCCGGAAGGCGGAGGATCAGGTTCGGGTCGATCAGGATCGCGGTCCAGACGTCCAGCAGGCTGGGGTGGCCGACCCCAAAGAAGTTGCCTGCGTGCTGGTCCAGCATGTCTGTCATGATCTGGACATGCAGGTGTGGGGCCCAGCCGCCGTTTTCGTGCCAGTCGCCGAGGTGGGCGATCAGCTGGCCGGGCTCGACCGTGTCGCCGACCTTTAACATCTGGGGAAGCGATTCCCCCAGATGGCCGCAAAGGCTGTAGAACGGCACGCCCCCGGCATCGTGTTGGACAATCAGTGTGTAGCCATAGTCCAGCGGGTCGGGGTTGTAGGTGACATGTAGCACCCGACCGGTCAGCGGCGCATAGACCGGCGTCCCGGCAGGGGCAAAGACGTCAATGCCCAGATGCACCGACCGACGTTCCGGGCTGGCGGCATCGGCAAACTGCGGGGTCTCATAGACCCGCCGCTGCTCGCCATAGCTGCCAAGGCCGTAACGCACGCCGCGCGCCGCGAACCAGGCATCGAACGCCCGGTCCGAAAACGCCGGCATGTCGGGGTGCTGGCCTTCGGTCAGCAACGCCAGCGTGGGGCAGTCGCCGATTTCGGGCAGAAACATCGGCGCGGGCGTCACACGGTTGAGATGCGCCCTGACCGCGGCTTCGGCAGAAATGGGCGCCAGCCCTGCGCCCTTGCGAAGAACCGCCTGCAGCAGAGCCTGGTCCACCGACGCCAGCCGCGCCGCTGTCTTCTTTGCAGCCGCCGATCCCATGCCCAAGGTCGCAATGATCTCGGCAATCGGCACATCCTGCCCCAAGGCACGCAGCGCTGCATAAAGGTCAGGGGCATCTGTCAGCCGGTCAGCGATCTGGGCAAGGGTCAGGGTCATCGGGCACCTTTGGCTTTGCGACAGGGTGCATTGCGCTGTCCCCGGTACACAAACCCCACTTGGTTCCCCCATTCAAGGGATTGTCGCCGCCCCGCCGCCCCATTATCCCTTTGCCCCAAGCCCATCCCTTGCGAGGACCGCCATGACCAATGCCCGTTTCGACAAATCGAAACTTCCCAGCCGCCATGTGACCGAGGGCCCGGCCCGCGCGCCACATCGCAGCTATTTCTACGCGATGGGGATCACCGAGGAAGAGATCCACCAGCCCTGGGTCGGTGTGGCGACCTGCTGGAACGAAGCCGCACCTTGCAACATCTCGCTGAACCGTCAGGCGCAGATCGTCAAACATGGCGTCAAGAAAGGCGGCGGCACTCCGCGAGAGTTCACGACGATCACCGTGACCGACGGGATCGCCATGGGGCATGAGGGGATGCGGTCGTCTCTCGCCAGCCGTGATGCGATTGCTGATACGGTCGAACTGACGATGCGCGGGCACTGCTATGACGCGATTGTGGGCCTTGCCGGATGCGACAAGTCGCTGCCAGGCATGATGATGGCGATGATCCGGCTGAACGTGCCGAGCGTGTTCATTTATGGCGGGTCGATCCTGCCGGGCCGCTACAAGGGCCAGGACATCACCGTGCAGGACATGTTCGAGGCCGTGGGCAAGCATCAGGCGGGCAACCTGTCCGACGCCGAGCTTGAAATCATGGAGCGGGTGGCTTGCCCGTCCTCGGGCGCATGTGGCGCGCAGTACACGGCCAACACGATGGCCTGCGTGTCCGAGGCGATCGGGTTGGCGTTGCTGAATTCGTCGTCGGCCCCCGCGCCCTACGAGTCCCGCGACCAGTATGGCGAGGCGTCGGGCGTGGCCGTCATGCACCTGATCGAAAAGAACATCCGCGCGCGGGACATCGTGACGCTGAAGTCGCTGCAGAACGCGGCGCGGGTGGTTGGCTGCACGGGTGGCAGCACCAACGCGGCCCTGCACCTGCCCGCAATGGCAAACGAGGCCGGCATCGACTTTGACCTTTTTGACGTGGCGGCCTGCATGAAGGACACGCCCTATTTCGTCGACCTGCGGCCGGGTGGCAAATACGTCGCCAAGGACCTGCATGAAGTTGGCGGCGTGGCCGTGGTGATGAAAGAGCTGGCGAAAGAGGGGCTTTTGCACCTCGACTGCATCACCGCTTCGGGCAAAACGCTTGGCGAGAGCCTTGAGGAAATCCGCGGCGAGGCGGACGGCCGGGTGATCTACCACATCGGCTCGCCCATCACCAAGACCGGCGGCGTGGTCAGCCTGAAGGGCAACCTTGCCCCCGATGGCGCTATCGTCAAAGTCGCGGGCATGACCGAGGCCGAGCAGGTGTTCAGCGGCCCGGCCCGGGTGTTTGAATGTGAGGAAGACGCGTTCGAGGCGGTGAAGAGCCGCGCTTACAAGGAAGGCGAGGTGATCGTCATCCGCAACGAAGGCCCCGCAGGCGGGCCGGGGATGCGCGAGATGCTGTCGACCACTGCCGCCCTCAGCGGCCAGGGCATGGGCAAGAAGGTGGCGCTGATCACCGATGGCCGCTTTTCGGGCGCCACGCGGGGGTTCTGCGTCGGCCACGTGGGGCCGGAGGCGGCGCATTGCGGGCCGATTGCCCTGCTGAAAACGGGCGACATCATCACGCTGAACGCGCTGACCGGCGAGTTGTCGGTGGCGCTGACGGACGCGGAACTTGCCGCACGCAAGGCCGACTGGAAGGGCCCCCGCAAGACACAGTACACCAGTGGTGCGATCCACAAGTTTGCACGCCTTGTGGGAGGTGCACGCTGGGGGGCGGTGACGCATCCCGGCGCAAAGGAGGAAAGCCACATCTACATGGACCAGTAGGGGACAACCGCAGACTGCAGCGGGTCTTCGGCGCGCTGCTTTACCCCAGCGGGCATCGCCTGATACGGATGCACGCTAGACAAGTGCCGTGAATGGTGGCAGCAATTTCTTCGGGGGTCCCACCCCCCTTTTTCGCAAGGCATCTCACACCCGATGAAACGCGCTCTGGACCAGTTCCTTGAACGCCGACTGTTCCAAAGGTCGGTCCGGCGTTGGGGTGATCTGGCCGAGATGGCACCCGCCATGCCGCTGGAAACGTTGCGAAGCTATCGTGGCCGGGCGCGGACGCTGAAAAAGCAGATCGACCGGTTGTTGCATCAGGCAGAACACCGGCTGGCCCTGCCAGTCATCGGCGCAAATGTCATTCCTGCCCCGCTGGGTGCGGACTGGTCCTGGCGACCCGATCTCTGGTCCGGGCCAATTTCGATCGCTGGTCATGCGGCGGTACTGGTCAAGCAAGTGCTTTGCGACGGCGCGACGATCTTTCATGACTGCAAGACGTCCGAACTGACCGTCCGCCAGATCCGCAACCTGCGCGAAGCCGATCTTGCGCCATTCGGGCTGCGCATGGATGTATTTCGGTTCGATGGGTCATTTCTGTCGCTGGTCATCGACCTGCCACCCGAGGCGGTGCGTGGCCTTGGCATCCGTCATCTGATCCGCCTGTCCTGCCAGGTGGAGCTGGAAAAACCGCTGGAAATCTTTGCCCGTATCAACGTCAAGCATGGTCCCAATCTGGAACAGATTGTAAGGGAGCTGTCGCCACAGGATGCCGACGGCATGGTCGAATTTGACCTGACCTATACCAACATGAATGAAAAGCGCGTGGAACGGATCTGGATCGACCTGATCTTCGAAGGGCCCGAGATGAACCAGATCATCCTGCGGGATGTGACAGTGGCCCGACGCCCAAGGGCCGAGTTGTGAGGAAAAGATGACGGTGGCGATGCGCCTGGTTGAAACGCGGATCCGCTCGGGCGTCTGGGAAGGCGTGCTGAGTGGTGCCACCAGCGTCCCCGACCTGCGCGTCATGCATCTGGAACGCCCGGTGGCTGGGGTCGAGGCGACGCCGGTGACAGGGCGCCCCGGCGATTGGGCAGTGCGCGTGCCGATCCCGCTTGAAACGCTGTCGGACGGTGTGCAGACCTACCTGATCCTCGATGCCACGACCGAGGCACAGCTGGCCGAGTTTACCGTCATTGCGGGGGTGAGCGTCGACGATGACATCCGCGCCGAGGTTGATCTTTTGCGGGCCGAACTGGACCTGCTCAAGCGCGCGTTCCGGCGTCATTGCGTGGAAACTTCGTCTTAGCGCTCCGCCCCCCGCTTTTCGGTATGCCATCGTCCTGAAGGCTCGGGCAGCCCCTGTTGCGGGGCTGCCCTTGATCCTTGCTTGTCCGGCGTGCCATGCGCCCTTGGACAGGGCGCCGTGAGGACAACCGGCCCACGACGGAGTTACATCGCGTAAGCAGCCATGGCTTCGAGTTCCGCCTGCGTCGCGTTGACCACAAACCGCTGTTCGTCGCCATCGGCGTCCGTGACCAGCATCAGCATTTCCGATGTCAGGGCGACCTTCTTTTCCCCCATGCCGAGGAATCCGCCGACATCGACGACCGCACCGGCAATCTTGCCGTCAGCGTCCAGCGACACAGCGCTGATTTCGCCGACATCCTCGTCATTGGGTCCGTAGACGCGCTTGCCGACCAGATCTGTCTCGGCCATCGCTGCAAGATCCACCATGTCTCCCGACATGGCCGGGGTCGTTGCGGCGTCAGCCGTGGCTTCGGTCCCTGTAGCGGTCGTCGTCGCGTCAGCTGCCGGATCCATAGTCGTGGTATCGTTGGCATCGAACACCATTTCGGGATTGAAGGCCGGTGCGGCCTCAAGCTCGGCCTGGCTGCCCTTGAACACGATGAAGTAGTCCTGCGGGCTGTCGGCATCGGGCACCATGGTCAGTTGCCGCATGTCCAGCGCGACTGTCTTTTCGCCCATCCCGATAAAGCCGCCGAAATCGACCAGCACCACTTCGGTATCGCCCGACAGGCTGATGATCATGTCGCTGATTTCACCTGCATCCTGCCAGTTGGCATCCGCATCGGCCAGTTCCATTTCGGCCATGCCGGTGGTGTCGGCTTCGGTCACATAGACCCGCTTGCCGATGAACGACGAGGCGCGAACGCCGTTTTCCACGCCTTCGATGTACAAGGACGTTTCGGTCTGGGCCAGCGCAGGCGCGGCCAAGGCAAGAACAAGCGCGGTAGAGGTCAAAAGATGTTTCATGGGTGCATTCCTCATGTGGGTTCCGGATCAGTCAGGCAGAACTGCGGATGGGTGCAGCACGTTGACAAAGGACGAACGCCCGCATGACCCAGCGGTTGCATGGATTGCGGTCACAAAGAATTCAGGCGGTGGACGGAAACCTTTGCCGTGCAGGCGCGTTGCGCGTCAGGCGGGCTGGATGACCTGTCTGAACACCAGTGCATGTCGTTTTTCGATGCCAAAGGTCGGGTGGACTTGCGCTGTCTTTGTCCACTCTGGCAGATAGGTTCGGTAAACCTGACCGGAGCGCGCCGATGAAAACCCATGTCAAAGCCCTTGTCGTCGGCGGTGGCGCGGTCGGGACGGGGATCGCCTATCACCTGGCAAAAGCCGGCTGGGACACGATGCTGGTCGAACGGGATGAGCTGACGTCAGGTTCCACCTGGCACGCGGCGGGCCTGCTGCCCCTTTTCAACATGTACTATGCGACGACCCATATCCACAAATACTCGGTCGACTTCTACAAGGGGCTGGAGGCGGAGACGGGCCTCAATGCGGGCTTTGCAGTGGTCGGCAACCTGCGCATGGCACAGCACCAGCAGCGCATGGACGAATACATGTTGTATTCGTCGGTCGCGGAAACCACCGGGGTCTATCACGAGTTTCTGACGCCGAAGCAGATGAAGGACCGCTGGCCGCTGTTGCGGACCGAGGACCTGATCGGTGCGCTGTTTCACCCACAGGATGGCTATATCAATCCGGCGGACGTGACCCAGGCCATGGCCAAGGGCGCACGGCAGCACGGCTGCACCTTTGAGCGCAAAGTGCAGGTCGATGCCTATCGCTGGACCGGGTCGGAGTGGGTGGTCAGCTGCACCCGTATGGTGGAGCAAGGTGGCAACCTTATCCCTTCCGACGACAAGTTCGATATTACCGCCGAGCATGTCGTCACCGCCACTGGCAACCACGCACAGCGCAATGCGCGGATGCTCGGGATCAAGACCCCGGCGATCCCGGTGGAACATCAGTTCATCGTGACCGAACCGGACCCGATGCTGGTCGAATGGCGCAAGACCAACCCCGAACACCCCGTTCTGCGCGATGCCGACGCCAAATGGTACGTGCGCGAGGAACGCGGCGGCTGGATCCTTGGACCCTACGAAAAAGGTGCACCGGCGCGGTTCGAACATGGCGTGCCAGACAGTTTCCGCGCCGACCTTTTCCCGTTGAACCTGGAGCGGATCGAGGGCGAATACATGTCCTTTATCCACCGCCTGCCGTCGTCTGAAACCGTCGGCCTCAAGGACGATTTCAACGGCCCGATCTGCTATACCCCTGACGGCAACCCGCTGGTTGGTCCGGCCCCCGGCCTGCGCAACATGTGGCTGGCCGAAGGGTTCAGTTTCGGCATAACAGCAGCGGGCGGCACCGGCTATTACCTCGCCCAGATGATGGTCGACGGCGAGGCCGAGATCGATATGGCCAGCCTTGACCCCAAGCGGTTCGGCAACTGGATCACCACCGAGTACGCCGCGCGCAAGAATGAGGAATGCTACGACCACGTCTTCATCCTGCACCACCCCGATGAAGAACGCGAAGCCGCAAGGCCCCTGCGCAGCGCCCCCGTCTATGACCGCCAAAAGGCGCTGGGCGCGCAGTTCGGCCAGGTCAACGGCTGGGAGCGGCCCATCTACTACGGCCCTAAGGATGCGCCCGAGGATTTCGACCACAACGCGCGCAGCTTCCGCCGTGGCGCGTGGTGGCAATATGCCGTCGACGAAGCAAAGGCCATCCGCGAAACCGCGGGTCTGATCGACGCGACAGCGTTTACCAAGCACATCGTGCGCGGGCCGGGGGCGACGGCCTTCCTCGACTGGTTCACCTGCAACGCCCTGCCAAAGGTCGGTCGCATCAACCTGACCTATGCGCTGACCCCGCAAGGCACCACCCGCACCGAATACACCATCGTGCGCAATGGCGAGAACGATTACTATCTGGTAAGTGCCGGGGCATGGACGGCCTACGACGTCGACTACCTTCGCAAATCCGCCGAGGATTTCATGGGGCAGGGCGGCGCCTACCTGGACATCCACGACGTCACGACACAATGGGCTGTCTTTGCCATCGCCGGGCCGAACTCCCGCAAGATCCTGGCCGCGCTGATTAAGGACGCGGATCCCGCGACCGCGCTGTCAAACAAACGCTTCCCCTGGCTTTCCGCCCGCAAGATCGAACTGGGCATGTGCCCGGTCAACGCCATCCGCGTGGCCTATACAGGTGAGCTTGGCTGGGAACTCCACCACCCGATCGAGATGCAGCGCTACCTTTGGGATCAGTTGCTGGCGGCTGGGACCAAGCACGGCATGAAGCTTGTTGGTGCCCGTGCGCAGAACTGGCTGCGGCAGGAAAAGTCCTACCGCGCTTTCGGCAACGAGCTTGGCCGCGACGCGACGCCCCTGGAGGCTGCACTCGACCGCTTCGTGGACCTGTCCAAGGAGTTCCAGGGCAAGG
>JANPBI010000393.1:0-7427 GCA_031430315.1 Rhodobacterales bacterium | reverse complement strand
GCAAAATGATCGCACAATGTCGCTCATTACTCATGCGCTTGGCGCATTGCTTTGGCTGCGGCTAAGGTTTTCGATTGGCGCATGTTCCCTTTTCGTGCTAATGCCGAAAAAAAGCAGCAAAAAGGGCAGGGATGCGTGTCATCGGGATCGATCCGGGCCTCAGAAACCTTGGCTGGGGGGTGATTGACGTCACGGGAGCCCGCCTTTCGCATGTCGCTAACGGCATTTGCCACAGTGATGGCGCCGATGGGTCCCTGGCCTTGCGCCTTGCATCGCTTTACGCGCAGCTGACCGAAGTCATGCGGCTTTACGCACCGGATGCAGCGGCGGTGGAACATACCTTTGTCAACAAAGATGCAGTTGCGACCCTGAAGCTAGGCCAAGCGAGGGGGATAGCCCTGCTGGTCCCCGCGCAGTTTGGCCTTGATGTCGGGGAATACGCGCCAAACGCCGTCAAGAAGGCGGTGGTGGGTGTCGGCCATGCCGACAAAGGCCAGGTGGATCACATGGTGCGGTTGCAGTTGCCAGGCGTCACCATCGCAGGACCAGACGCGGCCGATGCGCTGGCCATTGCCATCTGCCATGCGCATCACCTTCAGTCGGCGGGCCGGCTGCAGGCTGCGTTGCGGGCCGCCGGATGATCGGGCGCATCGCCGGGCGGCTGGACTGGCGCGGGTCCGACCAGGTCCTGATCGACGTGCGTGGCGTGGGCTATCTGGTCCATGTCAGTGACCGCACGATGGCCGGCCTGCCGCGTGTGGGCGAGGCGGTGGCCCTTTATACGGACCTGCTGGTGCGCGAGGACCTTTTGCAGCTTTTCGGCTTTCCGACAATGCTGGAAAAAGAATGGCACAAGCTGTTGATGACAGTGCAGGGTGTCGGGGCCAAGGCGTCGATGGCAATCTTGGGCACGCTGGGAGCTGAAGGTGTCGCCCGGGCGATCACCCTGGGCGACGCGCGGGCGGTGCAAGCGGCTCCGGGCGTGGGGCCGAAACTGGCGCAACGCGTGATCCTGGAGCTGAAGTCCAAGGCGCCAGGCCTGATGGCTGCGGGGGTGAACCTTGCTGCGCGGACCGAGGCGGAGGATGTGGTGATCGAAGCGATGCCCGTGTCGATACCTGCCCGAAACCAGCCCCCGTCGGTCGCCCAATCCCGTGCGGGGGTGTCGGCCGACGCGCTGTCGGCGCTGGTAAACTTGGGCTATGGGCATGGCGACGCGGCGCAGGCGGTGGCGACTGCAGCAGGGGATGCGACCGAGGCAGACGCGGCAACTCTGATCCGCGCCAGTCTCAAGCTTCTGGCGCCGAGGTAACGCATGTCATCAGACCCCGCCCTTCGCGCCGAAAAGCTGCCCGAAGATATCGACCGCGCGCTGCGCCCGCAGATGCTGACCGAATTCATCGGTCAGGCCGAGGCGCGCGCGAACCTTGCGGTCTTCATCGAAAGTGCCCGCATGCGGGGTGAGGCGATGGATCACACGCTGTTCCACGGCCCGCCCGGACTGGGCAAGACCACGCTCGCGCAGATCATGGCGCGCGAGTTGGGGGTGGGATTCCGGATGACCTCCGGTCCTGTGCTGGCGCGGCCTGGGGATCTCGCGGCGATCCTGACCAATCTTGAGCCGCGCGATGTGCTGTTCATCGACGAAATTCATCGCCTTTCGCCGATTGTCGAGGAAGTGCTGTATCCGGCATTGGAGGATTTCGCGCTGGATCTGGTGATTGGCGAGGGTCCGGCCGCGCGGACGGTGCGGATCGACCTGCAACCCTTTACGCTGGTCGGGGCGACGACGCGGCTGGGCTTGCTGACGACGCCCTTGCGCGACCGGTTCGGCATCCCGACCCGGCTGGAGTTCTATTCCGAAGCCGAGTTGTTCGAGATCGTCACCCGTGGCGCCCGGCTTTTGAAGGTCGAGGCGGAGCCCGAGGGATGCCGCGAGATCGCCCGCCGGGCGCGGGGCACGCCCCGGATCGCGGGGCGGTTGTTGCGCCGGGTCGTGGACTTCGCGCTGGTCGAAGAGGGCGGCAAGATCAGTCGCGCGCTGGCGGACCGGGCGTTGACGCGGCTCGGGGTGGATCATCTGGGGCTGGACGGCGCGGACCGGCGGTATCTGAGCCTGCTTGCCGACAACTATGCGGGCGGGCCGGTCGGGGTGGAGACCATCGCGGCGGCGCTGAGCGAGCCCCGCGATGCGATCGAAGAGGTTATCGAGCCCTATCTGTTGCAGCAGGGTCTGCTGCTGCGGACCCCTCGGGGGAGAATGTTGGGTATGAAGGCCTGGCGGCACCTGGGGCTGGAGGCGCCAAAGGGGCCGGGGCAGGCGGATTTGTTTGAAGCGTGACGGAGTGTCCCGAGTCGGGACGGAAATTTTGTTGATGTAGATCAATTAGATGACAGTGCAAATTTAACACTTTGTTTACTTTAGGGGGAAGTTTGCGCGTTGGTTGGCCCTCGACTAAAAGAGCAAGATGTTATGGCGATCGACCCGGTTTTGCTGCAAAAACTGGTTCGGCAATTCGTGAGTCCACTCTGAATCGTGTCATCACGAGGCAAAGTTGTGTTTCGGAAATGCGACATTCCAAGACTGTGTTGCCATGACCGGACAGGGTGTCGTGCGGAGGTCATGGCGAGAACCAAGACCTCGCGCTGCCATGCTTAGTTCGCCTGATAGATGCGAACCTCAGGATCTGCCATCACGAAGGGTTTCAAACCCACAAAGACGTCATTCGTAAAAAGATCGCTCGACAAGTAGGCCGTTGCCGAGGCGACGGTATCAAATCCGTGCAGGACCTGAACGTCGTCATCGCGCACCAGAAGGACCTTGGATTCCGCGCCTGCGACAGTTGTGAGGAAGGGCTCTTTGTATTCAATGTAGACCGCAGCTGCAGCCGCCCGGTTTTCCGGTGCGATCTTGAGCGTGATTTCCAAATAGGCGCCCGGATCGGCGAGTGCCGCATTTGCCATGAGAGACGCGGCAACGGTGATGGGCTTCAGCAAAGAGGTCATGTGAGGTAGTCCTTGATTGGTTGATCGTCCTTGCAGGCTGCCAGAAGACCCAAGGCAACAGAAATTGCTTCTGCGAATGGTCTCATTCGCCAAAAGAACTAATGCTGGCGATACGGATCTCCTAAGCTAGCTGCGGCAACCCGGGCGGCGTTCATGAACTTTCAACAACTCAGATTCGTCGTCGCTGTCGCAGAGACGCGGTCCTTCACCAGCGCCGCTGATCTGTGCTGCGTGACCCAGCCTGCGCTTTCGAATGCCATTGCGCAGCTTGAGGAGGAATTGGGTGGCAAGCTTTTTGAACGTACCACCAGGTCAGTGACCCTGACGGCCTTTGGTGCGGGCGTGATCGACCAGATTTCGGGGATCGTTGAGGCAAAATCGCGGTTGCTGGTAAGTTCGGCCGAGTTTCTTGCGCGAGACGAACACGTGGTCAGGATCGGAATGTCGCCATTGATCAGTGACGATTTCGTGGCGGCCCTGCTGGCCCGCATCGCCACATTTGATGCAAGCCTAAAGATCATCGTCTCAGAGATGAACAAGGGCGATATCCAGCCCGCCCTCGACGCGGGCGAACTAAGCTACGGGCTTGGGCCGGAACCATGGGATCAACCGCTGTTGAAGTCCGCGCCGATCTACCGGGAGCCGCTGCTTTATGTCAGCGACACCCCGAGCGGGAGGTCAGGCGATCCGGTGACGTTTGACGTTCTGGCGGGCAAGCAGATCTTGATGGTCGGGGACAATTGTGGGCTCTCAGTCGCAGTGCGAACCTTGATCCGCGATTATCAACTGACTCTGGCCGAGTACGAGGGCAAAGCGATCAGCTATGGTGTCTTGGAAAAATGGGCTCTGCTTGGGATCGGGATTGCGCTGCTGCCAGCGTCGAAGGTCACCGATCTGTCGCGCGCATGTCGGTTGAACGACGCAAGCGGATCGGCGGTTTCGATCGGGTTTCATGCGTGTTGGAAACCGTCGCAAGAGCTAAGGCCGAGTTTTGCAATCGTGATGAAGGCGCTTTCGCCAGACTGAGGACAAGTTGGGCAAAATCAACTCGCTCTGGCGCATGGCCAAAATTTGCGGCACGGAGCCTGGATCCTGCTTACCCTAGTCACAGGCGCCCGAATGACCCACAGCATACTCCTTCGTGTCTATTACGAGGACACTGACCTTGCGGGGATCGTCTACTACGCCAACTACCTCAAATACATCGAACGTGCGCGAACCGAATGGATCCGCGAGCTTGGCATTGACCAGACGCGGTTGCGCACCGAGGCGGGGGTGGTCTTTGCGGTGCGCAGGCTGACGGCGGACTACCTGCGGCCAGCGCAATTCGACGACGTTCTGACCGCGACCACGTCGCCACGTGCGATCAGTGGCGCGCGGATCGTACTGGCGCAAGAAGTCTGGCGGGGCGAGACGCCTCTTTTCGTTGCGGAAGTGACGCTCGTCTGTTTGACAGCATCTGGCCATCCGACGCGCCTGCCTGGGGCGGTGCGCGCCTTGTTGCCCCGGGCCGCGTCCTGAACCGGGAGCCATGCCAAGGCAGGAACCTGCAGGCCGCAGCGGCACAGCACGGCAATGTGTTAGCAATCCCCGGCAAAGCTTGATACAAAAGCCGCGAATGGAGCCGCAGAGCTCCGACAACAAGAGCAGGCGTTATGGAAACCGGAACCCTTGCGTTGGCGCAGGAGATTGATTTCTCGCTGCTGTCGCTTTTCGCGCGCGCGACCTTGACCGTCAAAGTTGTGATGATCGCACTGATCATCATGTCCTTCTGGTCTTGGGCGATCATCATCCAGAAACACATCATGCTGCGCGCCTCGCGCAAGGAGGCAAGCGTCTTCGACCGCGCCTTCTGGTCGGGCGAGCCGCTGGATGAACTTTTTGAAAAGATCGGCGCCGAGGCCGAGGGGCCGTCGGAAAAGATCTTTGCCGCGGGGATGCTGGAATGGCGGCGGAGCCACCGACAGGATGGCGGGCTGATCGCGGGCGCACAGGCGCGGATCGACCGGGCAATGGACGTCGCCATTAGCCGAGAAAGCGAGCGGTTGAACAATGGGCTGTCGTTTTTGGCCACGACCGGGTCCACGGCGCCCTTCATCGGGCTGTTCGGAACAATTTGGGGCATCAAGCACGCATTTGAACAGATCGCCATCAGCCAGAACACCAGTTTGGCGGTAGTGGCCCCCGGCATCGCCGAGGCGCTGCTGGCCACCGGGATCGGTCTGGTCGCGGCCATCCCGGCGGTGGTCTTTTACAACAAGCTGAATTCCGACAGCGAACGCGTGTTGGGCGGCTATGAATCCTTTGCCGACGAGTTCGCCACCATCCTGTCGCGCCAGCTGGACGCCTGAGCCATGGCGGGCGGGGTCATCCAGAAATCCGGCGGAGGCGGGCGCAGACGCCGGCACCGCGGGCGGGCAGCGGCGATGTCCGAAATCAACGTCACGCCTTTTGTCGACGTGATGCTGGTGCTCTTGATCATCTTCATGGTGGCAGCACCCTTGCTGACCGTGGGCGTGCCGGTGCAGTTGCCGCAGACGGCGGCCAATGCCCTGCCGACGGAACAGGAAGAGCCCCTGACCATCACGATGACCGCCGACAACCGGTTGCTGATCCAGAACACCGATGTCGCGGATGCCGAATTGATCCCCAAGCTGACTGCGATTGCCGCGGAACGCACCTCGGACAAGGTGTTCCTGCGCGCCGATGGGGCGATCCCTTATGCCCGTGTAGCTCAGGTCCTTGGTGCGTTGAACGCGGGCGGGTTTCGCAACATCGGGTTTGTGACCGACACCGAAGGGCCGACCTTTGGCGGCGGCGGCTGAGGCCGGGGGGCGCCAGGTGAGCACCGGCACGATCCTTTCAGGCATTGGCCACGCGGTCCTGATCCTCTGGGTGATCCTGGGGGACTGGCTTTTTGCGGCCCAGGACACGCCCGAGATTGCCGTGACGACAATGACGATGATGACCTCGGCCGAATTTGACGCGATGAAGGCGGCTGTCGCCTCGCCACCGCGTCCGCAGGCCAAGCCGGTGGTCGAAACACCACCCGACGAGGTCGTGCCGCCGGAGCCTGTGGTCCCGGACGTGCCGGAACCGGCCCCAGATCCGCAATCCGAGCCCGAGCCGCAGCCCTCCCCGGACCCCGCGCCCGAGGCGCTGCCCGAACCGGAACCCGCGCCCGACCCGCAGCCGATCGAAGTGCCCGAGCCGATCGCTCCCATCGCCCCCGAAGAGCAGATCCTGCCATCGGTCTCTCCCGAGGTTCAGCCCGAGGCGCAGGCGGCCGATATCGTGTCACCTGAACCCACCCCGGAACCCGAGCCGGATATCGAAACTTCGACCGACCCGACGCAGGCGACTTCGGATGTGCCGACCGAAGAGCCGGTGGTGGTGCCCGAAGACACCAACGAGACGGTGGCCGTGGAAACCGGCGACGTGATCAAAACCGAGGCGAACCAGGTCCAGACCGAGGCTTTGGGCTTGCAGACATCGCTGCGGCCAAAGTCGCGCCCCGCACGTCTCGAGCCGGACGTAGCGGTTGAAGAGCCAACGGCAGAACCTGCGGCGCAAGACACCGCACAAACCGACGCGGACGTGCAGGACGCGCTGGAGGCAGCCCTGAATGAAGTGGTCGACGAACCGGCCATAGACGCAGGCACCGAAGAGATCGCCAGCCCGGCAGGAGGTGACCCCTTGTCCGAAGGCGAGATCGGTGATTTCAGCCGGGCCATCGGCAACAAATGGAACCTTGGTTCAGCCTCGACCGACGCGTTGCGCACCACCATCGTGATCCGCGTCACCTTTGCGCCCGATGCGACACCGCAGAATTTCGAGCTGATCGAAAGCGATGGGCCGACCGATACCGCCACCCAGACCGCCTTCGAGGCGGCGCGGCGCGCAGTTATCCGCGCCTCGGGCGACGGCGGCATCCCGCTGCCGCCTGACAAGTACGACACCTGGAAAGTGCTGGAACTGGAGTTCAACCCCAACGGGATGCGGCTGCGATGAGCCAAAGACCAATGGGCGACAGACCGCCGGTGCCGACTTTCCCCCTGCAGACCCCGCGCCCCATGGCGTATGAAAACAGAAAACGGAGCTTGAGGCCGATGTACAACCCGATGACCCGATTTCTTCCCATGCTCGCACTGGCGGTATTGGCACTTGGCGCGGCTCGACTGTACATGAGCGAAATCTCGGAGCTTGGTCCGCTTGATGTTCAATTGCTCAAACCCAACGAGATTGGCGAGCGTAAGTCCGGACTCGTCGTTCGGACAGCCTTTGAGGGGTTAGCGGACGAATGTTCTCAACTGTTTGATAAGATTATGATGAACATAAAACTACAGGGAGCGACGATAAGTTTTGATCGCGCGTCTTCTATTGCGACGGAAATCGTAACCGGCGTGATGGCTTCAGTTTAC
>JANPBI010000392.1:0-23615 GCA_031430315.1 Rhodobacterales bacterium | reverse complement strand
ATATATATATATATATGGGACCATCGAAGATGCCTTGGCCAGGGTCGAGACATTGAAGGCGATCGGCGTCAATGAAGTGGCGTGCCTTATTGACTATGGTATCGCAAACGAAACGGTTCTTGGGGGCCTGCAGCCTCTGGCCGAGGTTGTCAAACGTGCGAATTCGGGGAGCGTGGCGCCAGGCGATTATTCCATCGCGGCCCAGATCGTGCGGCACAGGGCAACCCATTTGCAATGTACGCCGTCGATGGCGCGGATGATCGCCATGACCCCGGAATCGCGCAGCGCATTGGCGGGGATCAACACCCTCATGCTGGGGGGCGAGGCGCTGCCTGGTGCGCTGGCTGCCGACCTTCGCAAGGTCACGTTTGGTCGCATCCTCAACATGTACGGCCCGACCGAAACGACAATCTGGTCGTCGACCAATATCATTGATGTCATTGAGCCTACCGCCAACATCGGCGCGCCGCTGACAAACCAGCAAATGTATGTTCTGGATGACGCGATGAAACCGGTTGCCCCCGGTGTTGCCGGAGAACTGTGGATCGGCGGCCACGGGGTAACACGCGGCTATTGGCAGCGGCCCGACCTGACATCCGAACGCTTCAAATCCGATTCGTTTGTGTCACCGGATCGGGCTGCCCCATGGGGTGCGCGCATGTACCGGACCGGGGATCTGGTGCGCTGGCGGACGGATGGGCGACTGGATTTTCTTGGCCGCACCGACGGGCAGGTCAAACTGCGCGGCTACCGGATCGAGTTGGGCGAAATCGAAGCTGTGCTTGAAGCACAACCTGGCGTCACACAAGCGGTCGTCCTCGCGCGCGAAGACAGCCCCGGCGATATGCGACTGGTGGGCTATGTGACGGGTGCCTTAGACGAAGCCGCCCTGCGCGCGGCTTTGGGTGCCGCCTTGCCGGACCACATGGTGCCTGCGCATTACGTGATCCTGGACCATTTCCCGCTGACGCCGAACCGCAAGGTCGACCGCAAGGCTTTGCCTGCCCCGAGGATCGTCACCAGCGATGACGTGACGCGCCAATCCGTCCCGTCGACCGAAATCGAGGCGCAACTGGCTGCCATCTGGTCACGCATCCTGGGCGTGCCCAAAATCGGGGCGCGCGACAATTTCTTTGCGCTGGGCGGGCACAGCCTGCTTGCCGTGCAGGCACATCGCGAAATCCGCGATGCGATGGGGTCCAAAAAGCTGTCGATTACCGATATCTTTCGGTTCCCTACACTGGGTGCATTGGCACGTCACCTGGAGGATCGGCCTTTGGCGACGGCCCCCGTCGCACCTTCGGCGGACGTCGGAACTGATGCGCGATCCGATGCGATGGCCCGCCGGGCGGCGATGCGGGCGCGTCGTACCGGGGCCGATGCCTGATCCGGCTGCCCTTGTCGCGAGGCTGCGCAGTCTGTTGCTGCGGGGAACCGGATTGGGGAATGCCGACCCCCGCGCAACGCCAGATGGGCTGATGCCGGGCGAGTTTCTCGACTTTGCCGTCCCGGCACGGTTGCGAGAATTTGCTGCCGGAAGAGCCGCGGCGCGCATTGCAATGGGTGCGATTGGTTTGCCACGCGGTGCAATCCCACAATCGTCTGACCGTGCTCCGCAATGGCCTGCAGGCGTTGTCGGGTCGATCAGCCATTGCGCGGACCTGTGCCTTTCCGTGGTCGGAAACAGCAGGGATTGGGACGGACTGGGTATCGATGTTGAACTGGACCACACTCTGGAAGGCTCGCTTTGGTCGGATGTCCTGTGTGCTGACGAAAGCGAGTGGCTGAATAGATTGTCGGTTGACGATCAGGGACCTGCGGCGATGTCCATTTTTGTGGCGAAGGAGGCGGCCTACAAGGCGCAGTACGCGACCAGCCGGACAGTATTTGGATTTGACGCCTTGGGCATTCAAATGGTGGGGCAGACCTTTTATGCTACATTTCGGCAAGCCGTTCCGGGATATTCCATCGGCGACACCATCCATGGAAAGTTGATCCGGGAGTCCGGATATGTCGTCGCCCTATGCGGCATACCAAACGTGCGGGGGCGGGCCAGTTAGGCCGCTTGTGGTCGCCTGATCAAGCTGGCTGCTTCGATCACCAACGGCCGCAATCCCGAACCACCCTGATCAACGATTTCGAAAAACTGGCGGCGCATCCGGGGTTCCCAAAAGTCGTTGATATGCGACGCCAGCATTTCAACACCCTGGTCATGGGGCTTTGATTCCATGAAAAGCGCGATCTGATTGGCCATGTGGATGATCTTGTCAGCGGACATGTTGGGTCTCTGTCATCAAGCGGTCGGAATGGGTGAAGACCTCGAACCGGTCGGGGCGGGCGAGGGCGATCAGGGTGATGCCCGCACTTTCGGCCAGTGCGACGGCGTCGGCGGTCGGGGCTGAAACGGCGATCAGAATGCCAGTTCCCAGGGCCGCTACCTTCTGCACCATGTCAATGGACACCCGGCTGGTCAGCACGATGGCACCGTCCTCGGCAGGATTGCGCACCAGATGCCCCGCCAACTTATCCAGCGCGTTGTGGCGACCGACATCCTCGCGCGCCACCCGAATGCCAAGCGGACCCCAGAATGCTGCGCAATGGACAGCGCGGGTTGCGTCATGCAGGCGCTGTTCGCCCGGCAGGGCTGAGACCGCCGCCATCACATCGGAGGGCGTCATGCGGAACCCGGAATGCGGGACCTGCGCCACGTCGCGCAGCGCCTGATCAATACTGTCGATGCCGCAAAGGCCGCAGCCGACCGGCCCTGCCATCGTGCGGCGGCGGGCTGCCAGCCGCGCCTCGGCCGCGGGCGTGACCCAGACCTGCACGTCGATGCCCTTGGGGGTCGCCATGACATCGACCGTCTCGATCTCTTCCGGGCGGGCAATGCCTTCGGTCAGGGCAAAGCCATAGGCAAAGTCGACCAGATCGTCCGGCGTGGCCATCATGACCGCCTGCGTCGTGCCGTTGAACGACAGAGCTACGGCAGTTTCTTCGGGCAGGGTCCGCTCTCCCGCCTCGATCCGTGCGCCGAAGGCAAGGCGCGGTGTGGGCCGCGCGCCTTTCATTCTGCCGCCGGAAGGATGCGCCGGGAATTTGCGGCTTGGGCGTTGTAGTCCTGCTGCCATTCGGTTGGCCCGTTCGACGGGCTGACCTGCACCGCCGTCACCTTGTATTCCGGGCAGTTCGTCGCCCAGTCCGAAAAGTCGGTGGTGATGACGTTGGCCTGCGTGTCGGGGTGGTGGAAAGTGGTGTAGACGACGCCGGGGCTGACCCGATCTGTCAGGGTTGCGCGCAGAGACGTGTCGCCCGAACGCGAGGCAAGGCGGACCCAGTCCCCCTCTTTAACGCCGCGAACTTCGGCGTCATGGGGGTGGATTTCCAGCAAATCCTGATCATGCCAGATCACATTCGCCGTCCGCCGGGTCTGCGCGCCGACGTTGTATTGTGACAGGATGCGCCCCGTCGTCAGCAACAACGGGAAACGCGGGCCGGTCCGTTCATCCGTCGCCACGTATTCGGTGTTGATGAACTTGCCCTTTCCGCGGACAAAGCCGTCGATATGCATCAGGGGCGTACCCTCGGGTGCAGCCTCGTTGCAGGGCCACTGCACAGAGCCCATTTCTTCCAGCTTTTCATATGACACCCCAGCAAAGCTGGGGGTTAGGATCGCGATCTCGTCCATGATCTGCGAGGGGTGGGTATAGGTCCAGTTTGCCCCCAGCGCGTTGGCGAACAGCTGGGTGACTTCCCAGTCGGCATAACCGTTGCGCGGCGCCATCACCTTGCGGACCCGGTTGATGCGGCGTTCGGCGTTGGTAAAGGTGCCGTCCTTTTCCAGGAACGTGGAGCCGGGAAAGAACACATGCGCGTAATTCGCGGTCTCGTTCAGAAACAGGTCATGGACGATGACACATTCCATCGCCGCCAGTCCTGCGGCGACGTGCTTGGTATCGGGGTCGGATTGCAGGATATCCTCGCCCTGGCAGTAAAGGCCCTTGAACGTGCCCTCCACCGCTGCATCCAGCATGTTCGGGATGCGCAGGCCGGGTTCGTTGTCGATCTTGACGCCCCACATATCCTCGAACACCGACCGCACCGCGTCGTTCTTGACGTGGCGATAGCCGGGAAGTTCGTGCGGGAACGACCCCATGTCGCAGGACCCTTGCACGTTGTTCTGCCCGCGCAGCGGGTTCACACCGACGCCGGGGCGTCCGATGTTGCCGGTCAGCATGGCAAGGTTGGCGATGCCGATGACAGTAGTGGAGCCCTGGCTGTGTTCGGTGACGCCCAGCCCGTAATAGATCGCCCCGTTGCCGCCCAGCGCGTAAAGCCGTGCGGCGGCGCGCAATTCGTCGGCCTTGACGCCGGTCAGAAGTTCGGTCGCCTCGGGGCTGTGATGGGGTTGACTGACGAATTCCGCATAGTCCTGGAATTCATCCCAGTCGCAGCGTTCGCGGATGAAGGTCTCGTTGAACAGGCCTTCGGTCACGATGGTATGGGCGATGGCGGTCACGACGGCGACGTTGGTACCCGGACGCAGGGGCAGGTGATGCGCCGCCTTGACGTGCGGGCCATCGACCAGATCGATCCGGCGCGGATCGATGACGATCAGTTTCGCGCCCTTGCGCAGGCGCTTTTTCAGACGGCTGGCAAAGACCGGATGGCCGTCGGTCGGGTTGGCACCGATGATGATGACGACATCGGTGTGCTCGACGCTGTCGAAATCCTGCGTGCCGGCAGATGTGCCGTAGGTCTGCCCCAGACCATACCCGGTGGGTGAATGGCAGACGCGTGCGCAAGTATCCGTATTGTTATTCATGAATACGGCGCGGGTCAGCTTCTGGACCAGATACGCCTCTTCGTTCGTGCAGCGGCTTGAGGTAATCACCCCAACGGACTGCCGACCGTGCTTGTCGATCATGCCCTGCATCCGGCGAGCCGCGAATTCCATTGCCTCGGGCCAAGACACTTCGGTCCACGGGTCAGCGATGTTGTCGCGGATCATCGGGTTCAAGATGCGGTCCTTGTGGCTGGCGTAGCCGTAGGCAAAGCGGCCTTTGACGCAGCTGTGCCCCCGGTTCGCCTTGCCATGCTTGTATGGGGTCATTCGGACAAGCTCGTCACCCCGCATCTCGGCCTTGAAGCTGCAGCCCACGCCACAATAGGCGCAGGTGGTGATCACGGAATGCGACGGGGTGCCGATCTCGATGATCGACTTTTCCTGCAAGGTCGCGGTCGGGCAGGCGGCGACGCAAGCACCACAGGACACGCAGTCCGAAGCCAGAGCGTCGTCGGTCTTTGCGCCGAACGACACGCGGCTATCGAACCCGCGCCCTTCGATGGTCAGCGCGAAGGTGCCCTGGACTTCCTCGCAAGCGCGGACGCAGCGCGAGCAGACGATGCATTTCTGCGGGTCGTAGGAGAAATAGGGGTTCGAATCGTCGCGCGGAATATACAGCGGGTTGGCAATGCCCGACGTGTCCTTGGCGCGGAAATGGGTATCGACCGCCTCATAACGCACGTCGCGCAGGCCAACCGCCCCCGCCATGTCCTGCAGCTCGCAGTCACCATTTGCGCTGCAGGTCAGGCAGTCAAGCGGGTGGTCAGAGATATACAGCTCCATCACCCCGCGCCGCAGCTGCTTCAGCTTGGCGTTCTGGGTGTGAACTTTAAGGCCGGGGGCAACCGGCGTCGTGCAAGAGGCCGGAGTGCCGTTGCGGCCTTCGATTTCGACCAGGCACAGACGGCAGGAGCCGAAGGCATCCACCGAGTCCGTAGCGCAAAGTTTGGGGACCGATATGCCTGCTTCCGCCGCCGCGCGCATGATCGACGTGCCTTCCGGCACAGTCACGTCAAAGCCGTCGATGGTCAGCGTGACCATCTGTTTGCTTTTCGCCGCCGGTGTACCGAAGTCACGATCGGGGATGATGAAATCTTTCATTCGGCGGCTTCCTTCATGGGCGAGAAATCATCGGGGAAATGGGTCAGGGCGGACATCACCGGATAGGGAGTAAAGCCGCCAAGCGCACATAGCGATCCGGCCTTCATCGTGTTGCAAAGGTCGGTGAGCAGCGGGATCGCGGCGGCGTCGCCATTGCCGATGCGGTCGATGGTCTCAACGCCGCGCACGGCACCGATGCGGCAGGGCGTACATTTGCCGCAAGATTCGATCGCGCAGAACTCCATCGCGAAACGGGCCTGTTTCAGCATGTCGGCGCTGTCGTCGAACACAGTCAGCCCGGCATGGCCGATCAGGCCGTTCTGGCCCGCGAATTCTTCATAACCGAAAGGCGTGCCGAACTCGGATCGGGGGTGATACGCACCCAAAGGTCCGCCCACCTGCACCGCCTTGACTGGCCGACCCGAGGCGCAGCCGCCTGCAATATCATCGACAATCTGGCCGAGGGTCAGGCCGAACGCCGTCTCATACAGGCCCCCGAAGCGCACATTTCCGGCGATCTGCAAGGGGATCGTGCCCCGCGACCGACCGAGACCGAAGTCCTTGTAGAAGGCGGCACCCTTCTCGAAAATCACCGGCACTGTCGCCAGCGAAATGACGTTGTTCACCACCGTCGGCTTGCCCATGAAGCCTTCCAGCGCGGGCAGCGGAGGTTTTGCGCGAACGACGCCACGCTTGCCCTCAAGGCTGTTCAGCAGCGAGGTTTCCTCGCCGCAGACATAGGCTCCGGCACCGACGCGGATTTCGATGTCGAAGACGGGACCCGACCCAAGGACCGACGCTCCGAGGAACTCCGCATCACGTGCAAGATCGCAGGCGGCCTGCATCACGCGGATTGCCACCGGGTATTCCGAACGGATGTACACAAACCCCTTTGTCGCGCCGGTCGCCAGCCCGGCAATCACCATCCCCTCGATCAGGGTGAAGGGATCGCCCTCCATTAGCATCCGGTCGGCGAAGGTGGCACTGTCGCCTTCATCTGCGTTGCAGACGATGTATTTGCGGTCGGCTTTCGCCTCGGAGACCGTCTTCCACTTGATGCCGGTCGGGAAACCAGCACCTCCGCGTCCGCGCAGGCCCGAGGCAGTAACCTCGGTCACGATCGCGGCCATGTCCATCGCCAGCGCGCGGCGCAGGCCAGACAACCCGCCTTGCGCCTCATACTCGGCCAACGATAGCGGGTCGATGATTCCGACGCGGGCGAAGGTCAGGCGGGTTTGCCCATTCATCCAGGGCAATTCACTCACCGGCCCCAGAGCTTTTGGGTGCGACGCCAAATCGCCAAACAGCCCCTGCACATCGGCGACGGTCATCGGGCCGAAACCCACACGGCCCGCCTCAGTTACCACCTCCACAAGCGGCTCCAGCCAGACCATCCCGTGGCTGCCATTGCGCACGATCTCGACCGGCACCTGACGCCGGGACGCCTCGCGCCGCAACGCCGCAACGACCTCATCGGCCCCAAGCGCGACGGCGGCGGAATCCAGAGGGACGTAAATCTTCATTGCTTTGGTCATGCCCGCACCTCGGAGATCAGGGCATCGACCCGTGCTTCGTCGCAGCGGCCGATCAGCCGACCATCGACCATCGCCGCAGGGCCGCAGGCACAAAGGCCAAGGCAGAACACCGGCTCCAGCGTCACCGCGCCGTCCTTTGTCGTCTCGTGCCAATCCACGCCCAAAGCCTCTCGGGTATGCGCAGCTACCCGGTCCGCGCCCATCGCCTGACACGCCTCGGCGCGGCACAGCTTCAACACATGCTGACCGGCAGGTGCCTCGCGAAAATCGTGGTAAAAACTGACGACGCCATGCACTTCGGCCTTGGACAGGTTCAGTGCCTTGGCAATCTGCGGCAGCGCCGACTGCGGCACATGACCAAACTCTGCTTGCACGGCATGAAGGATCGGCAATAACGGCCCCTCCATCCCCAGATGTGCCGCCAGGATATCCTCAACACGGTCAGTGGCGGCGGCGATATCAAGCATGCGGGCATCCCTTGGCTGGCTCGCGCCCGTGATACGCCGATTGATAGGGAAATCAATCCTGATATACCGTCAAACGATAGGCGTGATCTATCGTAGCCCCAGACGAAGCGCATCTTCGATCAGGGCGTGCAGGACGGGCGTTTGCGGGTCCCGCTTCGCCGCGATTAGGCCGACCGTGTGCTCGGCCTCGGGCTCCACGATCGGGATGGAGATCAGACGCCCATCAGTCACGAACATGTCGGCCAGTTTTTTCGGCACAACGCTTGCCCACTGCCCGGTCAAGACGTGTGAAATCAACGCGATGGTCGAATTTGACTCGATAGAGGGGCTGACCTTCGCGCCCGCCTCGGCCAGGTGCTGGTTGACGATGCGGCGGTTCTGCATGTCCGAGGTCAAAAGGCACAAGGGAACGCCCGCAACCTCGGCCCATGTCACCCGCGCCCGCGACGAAAGCACTGTCCCCGGGGCACAAAGCAGACGGTAGAATTCCATGTAAAGTGGCACCTGCGCCACCCGACCGAGGGGTTCGTTGTCGAGGTACGTTATCCCAGCCTCCAGATCGAGGCTTTCGATGCCGGACAGAATTTCGGCGCTGGTGCGGCTCAGGATCGCCACCCGCACATTGGGGTGCCGCGCCGTGAAAGGGCCCGTCAGGTCGGCGACCATTGGCAATGCGGTGGGGATTACCCCCAACCGCAGGTGGCCCGAAAGGCCCGACCGCACGGTCCGCATCTCGTCCTTCAGGTCGCGCACGTCGCCGACGATGCGCAAGGCCCTGTCCAGAACACGCTGGCCTTCGGGGGTCAGGCCCTGAAAACGGCTGCCACGGAACACCAGTTGCACGCCCAACTGATCCTCCAGATGCTTGATGGCACCCGACAACGACGGCTGCGTCACGCCACAGGCCTCGGCCGCGCGACCAAAGTGGCGCTCGCGGGCAAGGGCGATGAACATTTCCAGCTTGTCGATCATGGCATGACCCTGCCGACAGCTGCCCTTGTCTGCAACCCCATCGCGGCTTACCTGTGGGCCATGAGACGCTTTATCCCCTTTCTGCCTAAACCGGCCACCGTGCCCGTTATCCGTCTACAGGGCACCATCGGTTCCGGCGGGCGCAGCCTGAATGACGCGGCCCTGGCCCCCTTGATCGAACGCGCTTTCACCCGGGGCAAGCCCGCCGCTGTGGCACTGGTGATCAATTCGCCCGGCGGATCGGCGGTGCAATCGGCGTTGATCGGCGCACGCATCCGACGGCTGGCGGACGAAAAAGGCGTCAAGGTGCACGCCTTTGTCGAGGATGTCGCAGCGTCGGGCGGCTATTGGCTGGCCTGTGCGGCGGACGACATCTGGGTCGACCGGTCCTCTATCGTGGGCTCCATCGGCGTAATCTTTGCCTCGTTCGGGTTTCCCGAACTGCTTGCCCGACAAGGGATTGAGCGGCGGGTGGTCACGGCGGGCAAGTCCAAAAGCTTTGCCGACCCGTTCCTTCCGCAAAATCCCGAGGATGTGGACCGGCTGAAGGCGCTGCAGGGTCCGATCCACGCGGCATTTATCGACCATGTCAAGGCCCGGCGGGGCGCGCGGCTGAATGCCGATGCCGATCTATTCAATGCCGATATATGGGTCGGGCAAGGGGCAGCAGACCTAGGGCTGGTGGACGGGGTCGACCATCTGGTGCCAAAGCTCAAGGCGCTTTACGGTGAAAAGGTCCGGCTGGTTCCCTTGGGCCAAAGGCGCAGCATTTTGCAACGGCTGGGGATGGCGGCAGTCGACACCGCGATCAGCACCATCGAGGATCGCGCACTTTGGGCGCGGTATGGACTGTAAATGATGATTAAGGCCGTCATCGTTTTTCTGGGACTTATGGTGCTTGTCGCCATGATCGGGCGGGCTCTTTTTCCCGGTCCCACCCGCAGGCTGCTTTCATCTGTCCGGCCAAAGGCCGCGCGGTGTGATCGTTGCGGGCGCCATCTAATCGGAAAGTCGGGCTGCGACTGCAGGGCAAAGGGCTGACATGAAGGCATTGGTCACCGGAGCTGGACAAAGGCTTGGCCGCGCCATGGCGCTTTACCTTGGCCAACGCGGCTATGATGTTGCGGTGCATTATTCTACTTCGGCCGAGCAGGCCGAGGCTGTCGCCGCCGAAATTCGCAGCATGGGGCGTGTTGCGGCCACGCTGCGCGCCAATCTTTTGGTCGAGGATGAGACCGACCGTCTGATCGACCAGGCTGTGTCCGCGCTGGGCGGGCCGCTGAGTGTTCTGGTGAACAACGCGTCCATCTTCGAATACGACAACTTTGCAACCGCGACGCGCCGCAGTTGGGATCGGCATTTCGACTCCAACTTGCGTGGGCCTTTCGTTTTGACGCAGAATTTTGCACATCAGTGTCTGCCTTTGATCCACGACGACAAGGGCGAGGCTTTGGCCACCGGTTTAATTGTCAATATGGTGGACCAGCGGGTGCTGAAGCTGACGCCAGAGTTCTCGACCTACACTTTGGCCAAGATGGGCCTTTGGGCGCTGACACAGACCGCAGCCCAAGGTCTGGCCCCGCAGATCCGCGTGAATGCCATCGGACCTGGGCCAACTCTGCGCGGAGCCCGGCAGACCGAAGAGCATTTTGCCCATCAACGGGCTGCAACCGTGTTGCAACGGGGCGCGAACGCCGCCGATGTCGTCGCAGCACTTGGCTATTTTCTGGACGCGCCAGCCGTGACTGGACAGCTAATCTGTGTGGACGGGGGGCAACATTTAGGATGGCGCACGCCGGATGTCTTGGGCACTCAATGACCAAAAGTCCGAACTGGCTGTGAAAGTTGTCCACTTTCAACATCAAGGTTACAGCCCTGTTACATAAGCCCCTGATCTGCAATGGATTTGCCCGATCAAAAAGAATATCCCTTTTGTTATCAATGAGATACGAATTCGCCTAAAAATTAGGCATTCATGGGAACTCGGCGGAAAACAAAGAAAAATCGGACCTCGTGAAATGTTTTGCCCAAGGTTACCCACAGATTCCGTGGACAGCTTTTTCCTTGCAGACCGCTTGGGATCGTTGCAGCCATGGCTTAGAATCGATCCGCGAAAGTGAAGGTGATCGCGATGGGCGAAAAGGGTCGCGCAGGACATGACATCGTCCAGGAATATCTGAAGTCACTGGACACGTCGCCAGGTGTGTATCGCATGCTGGACGCTTCTTCCGAGGTGCTCTACGTCGGCAAGGCACGCAACCTTCGGGCGCGGGTGTCGTCCTATGCGCGGCCAACCGGCCATTCGGGGCGGATCGCGCGGATGCTTCACGAGACCGCGTCGATGATGTTCCTGACGACGCGGACCGAAACCGAGGCGCTGCTGTTGGAGCAGAACCTGATCAAGCAGCTCAAGCCGCGCTACAATGTCCTTTTGCGCGACGACAAGAGCTTTCCCAACATCCTGATCGCCAAGGATCACGCCTTTCCTCAGATCAAGAAACATCGTGGCAAGAAATCCGAAAAGGGCAGCTACTTTGGCCCCTTTGCCAGCGCAGGTGCGGTAAATCGGACTTTGAACCAGTTGCAGCGTGTCTTTCTTTTGCGCAACTGTACCGATTCAATGTTCGAAAGCCGCACGCGGCCCTGTTTGCAGTATCAGATCAAGCGCTGTTCGGCCCCATGTGTCGGCAAAGTGTCTGCCAGTGCTTATGGGGACCTTGTCGGGGACGCTGAACGGTTCTTGCAAGGCAAGTCGACCACTGTACAGGCCAACCTGGCGCGCAACATGTCGGACGCCTCTGCCGCAATGGAGTTTGAACGTGCCGCTGCCTTGCGCGACCGGATCAAGGCGCTGACACAGATCCAGTCGGCACAAGGCATCAACCCAAAGACGGTCGCCGAGGCGGACGTCGTCGCCTTGCACCTGGAAACCGGACAGGCCTGCGTGCAGGTCTTTTTCATCCGCGCCAACCAAAGCTGGGGCAACCGGGACTTTTATCCCAAAACCGGCTCAGGGGCCGAAGAGCCCGAGATTCTCGAGGCTTTCCTGACACAGTTCTATGACGACAAGGATCCGCCGCGCATGATCTTGCTGTCGCATCCTGTCGACAACGCCGATCTTGTCACCCAAGCCCTCTCGGACCGCGCCGGACACAAAGTGGAACTGCTGATCCCGCAGCGCGGTGAAAAGGCGGAACTGGTGGAAAACGCCTTGCGCAATGCCCGTGAAAGCCTGGCGCGCCGGATGGCGGAAAGTTCGACCCAAAACCGCTTGTTGCAAGGGCTGGCCGAGGCTTTCGATCTTGAAGGCCCGCCAACACGGATCGAGGTCTATGACAACAGTCATATCCAGGGCACGGATGCCGTTGGCGGCATGATCGTGGCCGGACCGGAGGGTTTTGAGAAAAGCCAGTACCGCAAATTCAACATCAAGAGTGCAGCGGGTGCCAATTCGGACGATTTCGGGATGATGAAAGAGGTGCTGACGCGCCGGTTCGAACGTTTGCTGAAGGAAGATCCGGGCCGGACCTCGGGTGTCTGGCCCGACTTGCTGTTGATCGACGGCGGGGCCGGCCAGGTGTCGGCGGTAGGTGAAATTCTGGCAGAACTCGGCGTCGACGACGTGCCCTTTATCGGCATCGCAAAGGGTATTGATCGCGATGCCGGCAAAGAGGAATTCCATCGACTTGGCGAGGCCCCGTTTGCCTTGCAACGCAATGATCCGGTGCTTTATTTTGTTCAGCGTCTTCGGGACGAAGCCCACCGTTGGGCTATTGGCGCGCACCGGGCAAAACGCTCGAAATCCGTCGGCGCGACTCCTTTGGACGAGGTGCCGGGGATCGGTGCTATGCGCAAAAGAGCGTTGCTGGCCCATTTCGGGTCTGCCAAGGCTGTGGCGCGGGCGGCACTTCCAGACTTGATGGCGGTCGACGGAATATCGGCGACTATGGCCGAGACCGTCTACGGGTTTTTTCACGAAAAGGGCTGAACCTGAAGTCGGCAATCTTGCCCCCTATGTCGCGACACCCTCTTTCGCCCCTCCGCCCCATGGGCTAGGACTTGGGCATGACCTGGACGATCCCCAACATCCTGACGGTGATGCGCCTTTTGGCGGCCCCCGGCGTTGCGATCATGTTCCTGTACTTTCACCGCCCCTGGGCCGACTGGTTCGCGCTGACGTTGTTTGTCGGCGCGGCCATAACCGACTGGTTCGACGGATACCTGGCGCGGCTGTGGAAGCAGGAGTCAAAGTTCGGCACCATGCTTGACCCGATTGCCGACAAGGCGATGGTGGTGATCGCCATCATGGTGTTGACGGGGTATAACGGCATGAATGCCTGGCTGATCCTGCCGGCAACCGTGATCCTCTTTCGCGAGGTGTTTGTGTCGGGCCTGCGCGAGTTTCTGGGCGCAAAGGCAAGGCTATTGAAGGTAACGAAGCTTGCCAAATGGAAGACCACCCTGCAGATGGTGGCAATTGCGGTGCTGTTTTTGGGTACGGGACTGGAATACCTGAACATCGTCGCGATCAAGGGAATGACGCCGGAGCAGTACCTCGAGGCTGTTGCCGCCGGGACGGCGCAGCCCATACCGGCCTGTGGCAAAACGGATTGCGCCAGCTACGCAAATCGTGTGGGTCTGGTCCTGATCTGGATTGCTGCAATCCTGACCGCGATGACGGGTTTTGAGTATTTTTCAAAGGCGATGCCGCATCTTCGCGAAGACAAATGATCACCGTCCTTTATTTTGCCTGGGTGCGCGAGCGGATCGGGCTGCCGCGCGAAGAGGTGGAAACAACGGCCGTCACGGTCCAAGATCTGGTGGCCGAGCTTTCCGCGCGCGAGGACCGCTATGCAGTGGCGTTCTCTGACCTTGCGGCCCTACGGGTGGCGGTCGATCAGGTTTTGACGACGTTTGATGCGCCGCTGGCTGGGGTGCGAGAGATTGCGTTCTTTCCGCCCATGACGGGAGGATAGCTTGCAGGTGATTGTCCAGGAGGCGCCGTTTGATCCGGGGCTGGTCCTGTCCGGCTTTGCGGTCGCGCGGGCCGGGGCCGTCGTGACCTTTACCGGCCTGGTGCGCGGTGACGGCGGGATGACCGGCATGGAGATCGAGCACTACCCGGGCATGACGGAACGGGCGATTGGTGCCATGGTGGGCGAGGCCACGACCCGTTGGAATTTGACCGACACTCTGGTGATCCACCGGTACGGGCGTCTGGCGGTGGGGGAGCCGATCATGATGGTGGCGACGGCTTCGGGACACCGGGTGGCGGCTTTCGAGGCAGCGGAGTTTCTGATGGACTACCTGAAATCCCGCGCACCGTTCTGGAAGAAAGAACTAGGTCCGGACGGGGCCGCCTGGGTCGCGGCAAGGAACGACGATGAGGCGGCCTTGAAGCGGTGGTAGGGGTGTCCCGAGTCGGGACAAGAATTTTGTAATTGTAAATCAAATTGTTAGCCTGCTCATTTTCATGCTTTATTAACTTTTGGCCTGCGTAGAGGTGGCTTCGATGGACATTCTGGATACGTCTGCAAAGTCCAACTATCAAAAGATGGTCGATGGCGATCCCTATACGGGAATCGACGAAGAGTTGTTCGCTCTGACAGATCGGGCTCAGGCAAGGACTGCGGAATTGATGGCGTTGCCCGCCCATGACCGACCAGCGCGGATCGAGGCACTGCGCGCGATTGTCGGTGAAATGGTCGGAACGGCCATGCTCGTCCCGCCATTCTTTGTCGAGTATGGGATACATATCCGGCTGGGAGACAGGGTCTTTGTCAACCGTGGGTCGGAGTTTCTGGACAGTACCTGGATCACCCTTGGTGATCTGACCATGGTAGGACCCAATGTTCAGTTCCTGACCGTTGGCCATCCGCTGAAACCCGAAGAACGGATACTGGAGACGCCGGATGCGCCCATGATGCCATTTCGCGCGGTGGGGTTTGCCAAACCGATTACCGTCGGCAAGGACTGCTGGATCGGGGCGGGGTCGATCATCCTGCCGGGGGTCACGATTGGCGATGGGACGACGATCGGGGCGGGGTCTGTGGTCACCAAGTCGATCCCTTCAAGAGTGCTGGCCGTAGGGAACCCGGCGCGCGTGATCCGGTCTGTGGATGGGTGACACGGGAGTTGGCGGTCGCGCAGCACCGCGAGTTGCGGCTTTGCGGGGGCGGAGCGCGCGTTTGGCTGAAACCGACAACGGGACGTGCCCGACCTTGGGAAGACGCGCAGAGGCTGGTTCCAGGCACTTGATGGTTCACGGTATTCCGCCGCAGTTCTGCTGGTAGCGGTGGCATAGGTGCCCTCCCGGGGGGGAGATCGGGCGCGGCCCGGCGGCGCTTGCGCGCCTTTGTTCCGGGAAGAGGGAGAGTGTCCGCCTTGCGGACGGAGCGGACCTTGACTAACCCAACAGGAACGTCAGCTTCAAGAAAGAGACCGCGAAGATCCGTTTGCCCTAGAGACATGGATCCGCCCATTTCTGGCCTTCACTTTCCGCAAAGGTAGCAATTCATGAGAACCCTCGCAGCGCTCATTTTCCCTGGTTTTGAAACGCTCGACTACTTTGGCCCAATAGAAATGCTGGGTGGATTCGGGCAGGAAAACGAGCTCATTACGGTTGCAAAGACACGCGAGCCGGTACCGAGCTGCCACGGTCAAAGGATCGTCGTGGACAAGACCATTTCGGAAGGGACCGATTATGACCTCTTGTTCATTCCGGGCGGCGATTCAGCCTTGATCGAGGGCAAGGATGAAGAGCTCTTGCAGTGGCTGCGCGAGGCATCTGCGAAGGCCGAGAGGGTGATGACTGTCTGTACCGGCTCTACCTTCTGGGGATGGCAGGAGTTTTGGATGGGCGCAAAGCGACAACCAATAAGCGCAATTTCACAGTGACGGTACACCTTGCCCCGAACGTCGAGTGGGTGAAGGAGGCTCGATGGGTAGAAGATGGCAAGTTTTTTACATCTTCAGGTGTCTCAGCTGGAATGGATATGGCTCTTGCGGTGATGGCCAATCTGTATGGTAGGGAGATGGCGGAGAAATTGGCCCTTGGTTGTGAGTACGAATGGCACAAGGACGCCAGCCGTGATCCTTTCGCAAAGCTGGCGGGTTTGGTCTGAGAAAAGCGGTTATTCCCCGTACTGCCGCCTTCCAGAAATTTGGGCTCAAACGCACCCCCGCCCACACCACAGGGCAACGCCTGACCGCCGTGTTGGCGCTGCTCCGCTCGTTCCCGGGCGGTTTATGGTTCAACCCGTTCCCACCCGCGTTCTGCTGGTGACGTAGCAAAAGTGCCTGCCCGAGGCGGATGTCAGGCGCTGCCATTGGTCGCTCGAACCAATGGCGCAACCAATGGCAAACCCGGCGGCGCGTGCCGCGCCTTGGTTCCGGGCGAGGCGGGAGTTTCTTTCACGGTCGCCTTCGGTTCTGACCCGAACGAGATGCCGAGTTCGGACTGGAGGACGCGCCGGGTGGCGGCCTCGAAACGCGTGGGCCATTCGATGCTCAACTGTTCAGCAAGCCGTCTTGCGCGGGGAAAGAACGCCTCGGCCAGGGCGATATGCGCCGCGATCACCTCGGAACGATGCGGCCCAGGATAAGGCAGGCCCAGAAGGACCGCCATCTGGTCGGCGGTCAAAAGGCGGCTGGGATGCAGGATGCCACCTTTGTCTGCCACGGGGCATTCTTCCAACATGAGATCGGTCAGAAGGTCGCGCAAAAGGCCCGTGCCCTTGACCAGCAGCACGTATTCGCCCCGCCCAACGCCAACCCGCATCAGGCCGAGGATCCGGATGAATTCATTGATCTGCCGGGTCACATGCCGGGCATTGGGTACGGCGTCAGGCAAGTAGTCCGGCAGGGTGGCGTAAAGGTTACCGTGATCGAAAACCGGCCTGATCGTGGACTTGGCGCGACCCTTGATATCCTCCGGCCGGATGATCAGCACGTCGTAGCGCAGCCAGTCTTCGGTGATCGCGTTCAGTAGGACGTTGCGGCCGCGCTGTTCGTTCCAGAAAACGATGGGGCGCAGGTTTTCCAGCGTCTGACGCCAGAGAGCCGCCGCAGCGTCTTGCCGGTCCGGGTCGGTGAGGGCGACGAAATCGACATCGCTGTAGGGATCTGCATCCCCGCGGCCAGAGCTGCCCGCGAGGAAAAGGCCCAAAAATTCGGAACGATCCACCAGTTGGTTTGCGATGTCGCGCACGATGGGTGGATCGTCTGGCATGGCGCTGCTCCGTCAGATTGCGCCAAAGGCTCAGAAGTCGAAGATCTCGCCGAGGATGCTTTTCTTGCGCTTCTTGCCATAGCGATAGTCGTCATCGTCGTCGTCGCGGCGATAGTCGCCGCGCGGACGCTGCGGTTCAGGTTGGTAGACGGGCGGTGGGCTGGAATGGGGGGCACGGCCACGCATCTGGTCGCCAGGATCGCCAATCGTCGGGGCTGGCATGGCGCCTGCGGCACGGTCGATGATCTTGTCAAGCTCGCCCCGATCTAGCCAGACCCCGCGGCATTTCGGGCAGTAGTCGATTTCGACGCCGCCGCGATCTGCCAAGACGAGGGTTTCATTATCAACGGGGCAACGCATCGCCATTTCTCCATTTTGTGTTCCGGCATCTCAGATGGGGATTTTGCCAGCCCTTGCAAGTGGGTCGGCGGCGATGCGCCGGCACCAGCGAAACACCCAACTGATGAAGAGTGACCCATCGCGGCAACGATTTCGGCTTTTTCGTAGGCATGACCTTGCGGGGACTTGACGCGCCGGTGCTGAATGACGGCATGTCAGAGGACATAAACCCATCATAGCGGACTGCCATTTTGCGTGTAATCCTGACCCGTCTTTGCGCTATGCTCGCGCTTGTCGCCCTTGCGGCCTGCGCCTCGAACCCACCCAGCTCGAGCGAACCGGACGTATCGCCGGGGTATGAGGGCCTGCAGGACGGAGAGTTCTTTATCCAGCCGGTCGACAAGCAATACCTCGTCGACGGCAACAAGCGCGAAGAAGTGGCCTACACGGCTGGCGACGCGCCGGGGACCATCGTGGTCGATGTCTATGCGCGCAAGTTGTACTACGTCCTGGATGGCGGCCGTGCGATCCGCTACGGCATCGCAGTGGGGCGCGAGGGGCTGTCTTTCAACGGCTCGGGCAACATCGGACGCAAGGAACAGTGGCCGTCCTGGACGCCGACGCGCAATATGGTGCGGACACGGCCTGACCTTTATGCGGCTTTCGCGGGTGGTTTGCCGGGCGGTCTGGAAAATCCGTTGGGGGCAAGGGCGCTTTACCTCTATCGCGGCGGACGGGATTCAATGTTCCGTATCCATGGCACGATCGACAATGCCTCTATCGGACGGGCGACGTCGGCGGGGTGCATCCGGCTGTTCAACCAGGACGCCATCGACCTTTACAACCGGGTGGATTACGGAACGCCCGTTCGGGTCCGGACCTTCGAGGAAAGTCTGGCCATCGAGGGTCGCTACATGGATGACGCCTATGGGCGTATCGTGCCCGAGACGCCCGCAAACATTGCGAAAAAAGAAAAAGACCTGGCCAAGATCGCCCGCGAAGGCGCAACGGTCACGCTGGGTGGCGTGCCGGTCCAGGGCTGATCTTCGCCCCTCAGGTGCGAATCACGTAGTCCTTGAGCGTGGTTTCGATCACTTCCCAAGTTCCGGCAAAGCCCGGTAGGATGATATGCGCGTCGCCTGTGCGAAGGTGGATTTCGGTGCCGTCGCTTGCGGTCAGGACCGAATGACCTTGGCGGATGTGGAAATACTCCCACTCGGAATAGCTTACGGTCCAGGCTCCCGGTGTGGATGCCCAGGTGCCGCAGAATAGCCCATCGGCGTGGTACTGGTTCCAGGTGGTGTGGACGGGATCACCCTTCACCACCTTGGCCGGGTCGGGACGGCTGACATCGGGCTGAACACATGCGGGGTCGAGTTTTTCGCATAATAGCATCGGCAAGGTCCTTGGCTTTTGTCTGATTGGGACCGCGACGACCCAACAGGTCAAGCCCCAGCGACGCCGCAGTGCAGCGTAAGAAACTTGCGGATCCCATGGCCTTGTGCCCTTATGAGGGCAGATTCTGAACGGCCAGCGAGGTCATTGATATGAGCGCCACGTCCCCGGTCCGTTCCGTGCTGCCCCCAGACATCAAGGCCCGCAAGGGTGGCGCGCCCTTGGTGGTGCTGACGGCTTATACCACGCCGATTGCCCGGTTGGTCGATGCGCATTGCGACATCGCGCTGGTCGGCGACTCGGTTGGGATGGTGCTGCACGGCATGCCATCGACGCTCGGTGTCACGATGGAGATGATGATCCTGCATGGCTGCGCGGTGGTTCGGGGCTGTGAAAAGGCGATGGTCGTGATCGATATGCCCTTCGGGTCTTATGAGGAAGGCCCGCAGCAGGCGTTCCGCAATGCCAGCCGGTTGATGGCGGAAACGGGTGCCCCGGCGGTCAAGCTGGAGGGCGGGCTGCACATGGCCGAGACGATTGCCTTTCTGACCGCGCGGGGCGTGCCGGTGATGGCGCATGTTGGCCTGACGCCGCAGGCGATCAACACGCTGGGCGGCTACAAAGTCGTGGGGCGGGAAGGTGAGGCGGCCAAGGTCACGGCCGATGCGCGCGCGGTGGCTGAGGCGGGGGCGTTCTCGGTGGTGTTGGAAAAGGTGCCGATGGGCCTCGCGGGGGAGATCACCCGGGCGATTTCCATTCCGACGATCGGAATCGGGGCGGGAGTCGATTGCGACGGGCAAGTGCTGGTGGTCGATGACATGCTGGGCCTTTTCACCGCGTTCCGCCCGAAATTCGTCAAGCGGTTCGGCGCACTGGCCGAGGCGGCGGATGCGGCGATTGCGGCCTATGCCGCCGAAGTCAGGGCCAGGACATTTCCCGGTGACGAGCATTCCTTCCCTGACGTCCTACCGCCCAAGGCAAAGGCATGATCCCGATCCTGCGGACGGTGGGCGATCTACGGGCACTGGCCGGGGGCTGGCGCGCGGCGGGCGAGACGATTGGCGTGGTGCCGACGATGGGTGCGCTGCATGACGGGCATCTGAGCCTCGCGCACAGGGCCAGGGCAGAGTGCGACCGGGTCATCACGACGATCTTCGTGAACCCCAAGCAGTTCAACAACCCCGAGGACATGAAGAAGTATCCGCGAAGCGAAGAGGCTGACGCGCGGTTGCTGACGACGGTGCCGGTCGATGCGATCTTTGCGCCCCCGGTGGACGAAGTGTACCCCGACGGGTTCATCACCACCGTGTCGATGGCTGGCGTGGCGCAGCCGCTGGAGGGGCATATGCGCCCCGGGCATTTCGACGGCGTAGCGACGGTGGTGACCAAGCTTTTCGGGATGAGCCTCGCTGACCGGGCGTACTTCGGACAGAAGGACTGGCAGCAGTTGCAAGTCGTGCTGCGGTTGGCGCGCGATCTGAACCTGCCAGTGGAGATCGTGGGTTGTGAGACGATCCGAGACCCGGACGGCCTTGCCATGTCGTCGCGCAATGTGCGGCTGACGGTTGAAGGGCGGGCCAGGGCGCCGGTATTGTACGCGGCGCTGACAGCGGCTGCGGCGGATATCCGCGCTGGCCAATCGGACCGCATGGCGATCCGCGAGGCTGCCGAGACGATGCGCGCGGCGGGGTTCGAGCGGGTGGAATACATCGAGCTTCGCGATGCGGCGACGCTGATGCCCTCGGACGATCCCGCGCGGCCCCGGCGGATGCTGGCGGCAGCATGGATCGACGGGGTCAGGCTGATCGACAACATTCCGGTTTGATGCCGATCTTACGGAAGGTGAATGAACCCTTGGCGAGGGCCGCCAACTGCGGCAAGAATGCTTGGGTCCGGCCGGGGCCAATTTTCCCCCTCGGGCTGGATGTAATTTGGCGTTACATCATTATGTGAAACAGCGTTGGTTCAACGGAGGGCGCGATGGCCGATTTCGAGACTCAGATCAAGGAAAGCCAGGCACAGGTGGCCGAGGCACAGGCGAAGATCAGCGCCATCACCGGGCGGATCGAAGAGGCGCGGGCCAAGCTGGACCAAGGCATCTCGATTGACGTGGAAAATGCCACGCTCGACGATGTGCACAAGCATTCCGAGTTGATGAACGCGAATATCGCGGAACTCATCATGGGTCTGGACGACGTGACCGCCGGGTTCTCCAAGGACTTCGACGAGATGCGCACGAAGACCGGGATGGAAAGCTTCATCGGCATCTTCTCCACCGCCAAGTCAGAGTCGATGCGGCAGGAACGGATGCGATCGGCCTCGGTCGATGACAAGCTGCAGGACCTGATCGGCAAGTCGGACATCATCGTGAAGCTGCTGCAGGGGCAGCTGGACCTTCTGAACACCCAAAAGACGCGGGTCGAAGCGAACTTATCCAGCACGCTGACCGACCGCGAGGAAACCGTGGGGGCGCTTGAGGCCGTTCGGGCCGAAGTGTCCTCGATGGATCCCAAGATCATCGAGCTGGAAAACAAGATTTCGGTCGAACAGGACGCTGGCAACCGGACCAAGCTGGAATCCGAACTCGCGCTGTTGAACGCGAAATACAACGCGCTCGTGCAGGACGAACAGGTCAAGCTCGCGAAGTCCCAGACGCTGGAGCGCTACATCGAGAAGGGCAAGACCTGGGTCGATTCATTGCAGAACCAGGCGGCGACCCAGATGGTTCTGATCAACAAGCTGCAGACGGATACCAAGCAGCGCGTGGTTCTTTATGACGCGCTGTCGTCCAGCTTGAAGACCGCGCAGCAGCAGGACGTGGCGCACCGGATCAACGAGATCGGCGTGCAGACGGACCAGGAGGCGCAAGCCGCGATGGCGGCGATTGGCGCTGCGACCAACGACAAGATGGCTGACATGCTGGAAAAGCATGAAGAGCACATGGTCTTTGCGCGCAAGATCCTGGAGCAGAAGGCAAAGGCGGATGAGCGGTTCGCCCGCCGGTTCGCGGCAATTGTCGAAAAGCATGACAAGAACGCGTATGGGGCGGAATGAGGTTTGGCGATCAGGTTCGGTGGAGCCGGAAGTGGGGAGCAATACTCTTGCTCTTCAGCATCGTGGTTTTGGGCTTACTGGCAATCCTACGTGAGACTGTGGATCGCAATGCTTTGATGCTATGGGCCAACCTTGTCACGCTGTGCTTATTCGTGGCGGTGGTCTTGCTGCTGTTTGGCGGGCTAATGCGACCGCTGCAGAAGAAGATGTATCACAGTGTCTTCGAGGCCAATGAACACTACCGAACGAGACTTGCCGTCAATCCCGCCATTCGATGGTTTTGGTGGCTTGATAGCGAAGGTCGCGACCGCGATGCCTGACGCCCCCATCAAAGACCAGCTCGTCTCGGACCATGCCGAGCTTTACGACACGCTCGTCGCCCGGCGGTATTTCGCGAAATTCGAGACGATCACCGGGCACCTCGCGCGGGTGGCGGCGGAGCTGGAGACCGAGGGGCGGCTGACGCGGACGGAGACGCGGGTGCTCGGGGGGTACCTCAAGGCGGTGGCGGCAACGTTCCATGCGCTGTCCCACAAATACGTCATGACCGGGCGCGGGGATGCCGCGCCAAAGTTGACCATCGACCGGCATGAATCGGGCTTTCCGGTCGCGCAGGAACTGATGACTATGGCCGTCGATGCGCAGCAGGCAAAGAAACACCTGTCGGGCATGGCGTCGGAGGCAGAGCTGAAGGACCGCATGGTCCGCCAGATCGTGGGTGACCTGACGACCCCGACGACGCTGCAATTCGCGCTGGCGCAGCGGTATTACTATGAGGCGCTGACGGCGGGCGGCATCTTCTGGGCGCGCAATGACCCGGATGCGCAATGGATCGCGCAAGCCGGGGAGCGGCGGCAGTATCTGCTGCATTGGGCGATCTGGGACACGCAGGTGAACTTGCCCATCGTGTACCTGCTGGATGTCGAGGATGACGGGAAAAAACCGCTGCCGAACGACGACCATCGCTGGCCGCAGGTTCAGGCGGGGCTGATGGCGCAATCGACGCTGGGGTTGAAGCTGCTGACGATGGCCACCGGGTTTGACCGCGATTTCGACGGGGTGATGCCGAAACGGCTGCGCCGGATCGTGCTGGGGCCGATGTATTCTGCCAGCTTCACGCTGCAATCGGGGCCGATCTCCAAGGTGCTGGAAGGGGCCAAGGCGCCCGAAGGCGAAGATTGGGCGCTGGTCTGGACGGTCGAGGACCTGGTCAGCGAGCGCGAGGAAGAGGTCAAGGGCGGGTGGTTCGGCACGTCGATGCGGCAGATCTACAAGCTGGATCCGTTGACCGGCGCCGATAGCGGGACGACCCGGACGGAACGCATGATCATCCTGCCGGAAAAGCCCTATCAGGTGTTCGTAGAGCAGAACCCGGCGGGGTTGCGGGATTTGCGCAAGTTCGTCGTGGGGGCGGGCGGGCGCATCTTGCCGACGCGGTAGGTGGGGGCGCTGCTGACGGCGTTCAGAAGGTTTGAATGGGTCGCAAGAAAAACGCAAGCAAAATCAATTGCTTGCGTTTTGCCATTTTCACAAGGTTTGGCTAGTGTTCCCCACCTGACGAAGGATTCCCATATGTGATGAGGTGTTTCATTGTCGGGACATGAGACGCGATGACATTTGCCTTTACCTTGGCCCCGCCGACCGTGCGCAGCTTCAAGCTCTTCTCAGCGACCGCAACA
>JANPBI010000391.1:0-10390 GCA_031430315.1 Rhodobacterales bacterium | reverse complement strand
CGGAACTCGCCAAAATACTTCGTGATCGCAGCCGTCAACGTCGTCTTGCCATGGTCAACGTGACCAATGGTCCCGATGTTCACATGCGGTTTGTTCCGTTCAAACTTTGCCTTTGCCATGATGGCCTCCTGATCGCCGGCTACATCAGCATGCCGGGCTTGTTCTCAATTTTCAGACATGGGCGCGTCTGGCGCCGGCGGTACCACGACCAAGTAGCTCGGTCGTGGCTTTGTCTTCTTCAGGTTTTGATCGAGTAAACTACCCCACCCCCCGGTCTGCCGGGGGTTAGGCGTATTTTTTCTGGATCTCCTGGCTCAAGTTTTCCGGCACGGCGTCGTAATGGTCAAACGACATCGAGAATGTCGCCCGGCCAGATGACATCGAGCGCAAGGTGTTGATGTAGCCAAACATGTTGGCCAAAGGTACCATCGCGTTGATGACGTTTGCGTTGCCGCGTGCATCCTGCCCTTCGATCATGCCCCGGCGCGAGGTCAGGTCGCCAATGACGCCACCGGTGTAGATATCCGGGGTCACCACTTCAACTTTCATGATCGGCTCGAGCAGTTTCGCTCCAGCCTTCTTCAGGCCTTCACGCATTGCCGCGCGGGCGCAGATTTCAAACGCCAAAACGCTCGAGTCAACGTCGTGGTAGGCGCCGTCAATCAGCGTGACCTTGAAGTCGATCACCGGGAAGCCCGCCAGCGGACCGCTATCCATCACCGACTTGATGCCCTTTTCAACACCGGGGATGTATTCCTTCGGCACCGCACCGCCAACGACCTTGGAGTCGAACGAGTACCCCTCGCCCGGTTCGGTCGGCGAGATAATCAGCTTGACGCGCGCGAACTGACCGGTGCCACCGGTCTGTTTCTTGTGCGTGTAGTCGATCTCGTGCTCACGGCTGATCGTTTCGCGGTAAGCCACCTGAGGGGCACCGATGTTCGCCTCGACCTTGAACTCGCGACGCATGCGGTCGACGAGGATGTCGAGGTGAAGTTCGCCCATGCCCTTCATGATGGTCTGACCGGACTCTTGGTCAGTTTCCACCCGGAAAGACGGGTCTTCGGCGGCCAGACGGGCCAAAGCGATGCCCATCTTTTCCTGGTCGGCCTTGGTCTTGGGTTCCACGGCGATTTCGATAACCGGCTGCGGGAAAGTCATGGTTTCCAGAACAACCGGCTTGGCCGCATCACACAGCGTGTCGCCCGTCGTTGTTTCTTTCAGACCCGCCAAAGCCATGATGTCACCGGCGAAAGCCTCGCCGATTTCTTCCTGCTTGTTGGCATGCATCATGACCATGCGGCCAATGCGCTCTTTGCGGTTCTTGGTGGCGTTCAGGATCTGGTCACCTTTTTTGACCTGACCCGAATAGATCCGGGTAAATGTCAGAGTGCCCATGAAGGGATCGTTCATGATCTTGAAGGCCAGCCCCGAGAACGGCTGGTTGTCGTCTGCGGACCGCTCGATGTTGCGGGTTTCCGTCTCGTCGCCCGGCGCGAAGCCGACGTAGGGCGGCACGTCCAGCGGATCGGGCAGGAAGTCGATCACGGCGTTCAACATGGGCTGCACGCCCTTGTTCTTGAATGCCGAGCCAGCGAGGATCGGAATGAAGTCGATGGCCAGCGTGCCCTTGCGGATCAGCTTGCGCAGCGTCGCCTCGTCCGGCTCGTTGCCTTCAAGGTAGGCTTCCATAGCAGCATCGTCCTGCTCGACGGCAAGCTCCAGCATGTTGTAACGCCACTTGTCGGCCTCGGCCTTCAGGCCGGCACGGATCGGCTGACGAACCCAGGATGCGCCGAGGTCTTCGCCTTCATAGACCCACTCTTCCATGGTGATGAGGTCGATGATGCCTTCAAGCTTGTCTTCAGCGCCAATCGGCAGCTGGATCGGCATCGGCACGGCTCCGGTCCGGTCACGGATCATCTTGACGCAGTTCATGAAATCCGCACCGGTCTTGTCCATCTTGTTGACGAACACAATCCGGGGAACCTTGTAGCGGTCAGCCTGGCGCCACACCGTTTCGGTCTGCGGCTCCACGCCAGCGTTGCCGTCAAGCAAAACCACAGCACCGTCAAGCACAGCCAGCGAACGTTCGACTTCGATCGTGAAGTCAACGTGGCCGGGTGTGTCGATGATGTTGAAGCGGTACTTGTCGTCCGACGACAGGTCCGCAGAATCAATCTGGCGCTGCCAGAACGTGGTCGTGGCGGCCGAAGTGATCGTGATCCCGCGTTCCTGCTCCTGCTCCATCCAGTCCATCGTCGCGGCACCATCGTGCACTTCGCCGATCTTGTGGGTCTTGCCGGTGTAGTAAAGAATCCGCTCGGTCGTCGTGGTCTTGCCGGCGTCGATGTGCGCAATGATCCCGAAGTTGCGGTATCGGTTCAGCGGATAGTCGCGTGCCATAATGAACCCCTTACCAGCGGTAATGGCTGAACGCTTTGTTCGCGTCGGCCATCTTGTGGGTGTCTTCGCGCTTTTTCACGGCAGTGCCGCGGTTCTGCACGGCGTCGGCAAGCTCAGCCGCCAGACGCTCTTCCATCGTGTGTTCGTTGCGCTTGCGCGCCGCGATGATCAGCCAGCGGATCGCCAGTGCCTCACGGCGTTCGGTGCGCACTTCGACGGGGACCTGATAGGTCGCACCACCGACGCGGCGCGAACGCACTTCGACAGAAGGTTTTACGTTTTCCAGGGCTTCGTGGAAGGCCGAGATGGGTTCGCGCTTCAGACGGGTCTGCACCCGATCCAGTGCGCCATAAACGATACCCTCTGCGACGGACTTTTTGCCATCGAGCATCAGGTTGTTCATGAACTTGGTCAGAACCTTGTCGCCATACTTGGCGTCGGGAAGGATCTCGCGTTTTTCAGCGGCGTGACGACGTGACATATCTTATCTCCTCACTTCGGACGCTTGGCGCCGTATTTCGAACGACGCTGGCGACGGTCTTTGACGCCTTGCGTGTCGAGAACGCCGCGGAGGATGTGATAGCGCACGCCGGGAAGGTCCTTGATACGACCGCCACGGATCAGAACCACGGAGTGTTCCTGAAGGTTGTGCTTTTCGCCGGGAATGTAGCAGATGACCTCAAAGCTGTTGGTCAGACGCACTTTGGCGACTTTCCGCATGGCCGAGTTCGGCTTTTTCGGAGTGGTCGTGTAGACGCGGGTACAAACGCCCCGTTTCTGCGGGCAAGATTCCAAGTGCTGCGACTTGGACTTGCGAACGTTCGGCTCCCGCGGTTTGCGGATAAGCTGCTGGATCGTCGGCATTCACGTACCTCGGTTTTGCGCGATCTTCTGCGCTGTCAATACTCGCACCGAACGACGGTGCACTGCTTCTCGACGGTGCCTTGCGCGAATCGCAAAACACGAACACCGCTCGCGTCCCCTTCGTGAGGACGGCGCGGTGGAATTCCAGAGGATCGGGGTCTTTCGGCCCGGATCATGACCACATCAAGCATTCTGAACCCAAGGCAAAGGACAAGCCGATCCCTTGGACAAGCGGGCGTATAGGGGGAGTCGCGGGGGTTGTCAACAAGCCCCCCTCACAGGTTTTTTCAGGCAGCACGGGCCTGAAGGCGAGCTTCGCGCCAAAAGGTGTAGATGCCCGTCGCGACCACCAATGCCGCCCCGACAAGGGTCCATCCGTCGGGCAGCGTATCGAACAGGATCCATCCCAGCAGGATCGCCCAGAGCAGTGCGGTATAGCGGAACGGGGCAACCACGGCGATGTCGCCGATCCGCATGGAGCCCACCGCACAGATGTAACCAATCACCAGGAAAAAGGCCGCAAATCCGATCAGACCCATATCGCGGGCCGCGATCGGCTGCCAACCGTCATAGGCCGCGCCGACAAAACCAACGACCATGACGGCAACCGCCGACCAGACCGAAACCGTGACCGACGATACCGCTGGCGAAATCCGGCTGGACGCCAGATCCCGCACCACCACGAACCCGACCGAGGCAAGACCCATCAGCGCCCAGATATCAAACCCGTCCGGACCGGGCCGGATGATCAGCATCACCCCGGCCAGACCGATCAGGATCGCCGTCATTCGCCGCCAGCCGATATGCTGGCGAAACACCACTGCCGCCGCCAGGGTTACCGCCAGCGGCAGGAACTGCATGATCGCCGACAGGTTGGCCAAGGGCATCTGGACCAGCGCTACCAGGAACAACAGGCTGGCAGCAACCTCGGCCGCCATGCGCAGGATGACCAGCCAGGCGTCGCGGCGCGACAGCCGCCATTGCAGCGACCGCGCCCGCCATCCAATCAGCATCAGTCCGGCGACCGACAAGACCCCGCGCAGGGCGATGACTTCGAACAGCGGCACCGTCGCCGTCGCTGCCTTGACCGCCGTGTCGTTCAGCACAAAGGCGGCCATCGCGCCACACATAATGGCCACGCCGCGTGCATTGTCGGATAACTGCATCTCGCCCCTGCCCGGTTTGCGGCGGTGATAGCCGGACCAGGGCAAAGGGGAAAGGGCGGATCGATTGTGGTGGCGCTCGGCAAGGCTGTTTGCACAGCTTAAGACAGGTGCTGGTCCGGTCCCGGAAGCTGCACGAGGTCGCTTGATCGGCGTATCGCTGAAGGACTAGTGTTTCGGCGAGGGACAATGTGGAGGAACCATGCCCGGATGGGTGGGGGCGGTTCTGCTTGGTGCGGCGCTTTTGGCGCATGAGCTTTTTTGACGCCGATGACGGCGATCCGCGACCTTCAGACTTTGAAAAGCGCAAGGTCATGACGGACGGTACCGGCCTGGTCAACTTGGACCAATAGCGAATCTTGAATGGGAGCATCTTGCTGGAAGGCGGTAACAACGCCTCGTCAGATTTCGCTGTGTTTTTTCTCTTCACCGATGTTTCGACAGATCAGCTTCCCGACGGAGTCGCCCGCGGCACCTTGAAGTTCCATGACCCATCAGTTCAGAAAACCACTCCACGAAAATCGTTCGCGTACTCGGCATCTTTTGCTTCGGATGCAGAAGGCGCACTGATCTTGATCGGGACTGATCCGAATTTCAAAGAAGGACGAGCAACTGCTTTTCAGGCCTGCAACGGCAACTTAGCCGGGCAACGGCTCTTTCACACATGTGATACTTTGTATGGCGCTTCGTCTTCGGTGCTCCTTGGTTTCGAAGAACGCCAGTTGGTGGTGTTTGGACTACACACCAACGGTGAAGAAGTGGTGGGCCTTGATCCGGTCGAGGCTCACCGATGGAACTCGGGGCTTCAGATAATGGTTGCTCGAGACTTTCTTGAAGCCAACGGCCACACCCTCGAATAGACAGGCCCGGCCACTTAAATGTCGGCACCATTAGCCCAAACCCTTAACACTTCGTAAAAGTTAACAAAATTTCCCAGCCTTTTCAAAGGCCACAAGAGCGTCCCGACTCGGGACACCCTCAGCCGCCCAAAGAAAAACCCCCGCCACCCTTTCAGGCAGCGGGGGTCAAATTCAACCAGTCAGATCAATCGCGGCTTTCGATCGTGTCCACCAGGCCTGCCTCGACCAGATCAGCATCTGCCTGGCCGACGTCCATCACCGGCAACGGTGCCGCAAGTGCTGCAGCATGTTCCGCATCGGCCTTGCGCGCCTCGATCACTGTCTGGTCGCGGTCGGCGGCGATCTTCTTGACGCGGCTGGTGGCCCCGCCCGTGCCTGCCGGGATCAACCGGCCGACAATGACGTTTTCTTTCAGGCCGACTAGTTTGTCGCGCTTGCCCTGAACTGAAGCTTCGGTCAGCACCCGTGTGGTTTCCTGGAACGACGCCGCACTAATGAACGACCGCGTCTGCAGGCTGGCCTTGGTGATGCCCAGCAGGATCGCCTCGGCCGACGCCTCGCGCAGACCGCGGTTGCGGGCCTTGACGTTCTCTTCTTCCAGCTCCTGCTTGTCGACATGCTCCCCCTTCAGCAGCGTGGTGTCGCCGCTGTCGAGAATCTCCAGCTTTTGCAGCATCTGGCGGACAATCACCTCGATGTGCTTGTCGTTGATCTTCACGCCCTGCAGGCGGTAAACGTCCTGCACTTCGTCGATCATGTAGTTGGCCAAAGCCTCGACCCCGAGGATCCGCAGGATGTCATGCGGCGCGGGGTTGCCGTCCATGATGTAGTCGCCCTTCTGGACGAAGTCGCCTTCCTGAACCGGAATGTGCTTGCCCTTGGGGATCATGTATTCGACCGCCGTCAGCGTCTCATCGACGGGTTCAACCGTGATACGGCGCTTGTTCTTGTAGTCCTTGCCGAACCGGACATAGCCGTCCATTTCCGCAATGATCGCGTGGTCCTTGGGACGGCGCGCCTCGAACAATTCCGCCACGCGGGGAAGACCCCCGGTGATGTCCTTGGTCTTGGCGCCTTCGCGCGGGATACGTGCGACGACGTCGCCCGGACGCAGTTCCTGGCCGTCTTCGACCGACAGGATGGCGTCGACCGACATCGGATAGGTGATCGGATTACCCGCCTCGTTGCGCACGGGCTCTCCGGTCGTCGGGTCCATGATGATGATCTCGGGCTTCAGCTCGTTGCCCTTCGGCACTGAACGCCAGTCCGACACGATCTTTTGCGTCATGCCCGTCGCATCATCGGTGTCCTCGCGCACCGAGATGCCCGAGACGAGGTCGGTAAACCGCGCCACACCGGCCTTTTCCGCGATGATCGGCAAAGTGTAGGGGTCCCATTCGAAGAGTTTGGCCCCCCGCTTCACCGCCATGCCGTCCTTGGCATGGACCTTGGCCCCGTACGAGATCTTGTGCACCGCACGATCCTGTCCGGCTTCGTCCACAATCGCGATCTGCATGCTGCGGCCATTGACGATCTGCTCGCCATTGGCGTTGGTCAACAGGTTGGCATTGCGGAACTCGATCTTGCCCTCTTGGCTTGCCTCGAGGAAGGACTGCTGGCCGCCCTGCGCGATACCGCCGATGTGGAACGTCCGCATCGTCAGCTGGGTGCCGGGCTCACCGATGGACTGGGCGGCGATGATGCCGACCGCTTCCCCGATGTTGACCAGCGTACCGCGTGCAAGGTCACGGCCGTAACATGCGCCGCAAACGCCCTCTTCGGCCTCGCAGGTCAACGGGCTGCGGATGCGGCACGAGGCCACCCCCGCCTGATCCACCAGATCCGCGCGACGTTCGTCGATCAACTCACCCTTGGCCACGATAACCTCGTCGGTGCCCGGGACTAGAATGTCATCTGCCGCGACCCGACCCAGCACACGCTCGGCCAAGGACTGCACGACTTCGCCGTCGCTGACTGCCGCCACTGCCGTGATCGCGTTTTCGGTGCCGCAATCAAGACTGCGCACGATGCAGTCCTGCGCCACGTCCACCAGACGACGGGTGAGATAGCCCGAGTTCGCCGTCTTCAACGCCGTATCCGCCAGACCCTTGCGGGCGCCGTGGGTCGAGTTGAAGTATTCAAGAACGGTCAGACCTTCCTTGAAGTTGGAGATGATCGGCGTCTCGATGATCTCGCCCGAAGGCTTGGCCATCAGACCACGCATCCCGCCCAGCTGCTTCATCTGCGCAGGCGAACCACGTGCCCCGGAATGGGACATCATGTAGACCGAGTTCGGTTCTTTCTCGGCGCCATCCGCCTCATAGCGAACGGCAGAGATTTCGGCCATCATCTCGCCTGCAACCTTGTCCGAACATTTGGACCAGGCATCGACGACCTTGTTGTATTTCTCACCTTGGGTGATCAGGCCGTCCATATACTGCTGTTCAAATTCCTTCACCTGATCGCGGACCTCGTTCACGATGGTCCATTTGGTGTCGGGGATCAGCATGTCGTCTTTGCCGAAGGAAATCCCGGCCTTGAACGCCTCGCGGAAGCCCAAGCCCATGATCTGGTCGCAGAAAATGACCGACTCTTTCTGACCGCAATAGCGGTAGACGGTGTCGATGACGGTCTGAACGTCCTTTTTGCGCAGCAGGCGGTTCACCAGGTCAAACGGCGCCTTTGCGTTCAGCGGCATGATGTTGCCCAAGCGCAGTCGGCCAGGCGTGGTGTCGAAGCGTTTCCAGACCACGTTGCCTTCGTCGTCAACTTGGCGGAGGCGGGCCCTGATCTTGGCGTGCAGGTGCACCGCACCGGACGCCAGCGCATGCTCGACCTCGTCGATGTCGGCAAACGCCATGCCTTCGCCAACCATGCCTTTGCGTTCCATGGTGACGTAATAGATGCCAAGAACCATGTCCTGCGATGGCACAATGATCGGCGCGCCGTTGGCGGGCGACAGAACATTGTTCGTCGACATCATCAGAACGCGCGCTTCAAGCTGAGCTTCCAGCGAAAGCGGCACGTGCACTGCCATCTGGTCACCGTCGAAGTCGGCGTTGAAGGCCGAGCAGACCAGCGGATGCAGCTGGATTGCCTTGCCTTCGATCAGGATCGGCTCAAAGGCCTGGATGCCCAGACGGTGCAGCGTCGGCGCACGGTTCAGCAGAACCGGGTGTTCGCGGATGACTTCATCGAGGATGTCCCAAACCTCGGGCCGTTCCTTTTCAACCAGCTTCTTTGCCTGCTTGACGGTGCTCGAAAGCCCCTTCGCCTCCAGCCGCGAGTAGATGAAGGGCTTGAAGAGCTCCAAGGCCATCTTCTTCGGCAGACCGCACTGGTGCAGCTTCAATTCCGGCCCTGTAACGATGACCGAACGACCCGAGAAGTCGACGCGCTTGCCCAAAAGGTTTTGGCGGAAACGGCCCTGCTTGCCTTTCAGCATGTCAGACAGCGATTTCAGCGGGCGCTTGTTGGTGCCCGTGATCACGCGGCCACGACGGCCGTTGTCGAACAAGGCGTCAACCGCTTCCTGCAGCATCCGCTTTTCGTTGCGCACGATGATGTCGGGCGCACGTAGCTCGATCAGCCGCTTCAGGCGGTTGTTGCGGTTGATGACCCGGCGGTAAAGGTCGTTGAGGTCGGACGTGGCGAAACGGCCGCCGTCCAGCGGGACCAGCGGGCGCAGTTCCGGTGGGATGACCGGAAGGACGGTCAGGACCATCCATTCCGGACGGTTGCCGGATTCAAGGAAGCTCTCGACGATTTTCAGCCGCTTGATGATCTTTTTCGGCTTCAGCTCGCCTGTGGCCTCTTTGAGGTCCGCGCGCAGAGTTTCCGCTGTCTGTTCCAGATCGATCGCCGCCAGCATCTCGCGGATCGCCTCGGCCCCGATATTGGCCGTAAAGGCCTCAGCTCCATACTGGTCCTGGGCGTCGAGAAATTCGTCTTCGGTCAGCATTTGGCAATAGGTCAAGTCGGTCAAACCCGGCTCGATAACGACATAGTTTTCGAAATAGAGAATCCGCTCCAGATCCCGCAGCGTCATGTCGAGCATCAGACCGATGCGGGAAGGAAGCGATTTCAAAAACCAGATGTGGGCAACAGGAGCGGCCAGTTCAATATGGCCCATCCGTTCGCGCCGCACCTTTTGCAGCGTGACTTCAACACCGCATTTCTCGCAGACGACGCCGCGATACTTCATGCGCTTGTATTTGCCGCACAGGCATTCGTAATCCTTGATCGGGCCAAAGATGCGCGCGCAGAAAAGGCCGTCACGCTCCGGCTTGAACGTGCGGTAGTTGATGGTTTCCGGCTTCTTGATCTCGCCGAAGGACCACGACAGGATCCGCTCTGGCGAGGCCAGAGAGATCTTGATTTCGTCGAAGGTCTTGACGGGTGCAACCGGGTTGAACGGGTTGGTCGAGAGTTCCTGGTTCATTTTACATTCCCAAATTGAGGGCTGCGGTCAGAGGGGTGAGACAAGTTCCTTGAACAAGGAACTTGCCAAAAATCCTGCTCAAGATTTTTGCGTCTCACTCTTCCTCCGCATCCAGGAGTTCCATGTTGAGGCCGAGGCCCCTGACTTCCTTGACAAGAACGTTGAACGATTCCGGCACGCCGGCTTCGAAGTTGTCCTCGCCCTTGACGATCGACTCGTAGACCTTGGTCCGGCCTGCCACATCGTCCGACTTCACCGTCAGCATTTCCTGCAGCGTGTAAGCTGCACCGTAAGCCTCAAGCGCCCAGACCTCCATCTCGCCCAGACGCTGGCCACCGAACTGCGCCTTGCCGCCCAGCGGTTGCTGGGTCACCAGCGAGTACGGACCGGTAGACCGTGCGTGCAGCTTGTCATCCACCAGATGGTGAAGTTTCAGCATGTACTTGACGCCAACCGTGACCTTGCGGGCGAACTGTTCACCCGAACGGCCGTCGAACACCACTGACTGACCGGACGTGTCGAACCCGGCGCGGGTCAGCGCGTCGTTGACGTCCGACTCCTTGGCCCCGTCGAACACCGGGGACGCAATCGGCACGCCCTTGGTCACATTGCCCGCAAGTTCAAGGAAGTCGTCCTCGGTCCGCCCGGCAAATTCA
>JANPBI010000390.1:0-15298 GCA_031430315.1 Rhodobacterales bacterium | reverse complement strand
TTGTTTGCCCGCGCCTACCCCCGCGCCAGACTGCGTCGCGACAGCATCCTGTGTCTCAGCGCCGAGGCGCATGGCATCGTGACCGCGGGGGGCGTAACCTCTTGGCAGGAACTGGCGCTTTACCTGATCGCCCGGTTCTGTAGTGCGTCCGCCGCGCGCGAGACGGCCAAAGTTCACCTGCTGGCGGGGCACGAGGGTGGCCAGCTTCCCTTCGCCGCAACCAACCGGAGCCTCAGCGGGTCCGACAGGATCATTTCACGCTGTCAGGAATGGATCGCCTTGCACTACGAAGAGCCCAACCCAGTGCAGCGTATGGCAGAAATAGCAGGCCTGAACTCCCGCACCTTTTCGCGGCGGTTCCGCACCGCGACTGGCAGCACCCCGATCGACTACGTCCAGCATGTCCGGATCGAGGAAGCCAAGCAGATGCTGGAGACGACCGCAGACCCCATTGACGATCTTTCAATCCAGGTGGGCTATCTGGACCCGGCCGCGTTCCGGCGCACGTTTCGCAAACTGGCGGGCACGTCGCCGGCCGAGTATCGGCGGCGCTTTGCAAACCTTGTCCCGTTCGGCTAACGGCAGATGTTCCTGCGTTGCGTCGGCTAAGTGATGACTGACATCAGCAAATCACCCGTTCAGAAATCTGTCTTCAGATAAACCCCGGCACAGTCGTAGGCGACCGCCCCCGCTGTTGCGCCGTTATTCATGAACAGCCGCGGCGAAATGAACTGTTTGTTGGCGGGCAGATCGGCGGTGATCTCTTGCTCGAACACCGCGCCGGACACTTCGTCGACCACCCACACCCAGACCGAACTGCCATTGGGCGGTGCCGCGATGAACAAGGTCAACACGCCATCTGTCGCAATGGCGAAACTCGCGCCCATGTCCGTCAGCGTCGGCGCGGCGGTGCCGTCGTTTGCGACCAACTGCCAGCGGGTGTGGGTGCCCCGCTGGAAACCGGTGCCGATGCAGTTGATGGCCGTGGCCAGCGTCAGCGTGGTGGCAAGCACTGCTGTTGATCCGTAGAGGCCAAAGAACCTCATACCGGCAGCCTGCAGTGTCGTCAGCGAAATCCGCGTGACGAAGGTCCAGCCACCCAGCCCTGCCGCATTGCCGCGCCAGCAGGCCCAGCCCGCAGATCGCTGGTCGGCGACCGAGTCCACCACTGCCGCCGAGGTCAGCCGCCAGCGGCGCATGCTGGCGGCCAGGTTGGTCGCCGCCAGCATAAGGGGGACACGGCGCCGACGGCGGTGATCAGCATTTCACTTCAACCTAACGCTCGACATTAAACTCTACCTGCGGCGCTTGACCTTACCGCGCGCCGCGGTCTTGATGGCCACAAACCGGAGTTGCCCATGCGCGCCGCTGTCATCCGCCACTATAACTCTGACCTAAGCCTTGAGGACGTGACCGATCCGGTTTGCGAAGCAGATGGCGTCGTACTGCGGGTGCTGGCCTGTGGGATTTGCCGATCTGACTGGCACGGCTGGGTCGGCGAGCACCCTCGGGTCAAGCCGGGGGCGATTCCCGGCCATGAATATTGCGCTGAGGTGGTGGCGGCTGGCCCGCTGACGAAATGGCGGCTGGGCGACCGGGTGATCGCGCCGTTTATTCTGGCCTGTGGCGTCTGTCATGAATGCCAATCCGGCCAGACCACAATCTGCAAGAACCAACGGGTGCCCGGCTTTGGTGAGCCTGGTGCCTATGCAGAATATGTCAGCGTCCCGCACGCCCATAACCTTGCGCGTTTGCCAGATAGCCTGACACCTGCGCTGGCCGCGGGTCTGGGGTGCCGGGTGACGACGGCATGGCATGCGCTGACCGGGCGCGCGGCATTGCAGGCAGGCGAGTGGCTGGCGGTGCATGGCACAGGCGGCATCGGGCTATCGGTGTTGCTGATCGGACGGGCCTTGGGTGCTCGGGTGATTGTGGTCGATGTGGTGCCGGAACGGCTGCAACACGCGCTGTCCTTGGGAGCAGAGGCAGCGATTGATGCCCGCAGCGGCGATGCTGCAGCGCAGATTGTGGAGCTTACCCAAGGCGGCGCAAACGTCAGTGTCGAGGCTTTGGGGATCGAAGCCACCACTAACGGCTCGATCGAATGCCTGCGGCCTTTGGGACGGCATGTGCAGGTTGGGCTACCAGTGGGCCATACCGCGCGAATGGATATCAACATGAATGCGGTTTATATGAAGCAATTGGCGCTATTTGGCACGCGCGGCATGCCGAGCTGGCGCTATCCATTGCTCTTGTCGATGATCGAGACGGGGCGGATTGACGTTGCGCCGATTGTTGCTCGTAACGTGGCACTTTCGCAGGCCAGCGCCGAGCTGCGCGCCTTTGGCGGCCCGATGCCACCCGGTGTGGCTGTTATCACTGACTTTGTCATCTGATTGAGCCGGTTTGCCGACTTTCCGGCATCCGTCCGGCGAGGCACCCTCGAATGGATAAGGCCGGCAAGACGACTGGAAAAGCGAGCCAAATTGAAAAGCGACGACCAGTGCTTGTGACTACCGCTGTTTCGCTTTGCGCTCAGCATAGCGGCGGTCGCGTTCTGCTTTGCGGGCCACCTCATCCTCAACAACCCGAGAGACCCGGTCATTCAAAGCCTTCACATTCGCTTCTGCCTTGGCACTGGCTGCCGCTATGATTTCGGCTTGTTCCTTAATTGCCTCAGCTTGAACGCGGTTAAGTTCTTCTAACTTTACCTGTTCTCGCTCCACACGACGCACGTCTCTGGCTGCGGCCATCTCAAGTCTCTCTTCCAGCCGTTCGAGACGGGTTGGCTCTGCGGCGTCCTTTGCTGCCTGGTGGGCGTGTAGTTGAGCGGCTTTGGCCTCAGCTGCGTCGCTACGGCGGCTGGCAAGATCGTTATGCTGTGGGTTTCTCATGGTGTCTTTCTGGGAGAACATCGGGCCGAGATCACGTGCCGGCGGAAGTGTATAAGCCGAAATATTCAGGCGCTCAATACCACGTCAAAGTTTATGCACGATCGCGCCAGGAGGTCGGCACCGAGGGCGACGGCGAGGGCGACGGCGAGGTTTTGCTTTTACTGCGCTGCCTCGGTTTTCAAGACCCGTATTGGCAACATGACGGCCTAAGGTATGCACAAAGTGCTGCTGCGGCGTCACCGGTTGGCATGATGGAATGATTGCATAGCTCTGAACGCCAGTCGCAGCTGCCGGGTCTGGTCATCGAAGTTCAGCGCACCAAAGGCGGCGATGAAGTCGTGCTCGATCCGCGCCAGCTCTTAGGCGGCAGGATGGTTGTCCGGCATCCCTGAGCGGTAGATTTCGAAGGCCCGGTGCACCCAAGATGTGGCATCCGTCACAGGGTCCGGAGCTCCCTCCCCGGGCCCTTCGACCAAGAGCCGTAAAGCGTTCACACCGGCCAGCTTTCTCTACATGCCGTACATCCATTCGCCAGGCGATAGCTCATCAAACATTTTCGGTGCCTCCTGAAAGGACAGGAACATGCCAGCAACGGGGCGAGTCGACAGTGTGGTGCGGGAAGTTGTCCCCAGCAAAAAACGAGCAAATCTCGGAAGCGACGTGACATCGCCGGGATGGGGTAGTTGCTGAGGAAACTTTTGCCCGCCCTAGCCGCGGTAGGGCGGACTCGGGGACGAACTTGGACTCGCAAAGATCATGGTTCGACTTGCACGGCGCACGGCCGATTTTTTCGGACCGTCCCCGGGCAAGTATCTGTCTGTGCCGACACCGGCTCAACTTTCCTTCAGCGACTCGGCTTCGCGTGGCGCTGCATACGCGCGAGCAATGCGCTTGCGTTTGACACATGCCACTCCCCACCCCGTCGGGTCTTGATGCCACGGGCGGTCAGTTCGAGAGCAATGGCGCGCAGGCTTTTATGACCCGCTCGCCGGATGTCCGCCACGACGAACAGCAAGTCGACGGCAAAGGCATCCGCGTTGGAGGTGACAGCCCGTCTGAGCGCCACACCGCCCTTCCCTGCCCGCCTGAGGCTTGCGGCACCGTTCGGGTTTCCGAGCTTCACTCCGCGCGCCTTTGCCACCGCCAACGCCTCTTTCGTCCGCCGGGAGATCGCCTCACGCTCCGCTTGTGCCACCAGCGCCATGATCCCCGCGGTCAAGTCATTCGCCTCCGGCATGTCCACGGCAATGAAGCGCACTCCACTGTCCATGAGCGCCAGCAGGAACGCCGCATTCCGGCTAAGCCGGTCCAGCTTGGCAATCAACAGAGTCGCGCCAGTGACCTTGGCCAGATGCAGCGCCTTGGCCAGCTCCGGCCGGTCTGCCTTGCGCCCGCTTTCCACCTCGGTGAACCGCGCCAGGACCTCGGCGCCGCGCGAGGAAGCGAAGTCCTCGATGCATTTGCGCTGCGCCTCAAGGCCGAGGCCGCTGGCCCCTTGCCGTGCCGTCGACACCCGCTCGTAAGCGACCAGTCGTTGCAGCCCTGCCATCCCAGCCTCCCTGTATCGGATGCTGAACAACCGGGTCTACATCGGTGAGGCGGTCCACAAGGGCACCAGCTACCCCGGCGAGCATTCGGCGATCATCGAGCGGGAGATATGGGACAAGGTACACGGCATCCTGATGGAAAGCCCGCGCAAGCGCGCAGCCCGAACCCGCGCCGACACGCCTGCGTTGCTGCGGGGATTGCTTTACGGTCCCGATGGTGCAGCGTTCTCACCGACCCACACCCGCATGGGCGGGCGGCTGTACCGCTACTACGTCAGTCAGACAGCGCTGAAACATGGTGCGGGGTCGTGTCCCGTGGGCCGCGTGCCAGCGGGTGAAATCGAGGCCGCCGTCATCGGCCGGCTGCGCGCGGTGTTCCGCCAACCCGAAATCATGGCGGGCACGTGGAAGGCGGCCCGGGTTCACGATGGCATCATCACCGAGTCCGACGCCCGAGAGGCACTGACCCGACTCGATCCGCTATGGGACGAGTTGTTCCCTGCCGAGCAGGCGCGCATCATTACCCTGCTGGTCGAACGTGTCGACATAGGCACTGACGGTCTGAATGTCCGGTTGCGAATGGACGGGCTGGCAGCGTTGGCGCGCGAGTTGCGCGCAGAGGTGGGAGCAGCGGCATGATGCGCGCGCAGGCGATCCCCGATACCATCACCGTCCATGTCCCTTTCCGCCTTGTGAAGCGTGGAGGTCGGAAGGAAATGCATCTGCCCGAGGGCACCACGCCGCGCAGGGCCGACAACACGCTGGTCAAGGCTCTGTGCCGCGCATTCCGCTGGAAGCGGATGCTGGAGGTGGGCGAGTTCGCCTCCAGCACCGAACTCGCAGAGCGCGAGGGGATCGCGCCTTCTTACATGACGCGCGTCCTGCGGCTGACCCTGCTCGCGCCAGACATTGTCCAGGCAATCCTGGACGGGAAGCAGGCGCCGGAGATGACGCTGGCGCGCATGCAGGAGCCGTCGCCGGTCGAGTGGATGGGACAGCGAGCAAGCCTTCGTTGTGCGACGCACTCGGCCGATGGCTGGCCTTCTCCTTGATTTGGCACTCTTTGAGACTGTTGTCTTTCTGCGGGTGCCAATTGAACACTCTTAACTATTGACATTCTACCATACTAGATTGACATGATCACGAGGCGGCCGTCCGAACTACATCGACTTCGCTTAGTTTTGCAGTGGCGGTGATCGCCGCCAAGAGGAAACGTCTCTACGGCGGTACACAGCTACGGTACGCCGCAGCCAAAGGGCCGTGCCGACAGGCAGCCACAAACACAGGGAGAGGACACGAATATGACCAGTAAATTCAAGAACGGTATCCTTGCCGCGGCGCTTCTTGGGGCGACAACCCTGAGCGGAACGGCCTATGCGGAGGAAGGCGTCGCTACGGGCGATACCAGCGGCATGAAGATCGCGCTTAGCAACTCCTACGCGGGCAACTCCTGGCGCCAGTCCATGATCAAGAGCTTTGAGTCGATGGCTCAGAAGGCTGTGGACGACAAGGTGATTGCCGGTTTCACCACCGTGTCGTCGGACAACAACGTCACCGAACAGGCGGGGCAAATCCAGAACCTGATCCTGCAGGGATACAACGCCATCATCGTGCTTGCCGGATCCGACACGGCCCTTAACGGCGCGATCAAAGAAGCCTGCGATGCAGGCGTGACGGTTGTTGCCTTTGCAGGTGGCGTGACCGAGCCTTGCGCCTACAACGTTGATTACAACCTCGACACCTATGCAAAGATCGAACTGGATTTCATTGCCTCGAAGTTCGGAGACACCCCGATCAACATTCTGGAAATCCGGGGCATGGCGGGGGACGGTTTCGACAAGCGGCTGAACGAGGGCGTGATGAAGGCGCTGGCCGAGCATCCGACCTACACGAAAGTAGGCGAAGTCTATGGTCAGTGGACCGCGACGATCGCGCAGAAGGAGGTTGCGGGCATCCTTCCGTCGCTGCCCAAGATTGATGCCGTGTTGACGCAGGGCGGCGACGGCTGGGGTGCGATGCAGGCCTTCAATGCCGCAGGGCTGGAGCCGCCGGTCATCATCATGGGCAACCGCCAGGACGAATTGCAGGCCTGGAAGGACGAGACGGCGAATGGCTACGAGACGATCTCGCTTGCGGCGACTCCCTCGGTTTCGCAAGCCGCCTTCTGGGTTGCGCAACAGATCCTTGCGGGCAAAGAAGCGCCGAAGTTTGTAGAAGTCCCGCTTCTTGTCGTGACTCAGCCCGACCTTGACGCCTGGCTTGCCCAAGTCGAAGTCGGTGGCGTTTTGAATGCTGATTTCCCGCAGGATCTGGTAGCGTCGGTCATCGACGCGAATGCGGCCGGGGCGCCGCTGCCCGGCATTCCCGCGCCGAAGTGATCAGGATCTGAAAGCGTGACGATAGGTGCGGCCTCTGCCGAGGTGAAAACGATGGCCGGGGCCGCACCTGCTTTTCTGAGCGGCGATGGACTGACCAAGAGTTACGGCGCGGTCAAGGCGTTGTCGGCCACAGATTTCCGCTGGGCGCGGGGCGAGGTGATCGGCCTGATCGGTCATAACGGGGCCGGCAAGTCGACCCTGATCAATGTCCTGACCGGAACAGTTGAGCGGAGCGGCGGCACCTTGACGCTTGATGGCATGCCCCTCTCGCGCTGGAACGCTGTGGCCGCGCAGAAGGCCGGACTGCGCTGCGTGTTTCAGGAGCTTTCGCTCTGTCCCAACCTGACTGCAGCGGAAAACACCCGTGTTTTGCACCGGTCGTTGCAAGGTTGGGGGTGGCATGCTCGGGCCACTGCGGCAATACGGAGCGCGCTGGACACGGTCTTTCCGGGCCATGGCATTCCCCTTGATATCGCAGTGGCGGAATTGCCCATCGGCCAGCGCCAGATGATCGAGATCGCCCGCGCCTTCAGCGAAACCGATATGCCTGTGCGCGGCGTGATCCTGGACGAGCCGACATCCTCTCTGGGTCCGGAGGCGACGCGACAATTGCTCGACCATGTCGAGCGGGCGGCGCAAGCCGGGATTGCTTGCGTGCTGATCACTCATCGGCTGAATGAGGTGCTGGCTGTCGCCGACCGCGTGGTCGTTATGAAGGACGGGGCGGTCGCATCGGATTTCGTCAATGAGGGCCTGACGCGCAGCGCACTGCTCGCCTCGATGGGAACGGTTGAGCCGGCAAAGCGGGTGCAGGGCGCACTGACCAGCCGTGGCGCGGAACTTGTCCGCCATGATGGAAAAGACGCAGAAGATACGGTCATCAGCCTGCACGCGGGTGAAATTCTGGGCTTTGCAGGTCTTGACGGACACGGGCAACGCGAGCGGCTGCGCACCATCTTTGACACCTCGGTTGCAAAGGGTGCCGCCATCGCCTTCGTCGCAGGTGACCGCGTGGTCGAAGGCGTTTTTCCGCTTTGGTCGATCCGGGAAAACCTGATCCATCGCAGCCTGAAACAGCTTTCCAAAGCTGGTTTTCTGTCCGGCGGGCAAGGCGACGCTTTGGCGCGCATCTGGTTCGACAAACTGGGCGTGCGCGCGCCGGGCATCCATGTGCCCCTTGTCAGCCTGTCGGGCGGAAACCAGCAGAAGGTGCTCTTTGCCCGCGCACTTGCGTCGGATGCCGCCGTCATTATCCTCGACGATCCGATGCGGGGCGTGGACGTTGGCACAAAGCAGGAGGTCTACGCCCTGATCCGGGCCGAGGCCGAGCGGGGTCGCGCCTTCATCTGGTATTCGACCGAAATCGAGGAGTTGGAAAACTGCGACCGTGTGCTCGTCTTTCGGGAAGGGCGCGCAGTCACACTTCTGGAGGGCACCGAAATCGAGCATAACACCATAATTGCCGCGAGCTTTGGAACGGGCAAAGGGGCGATCCATGCTTGACCGCGTCCGTTTCCGTCGCGCCTTGCCGGTGCTGCTGCCAAGCGTGGCGCTTGGCGTGATGCTGATTGCAATCTTCTCGATCCAGCCCAGTGCGATGAGCTATTTCGGGTTCACCCTGCTGTTCAAGATGGCGCCGCCTCTGATCCTTGCAGCCCTTGCGCAGATGCTCATCATCCTGCAGGGCGAGATCGACCTTTCGAACGGGGCCTTTGTCGGGTTGGTCACCTGCATCGCGGCAATCTTCCTGAAGGATGACGTCGCGCTGGCCTTTGTGATCCTGCTTACTGTCATGGCGGCATATGTAGCCCTTGGCTGGCTGATTCACTTCCGGCAATTGCCGTCGATCATCGTCAGTCTCGGAGCTTCGTTCATCTGGCTTGGCACCGCAATTCTGATCCTGCCCGCGCCGGGAGGAGAGATACCCGACTGGTTGCGCACCGCAACCGCGTGGAAGCCGCCGCTTCTGCCACTGCCGATCTGGATCGCGCTGATAATCGCGATTGTGGCCCATCTGGTGTTGATGCGGTCATCCTTCGGGGTGATGTTGCGGGCCGCGGGGGGGAATCCTCGGGCGGTGCAAAAGGCGGGCTGGTCAATTGCGTGGCTGCGCGTGGTGGTTTACGGCGCTGCGGCGGTGCTGCTGGTGCTCGCGGGTCTGATGCTTGCGGGTCTGATCACATCGGGCGATCCGAATGTGGCACCCTCATACACGCTTCTGGGGATTGGTGCGGTCATCCTCGGGGGTGGGGCTTTCATCGGGGGACAGGTGTCGCCTGTCGGGACAGTGATCGGTGCCCTGACGCTTTCGCTCGCAGGGTCGTTCCTGAGTTTCCTGCAAGTTCCGGCGACATGGCAAATCGGGGCGCAAGGTGTGATCCTCTTTCTGGTTCTGGCAGGGCGCGTCCTGGTCGATGACAGGAGACGGGCATGATGCTGAGACGTATTCCGCCCTGGACCTATGGTTTCTGGGCGGCGGCGCTGATGCTGGGGGTGATCGGCCTTCAGTCAGGGCTTGGCAGCATCGGGCCAACCCTTACGGTGGCTTTGGCCTTCGGGGCGATCTCGGTTCTGGTCGGGACGGGGCAGATGTTCGTCATCGCCTCTGGCCCGGGCAATCTGGATCTGTCCGTGCCGTCGGTGCTGACGCTGGCGGCCTATGTTTCGATGACGGTTATGGACCGGACTGGCGGGGTGATTTCGGCGGGGATTGCAGCGGCCCTTGCCGTAGGGGCGGTGGCCGGATGCCTGAACTACGCAGCGATCCGGTTCTTGCGGCTTCCGCCGATCATCGCGACCCTGGCCTGGAGCTTCATTTTCCAGTCCTTTGCCTTCAATCTGGGCGGTCAGGCCACACTGAAACCGCCACAGGCGCTGTCGGATTTCACCAATTGGCGCCTGGGATGGGTCCAGGTCATGCCACTGACCATCATGACCTTAAGCGTCGTGGCGGCGCTGGCTCTTGCGTTCACCGTCTGGGGTCGCAACCTTCTGGCAACAGGGCAAAACGAACGCGCGGCGCATTTTGCAGGTGTGCGCGTCGGTCCGGTGCGGCTGGTGGCCTATGTCATCTGTGGCATGACGGCGGCCATGGCGGGGGTGGTCCTGTCCGGCTTCACCGGTGGCGCGGCGCTGAACATGGGCAACACCTACCTGATGGAGTCCATTGCCATCGTGGCCCTTGGCGGCACCAGTGTGGCTGGCGGCCAGGCGAACGCCATCGGCATCTGGGGCGCGGCCCTGTTCTTCAATCTGATGGGGACGATGCTGAACATCTTCCAGGCCGATGCCGGGTTGCGGTTCGTTCTGATGGGAATACTGATCGTCCTGATCGTCGCCATCGTCCCGCGCCCCGAAGCCAGATAAGGGACCGTCATGCTGATCGACCTGACCCATCCGATGGGCAACGGAATGGCCGTCTGGCCGGGGCACCCCGGATTCGAACAACGCGCGGTCCCCAGCATCGCTGCGGGGGATATCGCCTGCAACCACGCGCTCCATATGTCGGAACATTCGGGCACGCATTTCGATGCGCCCGCCCATTTCATCGACGCGGCCGCGACCATCGACACGGTCCCGCTGGAGGTGTTTTTCGGCAGGTTGGCGACGCTGTCGCCTGCGGTCGAGCCGGATGGCGAGGTCGGCCCTGACGCTGTCCTTGGGTTAGAGGCCGCAAACGGCCCGATCCTGCCGGGGGATGCAGTGGCGTTCCATTTCGGCTGGGATCGGCACTTCGAGGCCAGGAGCCCCCTTGTTTACCGTGACTGGCCCGGGCTGTCTGCCGAAACGGCAGCCCTTCTCGTGGCCCGCGGCTCAAGGATCGTGGCGACCGACGCCATGTCGATCGACCGCTTTGGCAGCACCAGCTTTCCAGCCCATCGTGTGTTGCTTGCAGCAGGGGTTTTGATCGGCGAGAACTTTGCCAACCTTGGCACCTTGCCGCCGTTTTGCCAGTTGACTGCCTTGCCGCTGAAGATCGAGGGCGGCAGCGGTGCCCCGCTTCGAGCGGTGGCCGAGATCGATTAACCGAAGGTGATCTGGACCTTGACCGACCGACTGCGATCGGCCGCAGTTACCATCGCGTCTTGCACGCGATCCAGCGGGAAGGCATGTGTCACGATCTGGCCAAGCGGCAAGTTGCGCCCGTTGATGAGGGCCACTGCCTCGGCGAATTCGTCATGGAAGCGGTGCGTTCCAACCAAGGCAATCTCTTTGCCGACGATAAGGTTCAGGGGCATCGGCACATCCCCGGCAACGCCGACCTGAATGATCGTGCCCATCGGGCGCACTGTGGATATGGCGCTGCGGAGCGCAGGCGCTGCGGCAGAACACTCGAAGACAAGGTCAAACGCGCCCTTGTCCTCGGACCAGGGTGCGAGGTCGTCTTCTTTTACGTTGACCGTACGTGTTGCCCCTACCGAAGCTGCGACCGAGAGGGTGGTATCTTGCAGATCGGTCACGACAACTTCGGCCGCTTGGGCATGGGCAGACAGCATGGTGCAGAGCACGCCGATGGGGCCGGAACCGGTCACGAGCACACGCTTGCCTTGCAGGCTGCCGCTGAACGACCGGGCGCGATGCAGCGCGCGCAAGCACACCGCAAGCGGTTCGGCCAAGGCGGCCTCGGCCATCGGTACGCCGGGCGCAATCTTGTGGCATTGCGCGGCTTGCATCACGATCCGGTCGCGGAACATGCCCTGCTCATGCGGGAACCGCAGCGCCGAGCCTTTGAACCGCATGGACAGGCAGTGTTGCGGTGCGGACTGCAGGCAGAACTTGCAGATGCCGCAGGGATGCGACGGGTTCAGCGCGACAACATCGCCCACCGCCAGGGCCGTCACGTCCCTGCCTGCCGCAACAACCGTTCCGGCGGCCTCGTGCCCCAGAATAATCGGCTCGAGGACCCTGATCGGGCCAAATCCGCCGTCCTGCCAGTAATGCAGGTCCGATCCGCAAATGCCGCCCGCGCCGAGCGCGACAAGGACTTCGTCCAAACCCGGTTCGGTTTCGGGCAGGGTTTCAAGGCGCAGGTCGGACTGGCCGTGCAGGCGTGCGATACGGAGGGTCATCTATTTCCCGGTACTGGGTCCGGATCGTCGAAGTATTCCGGAAGGCTCTGTCGGATAAGCGGGAGGTCTGAAAGGATGGCGCGCAGGTGATCGCGCATGGCTGCTTCGGCCGCTGCGGGATTCTGGGCGGCAATGGCCTTGACGATTGCGGCATGCTGGTCGATCAGCCGTGCCGTCGGGAATTGCACCGTCGATAGCTGCCGCACACGATCCATCTGGCTTTTCGTGCCTTCGATTACGCGCCAGGCGTTCGCCTTGCCGGCCGCTTCTGCCAGGGTACGGTGAAACGCGTCATCCAGAGGTACAAAGGATCTTGGATCGTTCAGCGCGACATTGCGCTGCGCGTCAAGAAGCCGGGTAAGGGCCGTGACAATGGCCGCATCCGCGTTTTCTGCAACAAGCTTGACAATGTCGGCTTCGATGGCCTCGCGCACGAACCGCGCGTCCATGACCGCGCCTGTCGAGATTTTGCGGACAAAGGTTCCGCGTTGCGGCCGCACCTCAACCAGACCTTCCTCGGCCAGCTTGATGAAGGTCTCGCGCACCGGTTGGCGGCTAACACCGAAACTGGCCGCGACATCTGCCTCTGAAAGGCGCATTCCCGGGGTCAGGTCGTTGTTGATGATCCGTGCGCGCAAGACACGCATCAACTGCGGTCCGACGGTGGTTGTCAGGTCTACCGGCCCGATATCCTTTGTTATCTGCGTCATGCCATCTCCTGCTCTGTGTTGTGGGCTGATCTACCATACTAGTCAACCCTGGCGTCACCTGTTATCTAGCATGGAAGCTATGTATCAAGACGTGCCGCGCAAAGGAGAAAAGCCATGCGTCAGACTTGGCGATGGTTCGGACCAAAGGACAGGGTCAAGATCGATGACATGATGCAGGCGGGGGTGGAAGGTGTGGTTTCGGCATTGCATCACGTGCCGACGGGAGAGGTCTGGACCCCGCAGGCCATCGCACAGCGTCAGGCCGAGATTGGCGTCATGGCGGATAGCGCGCCATCGGGCCTGGCCTGGGAGGTCGTGGAAAGCCTTCCGGTTTCGGAAGCGATCAAGAAGCAGATCGGTCCCTGGCAGAACCATGTCGAAAGCTGGATCCGGTCGATGCACAATCTGCGCGCTGCCGGAATCGACGTCATCTGCTACAACTTCATGCCCGTGCTCGACTGGACCAGGACTGATTTGACCTGGCGGCGGCCCAACGGCGCAAGATGCATGCGCTTCGACCTCGCCGACTTTGCGGCCTTTGACCTTCACATTCTTGCCCGTCCCGGCGCAGCCGAGGATTTCCCCCCCGAAACTGTCGAGGCTGCCACCCGCCGCTTTGCCCAAATGACGGATGCCGACAAACGGCAATTGACCGGGAACGTCGTATTCGGTCTGCCCGGTGCGGCCGAAATGATGACGCTGGAAGATGTGCGTCTGCACTTGGCCGAATATGACCACATCACGGAGGAGCGGCTTCAGGCGAACCTGATCGACTTTCTGGCCGAAGTGACACCGGTCGCCGAACGCATCGGGATGCGCCTCTGCTGTCACCCGGACGATCCGCCTTTTCCCTTGCTGGGCCTGCCGCGCGTGATGTCGACGCCTGCACATTATGCCAAGGTGATGGCGGCCGTGGACCTGCGCGCCAACGGGATCACACTTTGTACCGGCAGCCTCGGGGCACGGCCAGACAACAATCCGGTCGACCTGCTGCACAGCCATGGCGACAGAGTGCATTTCCTTCACCTGCGCAACGTGACGATTGAGGGGGGTGCGGTGATGAACTCTTTCTTCGAGGATGCCCATCTTGCCGGGCGAACCGATATGGTGGAAATCATCGCCGCCGTCGTCGCTGAGGAGCGACGGCGCAAAGCCGAAGGGCGCGTGGATTGCTCCATTCCCATGCGCCCGGATCACGGGCAGGACATCCTTGACGACATCGGGCGGCAGGCCCAACCAGGCTATCCGTCCATCGGCCGCTTGAAAGGGCTTGCCGAGTTGCGGGGCGTCTACACCGCTCTGACCCATCCGATGCTTCGCCAATGATGCGGCTGACCGCGCTTAATCAGGTGCCTGCACCCCTGCGGCCGAGATACGATCCGGCGTCCCATGGTATAGGCATCGTCCATCTGGGCCTCGGCGGGTGCTGTCAGACAAATGCGAACCAGTCTCCGTTACCCCTACCCCACTTTCGTTTCAGGCAGCGAGAAGGCCGCGCCACTCGGCGAGAGCGGCAGCGCGGGTCTGCTTGTAGGCGTTCCGGTTCTGGAGGTGGCGCTCCGTTGGAAAATGGTTGTGGACCGAGGCATGCACCGAGGCGAACTTCTGCAACGTTCGCATGCGCCGGAACCGCAACATCGCCCGCTCGCGTCGTCGGAACGGCAAGTGCGAGTTCTCGGCTCCGTTGTTGAGCCAGCGTCCCATCTCGCGGTCATCGCCGCGGCCCATGTCGTTCAGCGCTGCCCCGTAGGACCGAAGACGATCCGTCACGATGGTCTCAGGCCGACCGTGCCGCTTCATTGATTTCTTCAAGAATTTCAATGCTGCTTTGCGTTCTCGTGTCTTGGTCACGATGCTTTCCAGCACCTCACCCTCGTGATCAACAGCCCGCCAAAGGTAGTGCGTCACCCCGTTGATCTTCACGTAGACCTCGTCCAGGTGCCACTGCCATTGTCGGCAATCGCGCATCGCTTGCACCCTTCGGCCTCGGATCTCGGCGGCGAACATCGGACCGAACCTGTTCCACCAGTACCGCACGGTCTCATGGCTGATCTCGATGCCCCGCTCGTGCAGCAGGTCCTCGACATTACGGAGCGACAGTGGGAACCGGATGTAGAGCATCACCGCCAGCCGGATGATCTCGGGGCTGGTCTTGAAGTACCGGAAAGGGGAGCGTTTGTTCATCCGGCGAAGCTAACGGACGATCCCTTCCCGCGGCAAGCAAAGTTCCTCTGACAACACCGCCGAGACCGGTGTGTGGGGGCAAGTGGCGGAGGAAACGCGACCGCCGTCGAACCTTCTCCACTCAGTAACATATCGATGTTAATTTACAAACTGTCCGAGGAGAGCTTTACTGGCTCGTCCGTGGCGAACACCGTGCCGAACCTGTTCAACCAGTACCGAACGGTCTCATAGCTGATATCGACGCCGCGCTTGTGGAGCAGCTCCTTGACCTTGCGCGGCGAAAGCGGAAACCGGATGTAGATCATCACCGCCAGGCAGATGAACTCTGGACTCGTCTTGAAGTAGCGGAAAGGGGTGCGTGTCGTCATCAAAGAAGGCTAGTGTTCCCCACCTGACGAAGGATTCCCATATGTGATGAGGTGTTTCATTGTCGGGACATGAGACGCGATGACATTTGCCTTTACCTTGGCCCCGCCGACCGTGCGCAGCTTCAAGCTCTTCTCAGCGACCGCAACA
>JANPBI010000389.1:0-9286 GCA_031430315.1 Rhodobacterales bacterium | reverse complement strand
CTACGATGGACATCATCGTGCTCGAAGATGGCGGTCTGGTGTCCTTGCGTTTGGACGAAATCGTGGCACCTTCGCCGATCCCGTTCGAGGAGGCGCGCGCCGAGGTGCTGGCCGCCTGGACTGCCGATGCCTCGGCCAAGGCGCTGACAGCGAAAGCCATCGAGATCAAGGCCGCCGTCGAGGGCGGCACGGCTCTGGACAGCTTTGGCAAGGTCGAGACAACGCCGGAAATCGCCCGGGACGGCACGGTGGACGGCGCACCTGGGGCCCTGATGACCGCCCTGTTCGAGATGGCAAAGGACGACGTCCGTGTGATCGACGAGGCAGACTTTGTCGGCGTTGTGCGCCTGACCGCGATCACCCCGGCAGATCAGACGGGCGACGCCGCAGCGGCCCTGAAAACCGCGATTGGCGCGCAGGTGCAGGACGCTATTGCTGCGGACGTCTATGACGCCTTTACCTCAGCGGTCGGCGCACAGGCCGGGATTGTCCTCGATCAAGCCGTCATCGATTCCGTCAAACGCCAGCTGCCTTGATACCATGCAACTGAGCCCGTCCTTCGAGGTCTTTGAACGCGGCTGGACCGCCGGGGCCAACCAGGTCGTCTGGGCAAGGCTCGCCGCCGATCTCGACACGCCCGTCAGCCTTATGCTGAAGCTGGGCGAGGCACGCAGCGACACCTTCATGCTTGAATCCGTGACCGGGGGCGAAGTCCGGGGCCGGTACTCTGTGGTCGGAATGAAACCAGACCTGATCTGGAAATGCGATGGCAAGACCGCCTCGATCAACCGCGAGGCCAGGTTCGATCCGGCGGCCTTCACGCCCCTGCCCGGCGCGCCGCTCGACAGTTTGCGCGCGCTGATCGGCGAATCCCGGATCGAGATGCCGGAAGGATTGCCGCCCATCGCCTCGGGCCTGTTCGGGTATCTGGGCTATGACATGATCCGGCTGGTTGAACATCTGCCAGACGTGAACCCGGACCCGATCGGCGTGCCGGACGCGGTGTTGATGCGCCCATCCGTGGTGGCTGTGCTGGACGGGGTCAAAGGCGAAGTGACGGTGGTCGCCCCGGCCTGGGTGGTCAGCGGGCTGACGGCCCGCGCGGCCTATGCTCAGGCCGCAGAGCGCGTGATGGACGCGCTGCGCGATCTGGACCGGGCGGCGGCCATGCCCCGCGATCTGGGCGACGCCGCAGTTATGGGCCAACCCCGGTCGAACTTTACCCATGCGGGCTACAAGGCCGCTGTGGAAAAGGCCAAGGACTATATTCGCGCCGGCGACATCTTTCAGGTGGTGCCATCACAACGCTGGGCGATGGACTTTCCCGTTGCACCTTTTGCACTTTATCGCAGCCTGCGTCGCACCAATCCGTCGCCATTCATGTTCTTTTTCAACTTTGGCGGCTTTCAGGTCGTCGGCGCAAGCCCGGAAATCCTGGTCCGGCTGCGCGATGGCGAGGTGACCGTCCGGCCCATTGCAGGCACCCGCAAGCGGGGCGCAACACCCGAAGAGGACCGCGCATTGGAGGCAGACCTGCTGGCCGACCAGAAAGAGCTGGCCGAACATCTGATGCTGTTGGATCTCGGCCGCAACGACGTGGGCCGCGTGGCAAAAATCGGCAGCGTGCGCCCGACTGAGCAGTTCATCATCGAACGCTACAGCCATGTCATGCATATCGTCTCCAACGTGGTCGGCCAGATTGCAGAGGGCGAGGATGCCCTCTCGGCGCTATTGGCCGGCCTGCCGGCAGGCACCGTTTCAGGGGCGCCCAAGGTCCGCGCCATGCAGATCATTGACGAGTTGGAGCCGGAAAAGCGCGGCGTCTACGGCGGCGGGGTAGGATACTTCGCCGCCAATGGCGAGATGGACTTTTGCATCGCGCTCCGCACCGCGGTTCTGAAGGATGAAACCCTTTATATCCAGGCAGGCGGCGGCGTGGTCTATGACAGCGACCCCGAATCCGAGTACCAGGAAACCGTGAACAAATCCAACGCCTTGCGTCACGCAGCCGAGGACGCCGGGCGATTCACGGGACGCGGCAACGGCTGAGACGTCAGTTGACCGTCAGGGCGGCGGAAATCGGCGCAAGTGCGACCGTCGCAGACCGACCTTCCAACCCCCACGCAATCAGTGCCTCGATGGTTTCGGGCCGCGTCGTGCCGACAACGACCACCCGACCCTCTTGCGCCGCCCGAAATGCCGCACGGTCCAGATAGCGGCGGATGGTGTCTGTGCCTTCGCCTTGGCTGTCGAGGCTGCGAAACGCCATGGCCGATGGTAACCCTTCGCGCCGCGCGACTTGATCGGCAGCATTCAGGCCCTGGTCCCAAGTGACCAGACCGCGCCCCTGCGCCGCAAGGATCGGCACGATCTGCGTCGCCAGTGGCCGGTTGTCCTGAAACACCACATCGACCTGTTCCAGGACAGCGACAGCCTCGGGCAACTTAGCAGACAGCGCCGCCAGGCTGACCTCGAGATCTGAGGCCGTCGCCCCTTCGGGAATACCCGTTGCCATCATCAGCACCTCCTGTCCCGCATCGCGATAAATCGCGGCAAGGGCGGCGGCATTGTCCCACATCGGATCGATGGCAAAACTGACCGGAAAGGGCAGATCGGCCAAAGCCTTGCGGTCGAGATCCGCCGCGCCGTTGTCAATCAGGACGATGCTGTAGATGGGCTTTTGATCAGGATTCTCAAACGCACGCGCGAATTCGACCAGGGGCGTCTTTGCCGCCTGCTCGCCATCGGCTGCCGGGTCGGCTGCGGGATCGCCGATGCGAGGCAGCCGCCCAGTCACCACACCATCAGCGCCGTCCCCGAGGCGCGCCGCCGGGGCCAAAGTGGCTGAATTGCTATCCTCCAGTGGCGGATCTTCGGTCAGAAGGCGCGGTTCAGGTTCTGCGGGTGGCGGCGGCGGCGGGTCGACCTGGGCAGGGGTTGCATCCGCAATGACCTGAGGTGGCGCATCGGGCTTGGCCGGGGCTGCCGGTGCAGGCAGGTCGGCGGCAAGGGCCGGACCGTCCGCTTCGACCATCGGTTGATCGGCTGGCTGTGGGGTTGCACCTAATGCCACCTTTGGCGGCGCTGCCGGGGCAAGCGGGGCGATCGGGGCTGCGTCCAGTGCAATCGTGGCCGGGGCATCGGGGTGTCCGGTTTCGGGGGCCGCAACGTCAGCTTGCGCAATCGCGGGCGGGTCAGCCTGGGGGATGTCAGTATCAGCTGCGGGCGCAAGAACAGGGGGTGTCTTGATGACGCCCCCCGCCGGCGGAGTATCGGAAACGGCTGGTTCTGTCGACACAGACGGGACGGCGGGGACTGGCGCCACATCCTTGGCAACAGAATTCATTTCGGTTGCAGGGACTGCATCTAGTGCTGAGGCCGTGATGTCCTGATCAACCGGCGCCGGGTTCAACGCTGCGCCATCATCCTTGTTATCTTCTTTGTCAGGGGTCTGGACGGCAGGGTCTGTTTCTGTCGGGGCAGTCGGGGTTTCGCCGGTTGCAGGTGCTTTGGGCATGACGGCGCCGGCGGGCGCGTCCGGGACAATGGCCGACGGCGGCGATGCGGTTTCACCCGCAGGTGCCTCGGCAGGTGTATCCGTTGCGGGGCTCGCAGGGGCCACTGCATCCGACCCGGCCAGGCCCGTCGGCGGCACGAGATAAGATACGATGCCCAAGCCCAGCGCCGACGCGACGCCACCGCTCAGTATTCCCAAGACGAAACCGCGGATCACCTGCTCCTCCGTCGTTCCTTTGTGCGACAGTTGCGCCTGCCGCTATTTGCCTGCCTTTGTGGCACTTTGCCCGCCTCTTTGTTCCAGCGCCAGAGGGCATGTGCCTCTTGACGCCCTTCGCCCGCTCTGACCATCTATACCTCGAGCCGCAACAGGCTTCACCCCTATCCGGCGAGGCATGGGCAAGATGCTGCTTCTGATCGACAATTATGACAGCTTTACCTACAACCTCGTGCACTATCTGGGTGAATTGGGGGCGAATGTGGTGGTTCGGCGCAACGATGCGCTGGATGTCCAGGCGGTCATGGCGATGCGCCCCGAGGTGATCGTGTTGTCCCCCGGGCCTTGTGACCCAGCCCAGGCCGGGATTTGCCTGCCCCTGACATTGGCCGCCGCCGAGGCGCGCATCCCCCTTTTGGGTGTCTGCCTTGGCCATCAGACAATCGGCGAGGCCTTTGGGGGCCGTGTCATCCGCTGCAACGAGATCGTGCATGGCAAAATGGGCACGATCCACCACCAGGGCAACGGTGTCTTTGCCGGATTGCCGACGCCGTTCCAGGCCACCCGCTACCATTCCCTGATCGTCGAGGCTGCCACCCTGCCCGACTGCCTTGAGGTGACAGCAAGCCTTGCGGACGGCACGATCATGGGCTTGCGCCACCGCGACCTGCCGATCGAGGGCGTACAGTTCCACCCCGAAAGCATCGCGTCCGAACACGGGCACCAGTTGTTGCGTAACTTTCTGGACCAGGCCCGTGTGATGGCCCCGGCATGAGCGATGTATTGAAACCGCTGATCGGAATTGCGGCCATGCGCGCCCTGACCCGCGCCGAGGCCGAGGCCGCGTTTGGTGCGCTTTTTGACGGCGAGGGGACGCCTGCGCAGATGGGCGGCTTCCTGATGGCGCTGCGGACACGGGGAGAAACGGTTGACGAATATACCGCCGCCGCCACGGTGATGCGCGCCAAATGCAATGCGGTGCGCGCGCCTGAGGGGGCGATGGACATCGTTGGCACCGGCGGCGACGGCAAGGGCACGCTGAACATTTCGACCGCTACCGCCTTTGTTGTGGCCGGTGCGGGCGTGGTAGTTGCCAAGCATGGCAACCGCAACCTGTCGTCAAAATCCGGGGCGGCGGATGCGTTGACCGAAATGGGCCTGAACGTGATGGTCGGATCAGACATCGTCGAACGCTGCCTGGCACAGGCTGGGATCGGCTTCATGATGGCGCCGATGCACCATCCGGCTATCCGCCACGTCATGCCGGTGCGGGCAGAGCTTGGCACGCGCACGATCTTCAACATCCTCGGTCCTCTGACCAACCCTGCGGGCGTGAAACGCCAGCTGACCGGGGCCTTCTCGGCCGCCCTGATCCGTCCTATGGCCGAAACGCTGTTGGCCTTGGGATCCGAGAAAGCCTGGCTTGTCCATGGCGGCGACGGCACGGACGAGATTTCCATTGCGGCCCCGACCAAGGTTGCCGCCGTCGAGGGAGGCGTGGTGCGCGAGTTTGACCTGCACCCCGAAGATGCGGGTCTGCCGGTTCATCCTTTCGAGGCGATCATGGGCGGCACGCCTGCCGAGAACGCTGCGGCGTTCCGGGCGCTTTTGGACGGGACGTCAGGGGCCTACCGTGACGCGGTGTTGCTGAACGCTGCAGCCGCGCTGATGGTGGCAGACAAGGTTGACACGTTGCAGGATGGCGTGACCCTGGCGCGGCAAAGCATCGATTCCGGGGCGGCCAAGGCAAAGCTTGCCGCCTTGGCCCGAATCACGCAGAGCGGCGGTTGATCCCCCGCTGGCTTTTCTTTTGCCATGATTGGCTTTAGGCACACGCCATGAGCACCATTCTTGACCGCATAAAGTCCTACAAACTCGACGAGGTGGCCGCGCGCAAACGGGACCGTCCCTTGATCGCAGTGGAGGATGCGGCCCTGGCCGCGCCGCCTCCGCGCGGCTTTGCCCGTGCACTGTCCAATGCCGCTGCATCCGGATACGGCCTGATCGCCGAAATCAAGAAAGCCAGCCCGTCCAAAGGACTGATCCGCAAGGACTTTGACCCGCCGGCTTTGGCGCGCGCCTACGAGGCCGGGGGAGCCACCTGCCTGTCGATCCTGACCGACGGGCCGTCCTTTATGGGGGCGGACAGCTATCTCACCGACGCCCGCGCCGTTGTTGGTCTGCCCTGCCTGCGCAAAGATTTCCTCTATGACCCCTATCAAGTGGTCGAGGCCCGCGCCCTGCATGCCGACTGCATCCTGATCATCATGGCCTCCGTCTCGGACGCACAGGCGACCGAACTGGAAGACTGCGCCCTTGCCCAAGGCATGGATGTGCTGATCGAGGTGCATGACCGGGCGGAACTGGACCGGGCGACCCTGCTCAAATCGCCGCTGATCGGCATCAACAACCGCAATCTGAACACGTTCGAGGTGACGCTGGAAACCACGCGCACCCTTGCGCGGTATGTGCCTGCGGACCGGATCATCGTGTCGGAAAGCGGCCTTTATCATCCCTCTGACCTCGCCGATCTGGCCGCTTTTGGCGCGCGCTGTTTCCTGATCGGGGAAAGCCTGATGCGGCAGGCGGACGTGACAGCGGCAACAAGGGCGATCCTTGCCCATCCCTTGACCTCCGAAAGCGGATCATGACCGGACTGTCGCATTTCGACGGCCAGGGCCGGGCGCATATGGTGGATGTTTCGGGCAAGGCAGCGACTGCCCGTGTCGCTGTGGCCGAAGGATATGTCGCGATGCTACCGGCAACGCTGGACCATGTTACCGCAGGCACCGCCAAAAAGGGCGACGTGCTGGCGGTGGCGCGACTGGCCGGGATCATGGCGGCCAAGCGGACCGCTGATCTGATCCCGCTGTGCCATCCGTTAGCTTTGACCAAGGTCGCGCTCGATCTGGTGGCCGACCCAGCATTGCCCGGTGTCCGGATCAGGGCAACGGTCGGCACAACCGGCCAAACCGGGGTGGAGATGGAGGCGCTGACGGCCGTGTCAGTCGCGGCTCTGACCGTCTACGACATGTTGAAGGCCGTCGAAAAGGGCATGACCATCGGCGGTATTCGGTTGATCCGCAAAGAAGGTGGGAAATCCGGAACTTACGAGGCGACCCCATGATTTCGGTCGCCGAGGCGCTGGAGCTCGCACTGGCCCTTGTTGTACCTTTGCCGTCTGAAATGGTGCCCCTGCAGCACGCGGCCGGCCGGATGCTGGCCGCGCCCGTCCTGGCCAAACTGCGCCAGCCACCTTTTGCTGCCTCGGCCATGGATGGTTATGCCGTCGCGGGCTACCCGCGCGCGGGGGACAGCTTTGCCGTCGTCGGGGAATCTGCGGCCGGACGGCGGTTTGCAGGGTCCATCAGCATTGGGCAAGCCGTGCGCATCTTTACCGGCGCGCCGGTCCCAATGGACGCGACCCGCGTCATCGTGCAAGAGGACGTGACTGCATCCGACGGCCAAATTACACTGACCGGACCCGGCGATGGCCCGTCCAACATCCGCGCGGCCGGGCAGGATTTCGATCTTGGGTCCAGTGTCAGCCCGCGCATCCTGCGCCCTGCAGACCTTGCGCTGCTGGCGGCAATGAACCATGCCACCTTGCCGGTCACGCGCAAACCCCAAGTGGCAATTCTGGCTACGGGTGACGAACTGGTGATGCCGGGCACTGATCCCGGCCCTGACCAGATCATCAGCTCCAACGGTTTTGCACTCAAGGCGATGATTGAAGCGGCAGGCGGCACGGCCCGGCTTTTGCCCATCGCCACCGATACCGAGGAAAGCCTGCGCACAATTTTTGCGCTGGCCGAAGGGGCGGATCTGATCGTGACCATCGGCGGGGCATCTGTCGGGGACCACGATCTGGTTGGACGCGTGGCTCAAAGCCTGGGTCTGGACCGCGCTTTCTGGAAAATCGCGATGCGGCCGGGGAAGCCCCTCATGGCGGGGCGTCTGGGATCTGGCACGCCTTTGCTGGGGCTGCCTGGAAACCCCGTATCGGCCATCGTCTGCGGGCACCTGTTCTTGCTGCCGATGGTGCGGCGCATGTTGGGCCTGCCCGAAGTGACGACACCCACCTTTGAAGCGCGCCTGGCCGTGGACCTCGCGGCCGGGGGACCCCGCGCGCATTACATCCGCGCAAGCCTCTGCCGTGCCCCCGATGGCACCGCGACGATCACACCCCTTGGCAATCAGGACTCTGCCCTGTTGTCGGTGTTGACAGTCGCGGATGCCTTGCTGATCCAACCGATCAACGCGCCCACGATGCCTGCAGGCACCATGGTCCGGTATCTGTCGCTCTGACTTCGAACATCGTTTCCAATTGCGAATCAATCGTCGTGATTCGCAAAGGGCTTGACACAAACCAAGAACGCAGGCAGAACATTAATCCAACAGGTGGCAACCGGGGTGGCCCATGCTTACGCGCAAGCAGTTGGAACTTTTAGACTTCATTCGGGTTCGGATGGACGTCGATGGCGTGCCGCCGTCGTTCGACGAAATGAAAGAAGCGCTGGATCTGCGGTCCAAATCGGGCATCCATCGGCTGATCACGGCGCTGGAAGAACGTGGTTTCATTCGCCGTCTTGCTCACCGCGCCCGAGCGCTTGAAATCATCAAATTGCCCGAGGCGATGGAACGCCCGGGATTTACCTCAAAAGCCGCCAGCTTTTCGCCCAAGGTCATCGACGGGGACCGCGTGGCACCACCGCGTGCCGCGATCCCGGTCGAGGCCTTGCATGCGATGGAGTTGCCTGTGATGGGCCGCATTGCCGCCGGTGTCCCGATCGAGGCGATTTCGGAAGTGTCACACCATGTGTCGGTGCCGGGTTCCATGCTGTCGGGGCGTGGCCAGCACTATGCGCTGGAGGTCAACGGCGACAGCATGATCGAGGCCGGGATCAACGACGGCGATGTCGTGGTGATCCGCGAACAATCGACGGCTGAAAACGGCGACATCGTGGTGGCCATCGTCGAAGACAACGAGGCGACGCTGATGCGCTTTCGTCGCCGCGGCGTCATGATCGCGCTTGAGTCAGCAAACCCCGCCTATGAAACCCGCGTCTATCCCGACCACCTGATCAAGGTGCAGGGTCGTCTGGTCGGGCTGATCCGGAACTACTAGCCTTCGCCGTTGCACCTGGATTGTGGGACGCAACCTGGATAGGCAGACGGGTTGCCCGAGGGCGATCGCTCGAGGGCCATTCCGTTTTGATGTCAGGGTGGCGCGGTCGGTTGTTCGACTTGAACTGACGCCAGCGCCGGGACCTTTGCTTCCAGATAGCGGGGCAGCATACCCAACTCCATGGGCTTACCCGACCAGATCCGCGCCACCTGCCGCGCCGCGATGATCTTGATCCCGTCGGACCCTTTCACCAAAGCGACCGATCCAGTTTGGCGCAGGACTTTTTCATCCAGCAGCAGGCACCCCTCGGGCCGAACCTCGACCACCTCATTCACGATGACCACATCCGCTAGGGCACAGGCAGAGCCCACCGCCGCAAGGCCTGCCTTGCCGCGCAGGGCTACCCCCTGTCGTCCAGCCAGCTG
>JANPBI010000388.1:0-12045 GCA_031430315.1 Rhodobacterales bacterium | reverse complement strand
CACCTGGGCCTCGGCTATGTCCGGTTCGGCCCGGATCTGGCCTGCGGCGATCATCGCGCCGATCGCCTCTGCGGAAAGGACGCCTCTGGTCGTCATGCCGTGCCCCCCTTGGTGGCGCACCCGGACGGCGGCCGGATACGGAACCGCCCGCGCTGCACGGGGGCAGGCGGGCGGTTTCTTGATATGGTCGGGCCGGAGAGATTCGAACTCTCGACCTCCCGCCCCCCAGACGGACGCGCTAACCAGGCTGCGCTACGGCCCGAACGACTGCGTTCATACCGGTTTTGCAGGCCGGGGCAAGCAAGAAAGTTTGTAGGCAACTTGGCGTCAACCGCGACCGGGACTGACGGGTTCCCCCATGCGCCGCGCCAGATCCCGTGCCCGCACGATCCATGCAGAAACCTCGCGTTTGCGCGAGATCAAAGCACCCGCGGGCAGCGCGCGCGCCCTGGATGACAAAGGCATTTCCTCGCCCACAGCCAGAGGGATTGACCGCCAAGTATCGTCGGGCCGAGACGGCGACGGAGTGGCAGTTTGCACCACTGTGTCTATCACGGAGGCGATCAAAAGGTCCGCGTCATCTGTCTTGATTTCCGGGGCGGGGACGGCTTCGTCGTCAGCACGACTGACTTCGGCCAAAAGCGCCAGGAACTGGTCATCATCCGCGTCATCCATTGCGGTCTCGATGACCGGCTCAGGCGTGAGAACGACAGGATCGGACAGATCTGGAACAAAAGCAGCCGCGTCATCTGCCGGCGTCAAGGTTGCGTCCGGCCAGATATCGCCGGCCGTCGGAACCGAGACGTCGGGCTTTGCAAAGGGAACCACCGCTGCATTGGGAAGCAGCACAACCTCCACAAGGATTTCCTCTATGATATCAACATGATCATGGAGCTTTCCCGCATCCCCATCACCGGCCGAGAGACCTGCGACATGGCGAACGCCCTGTTCGCGAAGGATCTTTTGTACCCCACGGATGGTCAGGCCATCATCGTGCAGAAGCCGCTTGATACCGGTCAGCAGCGCGACATCCGAAGGGCGGTAATATCTGCGCCCTCCTGCCCGTTTTACCGGGCGGATCTGGGGAAATCGGCTTTCCCAGAACCGCAGGACATGTGCCGGCGTGTTGAGATGCTCGGCAACCTCGCTGATCGTGCGAAAGGCGTCGGGTGACTTGTCCATCCCTGCGCCTCCCTTTCCGCTCAGCGCTTCTTGCCGGCGGCGACACGGTCTTTCATCAGATGCGATGGACGGAATGACAGCACGCGGCGCGGGCTGATCGGCACTTCGTCCCCGGTTTTCGGGTTGCGCCCGATCCGCGCCGTCTTGTCGCGCACCGAAAACGTGCCGAAAGACGATATCTTGACAGACTCGCCCGATGCCAGCGCATCGGACATGTGCTGCAGCACGCTTTCGACCAAATTGGCAGATTCATTCCGGCTTAGGCCAACCTCGCGGAAGACTGCCTCGCTCAGATCCATGCGCGTCAGTGTCTTTTCACTCATTCCGTCCCCCCTGGGTTTTTCAGCCAAGATGCGCGGGTTGGAATTGCGAGTCAATATCAATGACTTGGGACACGCATTTGCATTGGCCTTACCAGCGCAAAACGACCGATCCCCAGGCGAGCCCGCCGCCGATCGCCTCAGTCACGATCAGATCGCCGGGTTTGATTTGTCCGCGCGCCTTGCCGACTGAAAGTGCCAACGGAATCGAGGCGGCAGAGGTGTTGCCGTGATCCTGGACGGTCACCACCACGCGGTCCATCCCGACCTGCATCCGCTTTGCAGTCCCCTCAATGATACGAATATTGGCCTGATGCGGCACGATCCAGGTCACGTCATCGGGGGTAAGCCCGGCCTTCTGCAAGGCGGCATGTGCGGTTTCAGCAAGCTTTTCAACGGCATGACGAAAGACCTCTTTGCCTTGCATGCGCAGATGGCCGGTGGTGCCAGTCGACGTACCACCGTCGACAAACAGAAGGTCGCGATAGGTGCCATCCGAATGCAGATCCACCGCCAGAATGCCCCGGTCATCGGACGTTCCCGCACCCGGTTCGGCCGCCAGGACCAGCGCCCCCGCACCATCCCCGAACAACACGCATGTGGTCCGGTCCGACCAATCCATGAGGCGACTGAACGTCTCGGCCCCGATGACCAGAACCTTTTCCGCCTGGCCCGAGGCAATCATCGCCTGCGCATTGGCCAGCGCAAAGACAAAACCCGCACATACGGCCTGAACGTCGTAGGCAAAGCCGCCCTTCATGCCGAGGCCGGCCTGCACCATGGTGGCAACCGAAGGAAAGGTCAGGTCCGGTGTCGAGGTGGCCACGACGATAGCGTCCAGATCATCGCTCGTCAGCCCGGCATCGGCCAACGCTTCGCGCGCCGCCGCGATGGCAAGCATGGAGGTCGTTTCGCCCTCGGCCGCGAAATGCCGCCGCTCAATCCCCGACCGTGCACGGATCCATTCATCCGACGTCTCAACCAGCGTTTCCAGTTCGGCATTCGGGACAACTCTGGCGGGCAGGTAGTGCCCGACGCCCTTGACCACGGCGCGCAATGTCATTCAGTGGGTCCATTATTGATGCCGGCAGCAGGCGTTTCTGCGGCTGCATCCTGACCCGCATGCCCTGCCGATGCAACCAGTTGCGCCAGATCAGCCTGAAATCCCGACTGCGCCAATTGATAGGCAAGGGCGATTGCAGCCGAAATCCCTGTAGCGTCTGCCCCGCCATGCGATTTGACAACTGTGCCGTTCAGACCCAGGAACACCCCCCCGTTGACGCGCCGAGGGTCAATCCGTTTCTGCAAGCGTTTCAATGAGTTCAAGGCCAAGACTGCCGCAAACTTGGACAACAAGCCCGCGTTGAAGGCTTCTTTCAGAAAATCGGAAATCAAGCTTGCCGTGCCTTCGCCGGTCTTGAGCGCGATGTTGCCGGTGAAGCCGTCGGTCACGATGACATCCACGCGATCCGACGGAATATCACCCCCCTCGACAAATCCGACAAAGGCAAACCCCGCAGCCTCGGCCACGCGCCCCATCTGGTCGTGGGCCAGCTTTAGCTCCGCCCGGCCTTTGTGTTCTTCTGTGCCGACATTCAAAAGACCGATGCGCGGGTGCGCAAGTCCAAGGCCCTTCTTGGCATAGGATGCGCCCATGATGGCGTATTGGATCAGGTCATCCGCCTCGGCCCGGATATCAGCGCCAACATCCAGCATCAGATTGAAGCCGCCCGGATTGCGCGATGGCCACAGACAGGCGATGGCGGGCCGGTTCACGCCAGGCAACTTGCGCAGGCGGATCATGCTGAGCGCCATCAAGGCCCCGGTATTGCCACAAGAGACGGCGGCGCTGGCCTCGCCCTGCTTGACGCTTTCCAGGCAGGACCACATGGATGTGCCATCACCATGGCGCATCACCTGCGCCGGCTTGTCGGTCATGGCCACAGTCCGTTCGGCGTGCCGGATGTGGCATCGGTCGGTCAGAACGGCGTGCTTGCGGACCAGCGGGATGATCTGTTTCTGATCGCCGTGCAGGATGACCTGAAGGTCAGGCAAGCGGGTCAGGCAATCGACAAGGCCCGCGACGACTGCCGCAGGCCCACGATCACCACCCATTGCATCAACAGAAATCACCTGCCTTGACGCGCCTGACAGTGACGAGATCGACGATCCCTGTGCCATGGCGCGCGCCAGCCAACTTATGCTGCGTCTTCGTCCAGATCGACCGCCTTGGCCACGGCCACGACTTCACGGCTGTCATAGTGGCCGCAGGATGGGCAGACATGGTGAGGGCGCTTCAGCTCACCACAGTTCGAACATTCGTTCGGGTTTGCAGCGACCAGCGCATCATGAGAACGACGCATGTTGCGGCGCGATTTCGTGGTTCGGTTCTGCGGGACAGCCATGTCACACCCTCGATCAATGAGGGGACGCACCCCTGCTTTTCTTTACATTTCAGCATCTTGCATCGGCGCACCAGGGTTTGACCCGGTCCAGCAGCAATGCCATAACGAAGCGCGGAAAATACGCGGATTCGGCGGCAGCGCAAGCCCCTTTATGGCAGGGTCCCAGCCGGGCCATTTTCATCGTTTTCGTCAGCTTTTCCGGCCATCCTTGACGCCAGTTCCGCCAGCCCTGCAAAGGGTTTGGGCCGATCTCCCTCGGCCATTTCTGCGGCAGGGTCGGTGCTGGCCGCGACAAAGCTTGCCCCGGGCGCGCGCGGATATTCCGGCAATAAAAGGGCCAGCGCCTCGACCGCAACACTACCAACGTCGATCACCTCGGACAAAGGTTCGAGGGTGTCATCCTGCGGCAGCTCGACCTCGTCACCGTCGGGGTCAGAATAGTCATGTGCATACCGGCGCATAACATCGTCAGTGAGTTCGGTCATGACAGGCCGCAAGGATACAATGCAGGGCTGTTCGACCTTTGCGGTCAGGCGCGCCTGCAGCACGAAATCGCGGCGGCCGCGGGGGGTCAGCGTGCCTACGAATTGCATATGATGAATGGCGCTGATTCCCAATTGTTGCGCCAACGCTTTTCGCACGGACACATCGGGTTGAAGCGCGAAAGTGGTCACAACCTTGTTGGAAAGCCGTGCCACCCGAAGGGGGTAAGTCAGAGTCCAAAGGCCGTCTTGCGGGTCTTTCGCCATTCCAATCCTCTTTCCTGATCCTATTGCGATAGGACATAGGGTTAGCTTGCAGAAGAGTTTCAGCCCTGGTCACGCGTTCCTTCCTTGAACTGATGTACAGGCTTCTGATATTCCGATCCAGCAAGTGCTGGTCACGCCACCGTCGGGATTGTCCCGGATAGCAAAACGCGGTTAGCACATGCAAGGGCGGGCGGGTTGAGGATCATGCGATTGCAATCTGGACGACAAGACAAAGGCAAAGGGGCAGGAATGACCAAGACGGTGCATACGGCATGGGACACACCGTCCAGCCCAAGGATCATCCCGCAATCGCACAACAGGTTTCGCTGCGCACTTGCAGCCGTCGCCTTGCTGGCCATGGTCGGCTGCTCTCCGGTGTACCGCAATCACGGCTATGTCCCGGCCCCGGACGAGCTGGCGATGATCGAGGTCGGCACAGATACCCGCGAGACGGTCGCAACCAAGATCGGGCGGCCAAGCACGTCAGGCCTGTTGAACGATGTCGGCTGGTTCTACGTGCAAAGTCGCTACCGGAATGTCGGATACCGCCAACCTGAGGAAATCGACCGTCAAGTCCTGGCCATCACCTTTAGCGAGGCGGGTGTCGTCGACAACATCGCCACCTACGGGCTTGCCGATGGCAAGGTCGTTCCGATATCGCGGCGGGTCACCGAAACCAACATCAAGGGCATCGGCTTTATCCGGCAGCTGTTGGGCAGCCTGGGCAAGATCAGCGCCAGCGACCTGGACCGCTGAAGTCTGCAAAGGCCGCCCACCCCGTCAATCATCGGACGGCGCAAAGTTGAGCGCAACGCCGTTGATACAATACCGCAGGCCGGTAGGGGCAGGTCCGTCTGGAAAGACATGGCCAAGATGCGCCTCGCACCGGTTGCAATGCACTTCGGTCCGCCGCATGAAAAAGCCGCGATCTTCTTTTTCGCCGACCATCTCGGGATCCACGGGAGCAAAGAATGACGGCCAGCCGGTGCCGCTGTCGAACTTGTGCGCCTGATCAAACAACGGTGCGCCGCAACAGACGCAAGTAAACGTGCCAGCATCCTCGGGAAAATTGTCATGGGTGAAGGCGCGTTCCGTTCCATGGTTCCGGGTGACCTTGTAAGCCAGATCTGACAGTTGGGCCTGCCACTCCTTGTCCGTCTTGATCACTTTTTCCATGGTCATCTCCTTGCGGTTTGGCGTGCGGCACGGTTGTGTCGGCATTGAGCTCCGACAAGAAATAGGAAAATTACGCGGGATCGCCAACCCATATGGACGGAAAGTGAACATCATTTCAGGCGGGCAGTACTCGGCAAGATGGGCGAATGGCGCGCAAGACATGGCGCGGGCATATGCCTTGCGCCAGCTATGTTTTCGCGGCGGTCTCACTGCACCACAAGACCGCGACGCGCATGACGACACGTGTCGTCATCTGCTGATCGAAGAACCGGTCAGCGGTATTCTGGTCGGGTATTGCAGGGTTATGGTGCTGAACACCGGGGCCGAGGCGACCAAAAGTTATTCCGCCCGTCACTATGACCTGTCGGCGCTGGCGCGCCATCCGGTCCCAATGCTGGAAATCGGGCGCTTTTGCATCAGGCCGGATCGTCATGACCCCGATATTCTGCGTCTGGTCTGGTCTTTCCTGACCAGCCTTGTCGACGACCACGGGGGCGCCTTTCTTTTCGGCTGTACCAGCTTTGCCGGGACAGACGGCGCCCGGCACGGCGCGGCGTTCCAACATCTTGCGCTTGGGCATCTTGCCAGCTCGGCGACCCGCCCGGGGGCGAAGTCAAAGGACATCTGGCCATTGCACCCGACGACAGACTTGGTCGCCACTGGAGCCAGGTCGATCCTATCAGGCCTGCCGCCAATGCTGCGCAGTTACCTAGCATTGGGCGGCAAGGTCGGAGATCATGCGGTGATCGACAGGGATCTTGGCACCATGCATGTCTTTACCGTCGTCGAAGTGGCCGCAATCCCCGCAACCCGGGCACGCCAGATGCGCGAACTGGCCGTGCGCGGCGTCAGGACCGATTGACCTTTGCGCGCGCGCGTCTTACCCCCGGCGCCGATATGGCCCGCGCACCCCTGCTTCAGATGTCCGACATCCGCCTGACCTTTGGCGGTAACCCGATTTTCGAGGGCGTAGACCTCACGGTTCAGCCCGGCGACCGCCTTGCCCTTGTCGGCCGGAACGGGTCCGGAAAATCCACCTTGATGAAGGTGATGGCCGGCCGGGTCGAGGCTGACAGCGGTGCGCTGACCGTGCCAGTCGGGACCCGGGTGGGTTACATGGAGCAGGACCCGGATCTGTCCGGCTTTGCCACCTTGGGCGATTTTGCCGCAAGCGGTCTTGCCCTGGGCGACGAATATCGCATCGCCATGGTCGCTGAAGGGTTGCATCTGCAGATGGATGCCCCCGTGTCATCGGCAAGTGGGGGCGAAAAGCGCCGCGCTGCGCTGGCCAAACTGCTGGCCGAAGAACCCGACGTGATGTTGCTGGACGAACCGACCAACCACCTCGACATCCAGGCCATCGAGTGGCTTGAGGCAGAACTGCTGCAGACCCGCTCAGCGTTTCTGCTGATCAGCCATGACAGGGCGTTTTTGCGCGCATTGTCCCGATCAGTGCTCTGGATCGACCGGGGCCAGATGCGGCGGCGCGATTCAGGCTTCGCGGGGTTCGAGGACTGGCGCGATGACACCTGGGCCGCCGAGGATGACGCTCGCCACAAGCTGGACCGCAAGATCAAGGCCGAGGCAAAGTGGGCCGTCGAGGGCATTTCGGCACGGCGCAAGCGCAACCAGGGCAGGGTGCGCGCCCTGGCCGAGTTACGGTCGGAACGGGCGGCGCAAATCCGGCGCCAAGGGACCGCCGCCCTGACGATGGATTCCGGCGCCACCTCGGGCAAGATGGTGATCGAGGCCAAAGGCTTGTCGAAATCCTTTGGCGACACGGTGATCGCCAAGGGGCTGGATTTGCGCGTGATGCGCGGCGACCGCGTGGCCTTTGTCGGACCGAACGGCATCGGCAAGACGACATTGGTGCAGTGTCTGCTGAAACAGCTTGAAGTCGACGCAGGGACCGTACGCCTTGGCACGACGCTCGACATTGCCGTTCTGGATCAGAACCGCGCCGCGCTGGTCCCTGAAGCCAGTCTTTGGGAAAACATGACCGGCGATCCGGGCTTGCGCGTCAGCGGCGCGTCCGATCAGGTCATGGTGCGGGGCATTCCACGCCATGTCGTGGCCTATCTGAAAGACTTTCTCTTTGACGACCGTCAGGCCCGTGCCCCGGTGTCTTCGCTGTCTGGGGGCGAAAAGGCGCGGCTCTTGCTGGCCAAAATCATGGCGCGGCCCTCCAACCTGCTGGTGCTGGATGAGCCAACGAACGATCTGGATGACGAAACGCTTGATCTCTTGCAAGATGTGCTGGACGCCTATGACGGGACCGTCCTTCTGATCAGCCATGACCGCGACTTCATCGACCGTGTGGCATCCCAGACCGTGGCGCTGGAAGGGCAGGGCCGCGTAACTGTGTACCCAGGCGGCTGGTCGGATTATGCCCGTCAGCGAACAGTGTCCGGGATGCAACCGGCTGCGATTGCAAGCAAACCGAAACCGGTTGAACCAGTCCAAGTGGCAACCGCGCGACCCCGCAAGAGCCTGAGTTTCACCGAGCAGAAAAAGTACGACGACCTGCCCGAACAGATTGCCCGGATCGAGGCCGAGATTGCCAAGTTGACCGAGTTTCTGTCGGCCGAAGGGCTGTTCACCCGCGAGCCTGCCAAGTTCGCAAAGGCCACGGCTGCCCTTGCCGAACGCCAGGCCGCCTTGGCCGCTGCCGAAGAGGACTGGCTGGCACTGGCCGAGCGCGCCTGACGCCAACACATTCACGTCATTGGCAATTATGCCAACCTTTCGGCCAATCCCCGCCAATATGGACAGCATCACTCGGCTTTATCCTGCACGTTTTGGACATCTCACAACCGTGTGACATCCTGCGATGTCCGGGAACCTTGCGCTGCGCCACCTGTTTCCCACATGCAGAAACGTGGCTGAGCAGCCTTGCCCTTCCGCATGAACAAGGAGACGGGAAAAAATGAAAACCAAGTTGATCGTGATGCTTTTGGCAATGACGCCGACAGTGCCGGCATTTGCCGGTGGACCGGGGGAACCTGTTGTAGAGCCTGAAATTTTGGCGGCGCCGGTCATTGCGGCACCCACTGGGATGGATTGGGGCGGGTTCTACGTCGGTGCTGCGCTGGGTTACGGTGATGTCGACAGCAACGGCGGCGGACTTGACGGCAACGGCGCCCTTGGCGGCGTGCTGGCCGGGTATCGCTTTGACCTCGGCAATGTCGTTGCCGGTGTCGAGGCGGACTACGACATGACCAACATCGATCTCGGCGCAGGGTTGGGCGAGCTTGACTCAGTTGCGCGTCTGAAATTGCAGGCCGGTACCGAACTTGGCCGTTCGCTGGTTTACGGTACGCTTGGTGCGGCCCATGCCGAGGCGACAGTGGGCGGGGTCGGCCTGTCGGATACCGGCTATTTCGGCGGCGTCGGCATGGACTTTGCCATCAGCGACAGCTTGACGGTAGGTGGCGAACTATTGCAGCACAAGTTCAACGACTTTGACGGCAGCGGCGTGGACCTGGATGCCACGACTATCAAGGCCCGCGTGACCTTGCAGTTCTGATCCCCTTCAGAATTGGCGTGCGGGGCGGTGTCACCATCGCCCCGTGGCACCGCCGCCAGACGATCCGCCGCCGCCAAAGCCCGATGATCCACCGCCGCCCGACGATTTACCCGCCGGGGCAACGACATAAGTCTCTGTCCGGTCATGGCCACAGTTGTTGCAGTGATCACGCAGGATCGCCTCTCCAGCCGCAACGCCGGTTGCGGCGCGCAGGATGTCGCGGCTACGCGACAATCCCCGGTGGCTGCAGTTTTCGCAGCGATGGAACCGTGCCGCCTGGTCACCGATCTTGCGCCGGAAAATCAGGGCAAGAAACCCCAGCACCATCGCCACGGGAAACAGGAACATGTAGCGTTCCGGCCCGTCGAAACCGGACGTCTCCGTCACGGGTTCGTTCTTGAGAAAAGGCGTGATGATGCGGTCCCGCGCGGCATCCACGCCAGCCTCGATTCCCTGGACAAACCGCTCTGCGCGGAACGCCGGCAGCATGGCTGTGTCGATGACGCGGGCGGCGCGGCCGTCATAGACCGCGTCATATCCTGATCCAAGCGCGATGCGCGTCACACGATCGTCGCGGGCCACAAGGATCAAGATGCCATCGTCGCGCGCCGCGTCGCCGATGCCCCAGGCGTTGAACAACAGTTTGGCATAGGCCTCGATGCTGAGGTCAATCGCGCCATAGTTCGTGATCCTGTCCATCGTGACCACAACGATCTGAACGCCGGTTTCATCCCGGATCGTCCCAAGTTGCGCCGCGATACGCGCCTCGTCTTCGGGCGGCAAAAGATCGACGAAATCGCTGACCGTATCGGACAAAGGCTGCGGCAGGTCTTGCGCAAAGACCGCAAGCGGCAGGATCAAAAACACGACAAGACTGCGTAAGAACATCTGCGCCCCTCGATGACGATGCTTGGCCATCATGGCAGGGCGCGCCAGACAGTCAAACACGCGTTCGCAAAAGCACTTGGCGCGACAGGTCTTTCACGCTATCACCCCCGCATGATCTTGAAGGGCATCATCTGCTGCTGCATTACCTGCTGACCATTGGTCGCGGGTCCTTCTTTGCCATTCCCCACGGAAGAAACGAAGTTGCAAGTCCCGCGCCTTAGCGCCGAGCTGTCAACGTTCTTGGGATATCTGCCATGGTGACGATCAAGCTGACCAACACGAAAACCCGCCGCAAGGAGGTGTTTTCCCCGATCGATTCAAAGAACGTCCGCATGTATGTCTGCGGCCCGACTGTCTATGACCGCGCACATCTGGGAAATGCCCGCCCGGTGGTGGTGTTCGATGTGCTTTATCGGCTGCTGCGGCATGTCTACGGGCAGGACGACGTCACCTATGTGCGCAACTTCACCGACGTCGATGACAAGATCAACGCCGAGGCTTTGCGTCGGCAAAAGGCCGGTTCGCCGGGGACGATGGAGGAGTTGATCCACCAACGGACCGACGAGACCATCGCCTGGTATCACGCCGACATGGATGCGCTGGGGGCGCTGCGCCCGGATCACGAGCCGAGGGCGACCGAGTTTGTGCCGCAGATGGTGGCGATGATCGCGGGGCTGGTGGCCTCGGGGCATGCCTATGCTGCTGAAGGGCATGTCCTCTTTCGTGTGCGGTCCTACGCGGAGTACGGCAAGCTGTCGGGGCGGTCGGTCGACGACATGATCGCGGGGGCGAGGGTCGAGGTCGCGCCCTACAAGGAAGACCCGATGGATTTCGTCTTGTGGAAGCCGTCGAATGATGAGGAGCCGGGATGGGACAGCCCCTGGGGCAGGGGGCGTCCGGGCTGGCACATCGAATGCTCCGCGATGGCGCAGGAGCTGTTTGGCGAAAGCTTTGACATCCATGCGGGCGGCATCGATTTGCAATTCCCGCATCATGAGAACGAGATCGCCCAAAGCGCCTGCGCCAACCCGCATGGCGAGTTCGCGCGGGTCTGGATGCACAACGAGATGCTGCAGGTCGAGGGCAAGAAGATGTCCAAGAGCTTGGGCAATTTCTTCACGGTGCGGGATTTGCTGGATCAGGGGATTCGAGGAGATGAAATCCGGCACGTGCTGATGGGAACCCACTACACGAAGCCGATGGACTGGACAGCCGAAAAGGCGGCGCAGGCAAGGGACGAGTTGCATAGATGGCGAGAGGCGACGGCTGAAGCAAAGGACGCGCAGCCTCCGGCTTCGATCATCGAGGCTTTGGCAGACGACTTGAACACTTTTGGCGCCTTGACGGAAATGCGCGCGCTCTACAAGGCAGGTGAACTAGAGGGCCTGCGGGGGGCAATGGGAATAGTCGGTTTCGGTCGAATTCAGTCAGCATCGGCGACCGCGGTTGGAGTGTCGATGGCCGTCGGTGTTGGCGCAGTAAGGGTCGAGACAGTCGCGGACCTTGCTAGGTTGCAGAGCCGGGTAACTGAAGCGCGATCATCGGCAATCGTATCAAACGACTACTCTGCGCTTGATGCTCTCAAGCGCTCCCTTGTTGCTGCCGGAGTCGAGGTCAGAATGACAAAGACTGAAGTCAAGTTGTTGCGTGGCCCCAACTTCGACCCTGCCAAACTCGAGGCCCTGAAATGACCGCCTTTTCCAAAAATCTTCGAAGATTTTTGCAAATTCCTTCGAAGGAATTTGGGGGTGTCGCATGACTGAACGCCTCTATCTCTTCGACACCACGCTCCGCGATGG
>JANPBI010000387.1:0-3491 GCA_031430315.1 Rhodobacterales bacterium | reverse complement strand
TTTCTCGACCGCACGCTGATGGTGCTGGCCTGGTGCACCCTGCGCCAGGATTTCCGCCGCTTTCACTTGGCCATGATGGAAACCGTCACCCCCACCACCGAGTATTTCCGCCCCCGCCGCGTTCCCCTCTTGCGCCAGTTTCTGGCCCAGTTGCGCAGCCGCACCGATGGCGGAGCGCCCCGATGACGCGCCCTTAACCACGGACGTGACCCCATCGCGCAACCCCGCACGAAAGGCCGCCCCATGGACCCCATCACCCTGATCCAACTCGACCAGATCCGCGACGACGCCCTGATCCGCGACCGCGCCGACCTCGACCCCGAGGCGCTGGAGGAGCTGATCACCTCCCTCGCCACCGAGGGCCTCCGCCAGCCCATCGAGGTGTGGGAGTTTCCCGACCCGATGGAGGGCCAGCGTTACGGCCTGATCTCCGGCCTCCGCCGCCTGACCGCCAGCCGAGAGCTTGCCCGCCGCCGCCAGCAGGGTGCCCCCACCATCCCCGCCTTCATCCGCAACCCCGCCAGCATCCCCGCCGCCATGGCCGCGATGGTCAGCGAAAACGAGATGCGCACCCAGATCACGCCTTGGGAAAAGGGGCTGCTCCTCTCCAACGCCATCCTGCAGGGCCTCTTCGCCAATCTCGACGATGCCTGCGACGCGCTTTACCCCAACCTCAGCCGCCAGAAACGCGCCCGCCTGCGCAACCTGTCGCAGGTCGTCGACGAATTCGACGGCCACTTCACCACCCCCGACCGCATGACCGCCACCCAGATGGAACGCCTCGCCGCCGCCCTGCGCGGCGGTCTGGCCGATGTGATCCGCGAGGTTCTGGGCCAGAACCGCAGCCGGTCGCTGCCCAGCCAATGGGCCGCCATCACGCCCACCCTGGCCGAGGCGTTCAGTCCTGAGGAGACCGACGCCACCCCGACCACGCCCGCAAGACCCCGCAGGCTCCTGCACCTGAAGCAGGGCCTGACGATCCGGCGCGAGCAGTGCCAGAACGGCTGGGTGCTGAGGTTCACCGGCCCGGAAGCGAAGCGCGGAGGGCTGATGGACGACGTGTTCGATCTGGTGGAGCGGATGCTGCAGCCGCGGTGAGGGGGGAAACGAAAGAGGCGACGCTTTCGCGCCGCCCAAGTTAGGTTACAGAAAGCCTCTCAGACCGCTATCGCATAGCCCAGATGCGGATGCGTATCGCTTGAACGGATTAGCGGCTGCGCCAGTGCGCGCAGACATGCTCAACCCGGCCAAAGCGAACGCGCAAGTATGCGTTCACAAAAACACCGAAGCCCATGTCCGTACTCCCCTCTGTAAGGGTTTCCCTTGAAATGGGGTGCAGGAAGTGTCAGATTCATAGCGTGACCAAAGCATCTGGCAGGGTTCCTACGCCCCGCTGTTTGCCGCCTAGGGGGCCGACCGCTGATCCAGCTGGTCGGCTTTTCCCTTTAGTCTCCCTGCAACGCCGCGCGGCTTACGGAGCAGGGCTATCTAGGTCTTTTCACTGTCGGCCTCACATCATGTTGGGACAGCGTCAGGCGCAACGTCCAAGGCAAACTTCGCACGCCAAAGGGGCCTCGTCAACAGAATTCAACGCGATCATGCGCTGTTTCAAATTTAACTTGCGGTGCGACGTTATTTTCGATACGACGCGTTAAGAGGAGATCGCCATGACACGGATTCGTAGCCCTAACTACCCACAGATCGAACTATCTGAGGCCATTGCCCTAGTGGCCCAAATCCACAAGAAAGAGGGCACCAACTACGCAACGCGCGAAGTGATTGCAGAGCTGTTGGGATATAGCTCGGTAAATGGTGCATCTGAGAAAAAGATAAGCGCAATAACAGCATATGGACTTTTAGATCGAAACTCTGAGCGTGAATTGCGTGTGAGTGAGGTCGCAATGCGCATCCTCCACCCGGAGTCAGAACGCGAAAAATCCCAAGCACTCACCGAGGCCGCAACTTCGCCGAACCTGTTTCGAGAGATTAACGAGAAGTGGCCTGACACACCGCCAAGTGATGCAAGTTTGAGGTCGTATCTGATCCGCAACGGCTTCAATCAAAACTCGGTAGACCAAGTTGTGAGCATTTACCGCGCCTCTTCCGCGCTCGGGAACAGTGCGAATCGGGGCGACAATCCAGATGAACTCGACAGCAACGCGATTGACACTGAAGAGGATAAAGAATCAGTCAGGGTGCCAACTGCCCCAGCTCAATCGCCAACCCAAAGGCCAACGAAGCCCATTGTGTTCGACATGGAGACCATTTCTGGAACTTACAGCTTTGACAACTCAGACGATCTTGCCGACTTCATCCACAAGTTGGCGAAGATTATGCCGCTTCTCCCAAAGAAACCTAGTCAGTCAACTTAGATAACCGGCCAAAAGCAGAAACTTGCCTCCTCACCCCACCGCCCCCACCACCGTCTCCATCGCCAGAAACAGCACCCGGCTCTCCGCTGGAAACTCCACGAACTCCGCGCAGGCGAGGTAGAACGCCCGCGCCCGCTCGTCCTTGGCCTGCACCAGCACCGCCGCGATGCCGATGCTTTGCGCCGCGACGGCGATCCGGCGCAGGGCGTCTGCGAGCAGGTCCGCACCCAGCCCCCGCCCGGCATGGTCGCGCGCCACCGCCAGCCGTCCGATGATCGCCACCGGGATCGCGTCCGGCGCGTTGCGGCGCAGGTTGCCGGGGGCGGCCGCGCGCTCCACCGATCCGGCGGAAATGCAGACGAACGCCACGACGCGCGCCCCCTCGCAGACCACATAGGTCCTCGAATACCGGCTTTCGTTTTTCAGGGCGCGGTGGCGCAGCCAGTCGTTCAGCGCGGGCTCGCCGCAGTCGAAGTCGCCAACCTCATGCGACGGCGTCAGCGGTTGGGGCGGTGAAAGGGGCAGATCAGACTGTCCAGACCGGCTTGCGGCGCATCAGTGCCCGCAGCTTCGGCCCCGCAGCGGGAGCGGCATCCAGTGCGGCGGCAAAGGCGTCATGCTGCGCCGCTTCAAGCACGAACAGCCGCTGGTCCAGCAGCACATCGACGGCATGCTGGCGCGCGGTGTCGATCATGAATTCGGTGCGCGTCTTGCCCAGGGAGGCCGCCGCCGCGTCGATCAACGCCCGCGTCCGCGCTTCGATCCGGAGGTTGATGCTGCCCTTGGTATCGGTGGATTGGATGCTCTGGTTCATCCGGGAAAGGTAGGCGCGTGTATCTACAATGTCAATACAAACTCTTCCACCACCTGTCATCCCCGCAAAGGCGGGGACCCAGTTCTTCGGCCACGATGGGTCCCCGCCTTCGCGGGGATGACAGGACCCCTACAACCCCCCAAACCTTAACAACCTATTAAAATCTCCACCCCAACCCCTTGACTCTCCACAACAAAATGCTCGTCCCGACTCGGGACACCCTATCCCACGACCCCCCGGACCCCTCCGGGCTGCCCCCGGTCCCGCACGACGTGGTCCAGCAAGATACAGGCCATCATCGCCTC
>JANPBI010000386.1:0-7114 GCA_031430315.1 Rhodobacterales bacterium | reverse complement strand
ATGTTCCCGCTGATCACCGAGCTTACCGAATTTGCCGAAGCCCGGTCGCATGTCCTGCGCGAGATTCATCGCGAGAAATCGCTGGGCCATGTGGTGCCAAAAACCATCGAGATCGGCGCGATGATGGAAACACCGTCGCTGGCCTATGCCTCGAAGGCGTTCTTCGAGCTCACCGATTTCATCTCTATCGGCGGCAATGACCTCAAACAGTTCTTCTTTGCCGCCGACCGCGAGAACGAATTGGTGCGCCGACGCTATGACACGCTGAACCTGTCGTTCCTGGGGTTCCTCGAACAGATCGTCGCCCGTTGCCGCATCTCGGACACGCCGCTGTCCTTTTGCGGCGAAGACGCTGGCCGTCCGATCGAGGCGCTGGCCCTTGCCGCCATCGGCTTCCGCAGCCTGTCCATGCGTCCCGCCTCTGTCGGCCCGGTCAAGGCACTGATACGCCGGGTCAACCTGGACGAGGCGAAGGCGGTGGTCGACAAAGCGCGAGAGGATGGCGCGGAGACCGCGCGCCCGGCGCTGATGGAGTGGTTGGCAACGCAGGGGGAGTGACGGGTGGGCCGCTTAGATGGCTCGAAAGTCCTTGATCCAAGGTTGGCCCAACACAGGATTGTCTCCGACCGAAGGACGGCGCATCAACGCCCGTTCCAAGCATTTGAATGTTCAACGTTCTCCAATGAAATTCTGCTGACAACCTGCGCAATCGCTCTTTCCCGGGGGGAGGACAGTGGGCTGCCAGACGGCGCATGAGCGCCTTGATTGCGGATTTTGCGGCAAGTCCTGAAAGGTACGACAGGCTCAATCCAATGCCCGAAATGGCCCGTTACCCCTTGGTTATCCGCGCAGGTTCCACCGCCTTGGCGAACGCCGCAAGCACCGGTTCCACCCCATGCGCCTCACTCAGGCGCATCAGGGCAAACCTGATCCGCGCGATTTCGGCATAGTAACTCACAAACGCCGCGTTCAGTGCCGCACCTGCCACCGCGCCGATCACCGGCACTGCCTGCGCCATCAGCTTTTGTCCCAGCGCTGCGGCCAGTTTGGGTGCGACCGTCGCGATGATCTTTTGCAACGCAGGCCCGGTGATGGTCAGCCGCGCCGACAGGAAAGAAGTATTGATCCCATCATCTGAGGCCAGCGGCGATCCTGCGCCGAACACGCGCAGACACTCCGCCCTTACCCAAGCCTCGGCCGGATCATAGCCCGCCGCTGCGGCCTCGCGCTGGATTGCGTGCAGGATGACAGTGATTGTGACGGGCATTTCTGCCATCGACGTAAGGAGCCCCCCGGCACCGCCTGCAGCCCCTGAGGCCATCGCCGCCATCATTGGCCCGCGCGAGCCCATATCCGGCAATCGCGCGCCCTGCCCCGCCAGCCCGTAAGAGGTCGACAGCGCCTGTCCCACCACCCCCTCCAGCCGCGCCCGAAAGTTAGCGGGGATCATCGCCATCTGGCTTTCCAGCGACCCGCCCAGTCGATTGACCAGCGCCATCACCGGACCGTTGGCACGCCGGTAGCGCAGCGCCAGGATGGCGATTTCAGTCACAAAGTCGGGTGGCAAAAGCACCGGCAAGTTATCCATCATGCGAATATGGGGCCGCCCGCCCCCGCTGCAATGCCCAAGTCGCCAAATCCCGGTCAGGTCGCCTTGGTCACCTCGCCTCGCACCCCCGCCCAAGCCCCGGCCTTCAACTCCAGCCCCAGCACGCGGTCGGGGTTCGTCGGCGGTGGCATCTCCACCCCCTCCAGCTTGCGAAACCCGAACCGCCCGTAATAGGGCGCATCGCCCACCAGCAGCACCCGCTCCCATCCCAGCCTGCGGGCCTCCGCCAAGCTCTCGTTGATCAAAAGCCTGCCCAGTCCTTCACCCTGATGCGTGGGGTGCACTGCGATCGGCCCCAAAAGCAGTAAATCTTCTTGGCCGATCAGCGCAGGCCAGTACCGGATCACTGCCGCGAGCGCGCCGTCGTCATCGCGCAGCGTCAGGCAAAGTGGCGCCACCGTCGGCACCTCGTCGCGCAACCGATAGGATGACAGCGCAATACGCCCTGGCGCAAAGCACAGGTCATACAGCGCCTCGACCTCCCACCAGTCGGCCTCGGTTTCTTCCTCTAGTCGGTACACCGGCCTGCCCCGCAAGAATCTTTTGCAATCGCCCCTAGCACGCGCATAAGTCACAGACAAATCGCAAAAGGACGTTGCATGTTCTACCGCCCCCAGGACGGCCATGGCTTGCCGCACAGCCCGTTTCACGCCGTCGTCAGCCCCCGCCCCATTGGCTGGATTTCCACGCGCAGCGCCTTTGGCGACAACCTGGCCCCCTATTCCTTTTTCAATGCCGTGGGCTACAACCCGCCCCAGGTGATGTTCGCGGGCGATCTGCGCGACAGCATCCAGAATGCGCGCGACGCGCGTGTCTTTGCCGTCAACATTGTCGAGGAATCCGCCCTGCAAGCGATGAATGCAACCTCAGCCCGCCTGCCCCGCGGCACGGATGAATTTGTCGTGGCCGGGGTGCCCAAGGGCGAATGTGACACCATTGACTGCCCTCGCGTCGCGAATGCCCCTTCCACCCTGGAATGCCGGGTCACGCAAGTCGTCCCCCTTCTGGGCGGCGACCAGATGGTCATCGGCGAAGTCACCGGCGTGCACCTGCGCGACGATTGCCTGGTCGAGGGTCGGTTCGACGTCACTCGCTATCGCCCGGCGGCGCGGCTGGGGTATCAGGACTATAGTTTCGTGCGCGATATCGTGGCACTCAAGCGGCCCGGTTAAGGGGGCGTCGCCTTTCCTCCCTGATCGCGCCCCCCCGTCGCCGCTTGCACCCAGCAACTGCACTATCTATGCTCCTCCTCCGGACCGGAGCTACAAAATGTTGAATGCGCGCCTTCCCCAGTTCATCCGCGAACATTACGAGTGCCATGAATGGAAGCACGCCAGCGCCATCTTGACGCAGGATTTCGCATCGGAATGGAACGACCTTCTGGATGTGTTGTCGGCCTTCCGGCTCCGCAGGTCCTGGATTACCCAAGGTGGCGGCAACAAGTCGCAGCTTTCGACCTTTATCGATGGTTTTCTCGCGCAGCGCGGATGGATCGAAAAGCAGTTTCAGACCGCAATCGAGGTTGATGGTGTGCGGCTGGACTCGCCCACCCACAAGATCGACTGCTTCAAGAACGGTGTGGCTCTGGAAATCGAGTGGAACAACAAGGACCCGTTCTACGATCGCGACTTGAACAACTTTCGTCTTCTGTTCGATCTTCGTGCCGTCAGCGTGGGAATTGTGATAACCCGGTCCGACGAACTGCAAGACATCTTTAACGACCTCGGGCGCGGCACTTCCTATGGAAACTCCACCACACACATGTCTAAACTGCTGCCCCGAATTCTGGGCGGGGGCGGAGCGGGATGTCCGCTTTTGGTCTTTGGCATCACTAAGGCGCTTTTCGTGGAGGATGACGCATGAACAGTGCCGCCGATGACCTTTTAGCCAAGGCGGAGAAGACCAAGTTTCGCACCGTTCTGGCCGACCCGCCGTGGCAGTTCCAGAACCGGACCGGAAAGATGGCCCCCGAACACAAGCGGTTGTCGCGCTATCCGACGATGACATTGCGCGAAATCTGCGATCTTCCAGTCGAGGCTATCGTTGCAGATACCGCGCATCTTTACCTTTGGGTTCCCAATGCGCTTCTTCCCGAAGGTCTGAAAGTGATGGAGAACTGGGGGTTTTCCTACAAGAGCAACATCATCTGGTACAAGGTGCGCAAGGATGGCGGGCCGGATCGGCGCGGTGTGGGCTTTTATTTCCGCAACGTGACTGAGGTGCTGCTGTTCGGGGTTCGCGGCAAGAACGCCCGCACCTTGCAACAGGGCCGGACACAGGAAAACATCATCTCGACCCAGAAACGCGAACACAGTCGCAAACCGGATGAACAGTACAGCCTGATCGAAGGCTGCAGCAGCGGGCCAAGGCTGGAAATGTTCGCACGCGGCCCGCGCGTCGGCTGGACGGTCTGGGGCAACCAGGCCGATGAATACACGCCGACTTGGGATACCTACGCCAATCACTCGCAGTCGAATGTCGTGCCGTTGCTGGCTGGCAAGCCCGGCTAGCTTGCCCGACAGTGCGTGCCCGGCTGCATGGATCCCAGCCGCGTAATCTGTAGCCGTCGCTACGTTTTCCCCGCTGCCGTGCCAAACGGTCGCCGTCTGGCACCCAGGTCGCACACGATTTGCCTACGCCGCTAGCACCCGCTATCCGGCCCCTTCCCTATCCACATTCCTCCCCCTAATCTGACCTGTAACCACCCTGGGAGTCGCCTTTTGAAAACCATGATCGGCATCATTGGCGGGTCCGGAATCTACCAGATCGACGGGCTCGAAGGGGCAACCTGGGTCAAGGTTAAATCGCCTTGGGGAAAGCCTTCCGATGACCTTTTGGTGGGTCGCCTGAACGGCGTGCCGATGGCCTTTCTGCCCCGCCACGGGCGCGGCCATGTCCATTCGCCCAGCTCTGTTCCCTACCGCGCAAACATCGACGCGCTGAAACGGCTGGGCTGCACCGATGTGGTGGCTGTGTCTGCCGTGGGGTCGCTGCGCGATGACTATGCGCCTGGCGACTTTGTCATTGTGGATCAGTATATTGACCGAACTTTTGCGCGGGAAAAGTCGTTCTTTGGAACCGGATGCGTGGCCCATGTCTCTGTCGCCCATCCGACCTGCCCAAGACTGGGCGAGGCGGCAGCGACTGCCGCCACCCGTGCTGGTATCAAAGTCCACCAGGGTGCTACTTATATCGCGATGGAGGGTCCGCAGTTTTCTTCGCTTGCCGAATCCCGCCTGTATCGCGGCTGGGGGGCCGACGTGATCGGCATGACCGGCATGCCCGAAGCAAAACTGGCCCGCGAGGCAGAGCTTTGCTATGCCAGCGTGGCGATGGTCACCGACTATGACTGCTGGCATCCCGACCATGGTTCGGTCGACGTGGCCGCCGTTATTGCGACCCTGACCGCCAATGCCGGGAAAGGTCGCGCGCTGGTCGCGCAACTTCCTGATATCCTTGGACCAAACCGCGACCCCTGCCCCCATCATTGTGATCGGGCGCTGGATTTCGCGGTGATGACCGCCCCCGACAAACGGGACCCGGCACTTTTGGCGAAACTGGATGCCGTGGCGGGGCGGGTATTGTGAGACCTTTCTTTGTTGCGGCGGCACTTTGCCTTGCCGGTCCAGTCCTTGCTGACAGCCAGCTGGTCCTGAACCGGCCCTTGTCGGACGCCGATTTCTACAAGGCGGTAGCCTGTGGCGCCCCGCCCGGCCAGCGCTGTGCCCTTGACTACGTACGCTGGCCCGAGGCTGCGGCGCGCAACCTTGTCGTCAAGGTCGCCGCGACCGAACCCCGTTTTGCCCGCGAACACGGCAACGCGGGGACCAAGGCGTTGCAGGACGCGATCGACGAAATCAATGGTACGGGGGCCGGTCTTCGGCTGCGCCGCGCCGGGTCGGATGAACCCAGCCAGATCGACGTCTGGTTCACCGACCTTGGCCAGGGGGATCCGATTGCGCTGCCGGGCCAAGGACTGCCTCAGGGCGACAAGATGGAAGGCGCACGGGTGTACATATGGTGGAACGATGCCAAGGATATTGACCGCGCCGTAATCATTCTGTCGCATGACCTTTTGCCCGAAGAGATGTCATCCGTGATGCTGGAGGAGCTGACCCAGTCGCTGGGGTTCCTGACCGATCTGGAAGGCACAGCCTACGCGGAAAACTCCATCTTTTCAGAAACGTCCAATGCCATCTCGCGGTTACGCGGCCAGGACCGCATGGTGCTGCGCCGCCACTATCCACCCCGGAACTGAAGGCCCCCGCCCATGAAGAAAACCGTCAAGGACTACATTCGCACCATCGTGGACTTCCCGCATGAGGGCATCCTGTTTCGCGATGTGACCACGCTTTTCGCCGATCCGCGGGGGTTTCGGATGTGTGTGGACCAGCTTCTTGCACCCTATGCCGGTCTGCGCATCGACAAGGTCGCGGGGCTGGAGGCGCGGGGTTTTATCCTGGGCGGGGCGGTGGCGCACCAGTTGTCGACCGGCTTTGTGCCGATCCGCAAAAAGGGCAAGCTGCCGGGGCAGACCATCAGCCAATCCTATACGCTGGAATATGGCGAGGCGGTGGTGGAGGTGCATGACGACGCGATGGCCCCAGGCGAACGCATTCTGTTGGTCGATGATCTTTTGGCGACCGGGGGGACTGCCGAGGCGGGCATCAAGCTAATCGAACGGTTGGGCGCGCAGGTGGTTGGCTGCGCCTTTGTCGTCGATCTGCCTGAACTCGGCGGGCGCAAAAAGCTGGAAGCGATGGGGATGGATGTGCACGCCCTGTGTGCGTTCGAGGGAATCTGAGGCCCGTTCAGGGTTTGGTAAGGGAATTACCCATACGATGAACACATCCGGCTTCCCACCCGGATACGACGCTGCTTGCACTACGTCACTGACACCCCCCTCACCCCGTCTGCCGTTTGGCAGGCGGGGTGTTCCGTTCAAAGCCGCCGCAGGACGGCACCCGGGTTCAGGATGCCGTGGGGGTCTAGCGCCGTCTTGATGGCCCGCATCGCCGCCAGCTTGGCTGGGTCGCCATACCGTTCCAGGTCCTCAACTTTGAACCGCCCGACCCCATGTTCCGCGCTAATTGATCCGCCTGACGCATCCACGGCGTCATGCACCGCCACCTTTACGGCAGATCTTTGGGCATCGTGATCCTTGCGCGTCCGGCCTTTGACCGGAAAGACATTGTAGTGTAGGTTGCCATCCCCCAGATGGCCAAAGCAGTTGATCCGCCAATCGCCCAGTTTCGCCAGCAACCCCGGTGCGCGGGCGATGAAATCCGGGATCGCCCCCAAGGGCAGCGAGATGTCGTGGCTGGACACGGCACCAATCCGCCGGTTCGCCTCGGGGATCGCCTCGCGCAGGTGCCAAAGCTGGCTGCGCTGCGCCGATGACGACGCGATCAACCCATCGGTGATCAGCCCCTTGTTTTCGGCTTGCACGTATATTCCCGCCATGGCGGCAGCAGCATCCAGGCCCGGCGGCAGGTCAATTTCGAC
>JANPBI010000385.1:0-13644 GCA_031430315.1 Rhodobacterales bacterium | reverse complement strand
TCCATGCGGTGCGAGATGTAGACAATCGCCTTTCCGGCGGCGCGCAACCGCCGGATGCTGCGGTTGAGCACCTCGACGTCGGCAGCGTTCAATGCGGCGGTGGGCTCGTCCAGGATCAGCACGCGGGCCTCAGCCTTGATGCCATGGGCAATCTCGACGAATTGGCGTTCGGCGATGGTTAAGGTGGAGACAAGTTGATCAGGGTGAAGCTTCAGGTCCAGTTCGGCAAGGACCTTGATGGTATCCGTCCGCATCCGGCGCCGATCAATACCGCCCCCTGCGGTCAGAGGTTCGCGCCCAAGAAACATGTTTTCGGCGATGGTCAGGTTGGGCAGCAGCGACAGTTCCTGAAAGACTGTGGAAATCCCGGCAGCCAAAGCCTCGCGCGGGGACGGCAGGTGCAATGGTTTTCCGTCCATAAGGATATGGCCCTCATCACTGCGATGCACCCCTGCGAGGATTTTCATCAGCGTCGACTTGCCCGCGCCGTTCTCGCCCAACAGGGCGTGCACAGAGCCTGCGCGCAGACGCAAGGTGACACGCTTCAGCACCCGGCTGGTCCCAAACGCCTTCGAGATTGATTGCATTTCAACCAGGCACGCCGGTTCACCATCAATCATAGCCCCCTCCTTCCCAGGATTGGACGGGGCGACAGATGCCGCCCCGTGCCGATCAACTTAGTTGCCGTAAAGCTCAATCAATTTGGCTTCCGGGAGCTCACTTGGCCACCAGACGTTGGCGGACAGGTCAGCGCGGTAGTAGGTCGCGGCCTTGTCCTTGTCCCAGCCGGCCGGGTTGTAGTCGTAGTGCTTGAACAACTCCTTGCCCTCAAGCAAAGCGACTGCAGCGCGCACCCCGGCGGCACCTTGCGAAGGGCTATACTCGGCTGAAACGGATTCGTAGCCATCGGCAATCCACTGCCCGAAGAAACCATTATTCCCTTCGCCGGAAATCGGCGGAACCGCCGCGCCGAACTGTTTGAACACGTCAACGCAAGCGCGGGTCATGTCGGCACCCGACGACCAAATGCCATCTACATTCGGATCGGCGAGATACAGCGTTTCGCAGACTTTCTTGGCTGTATCATACTGCCACGAGCCGGGCTGTTCTGCGACGATCTGGATATTTGTGCCTTCGAGAGACTGCAGAAGGCCGTTGTAGCGGTTGATGTCCTCTGGGTGACCGGCAAGCCCACGCAGCACCCAAATCTTGGCGTCATTGCCGACTTGCCCTACCAACCAGTCGCCCATGACCTTGCCGAAATGTTCGGCACCGCCCTGAATTTCGGTGGTGTAAGAGTCGGATTCGATGCGCCCAGTGTGCAGGATCACCGGAATGCCCGCCGCCACAGCCTTTTCGATGCTAGCATTGGCCGAGGTCGACGTAACCGGCTGCACGATGATCGCATCCACGCCTTGGGCGATCAGGTCTTCGATATCGGCCACCTGCTTTTCCTGATCGAAGCCCGCGTCGAGGATGATCAGTTTTGCAATTCGCGGGTCTGCTGCGGCTGCGGCCTCGGTTTCATGCGCGACCTGAACGGTCCAAGTGTTCGCATTCACGCCGAAGTGGCTCATCCCGATCACCCAGGGGCCGTCTTTCTTGAAGGTGCCCGCAGGGACAACCGTTGTGTCCGCTGTGCTAGGCGTGACGCCCTCCATCAGGAACACTTCTTCGGCCATCGCGACCCCGGAAAGTGCAGCGGTCAGGGCAAAACCTGCCACCGCGCCTTTCAGAAAATTGGAACGCATCTTTTTCCTCCGTTGCTGGCCCCTTGCGCTGCAAGGAACTGTGTTAATTTCGCCATCCGGTTGGTCCGGCAGCCAGAGAAACGGCAAGCCTTCAGTGGCAAGCCAAGGCGGCTTTTCCCAGTGCTGACACCGGATCAGAAAGTCTATTCCCCAAGAATGCAGACCGGACTTGTCTCCTCCAGCCGGATCAGCATGGCGCATCAAGAGCAGACGGATTCCCATCCGTCAACACTTATTCAGAGTGAATGAATATGTAGAACGCTTGCGAAAGACTGCATTTTTCTGCTAGTTTTTGAAAAAGCTGGGGAATGTGAGGGAAAGTGCGCATGAGGACGGTCTTGTGTTTTGGCGACTCAAATACCCACGGACAAATCCCAGGGCGCGGACCGCTGGACCGATTCTGCTGGGCTGATCGTTGGCCCGGCGTGATGGCCTCAGCCCTTGGCCCCCGTTGGTATGTCATCGAGGAAGGCCTAAGCGGGCGCACCACTGTGCGCGACGACCCGATCGAGGGCGAACACAAGAACGGTCGTCGCTATCTGACACCCTGCCTGCAAAGTCATGCGCCCATTGACGTGGTGATCCTGATGCTGGGCACCAACGATCTGAAGCGCCGGTTCTTTCAGACCGCCCCGGAGGTGGCGATGGGCATCGGCTGTCTGATCTATGATATCAAAGAACTATCTCCAGGGCCGGGCGGACACGTACCCGAGATTCTGGTCGTGTCGCCGCCGCCGATGTTTGATGATCTGAAGGAATGGTCGGGTGTGTTCGAGGGGGCACCAGAGACATCCAGACGACTGGCCCTTGAATTCGAGATTCAGGCCGACTCCAAAGAAGTGCATTTCTTTGATGCGGCATCGGTTTGTGCCTGTGATCCGGCCGACGGATTTCACCTGAGCGCCGAGGCACATCGCAAGCTTGGGCTGGCCCTTGCAGCCGAAGTCGCCGGCATTGGTTGGGCAGAGGCATGATGAACAGCAAAACCGCGCACAAAGGACGAATTTTCAATGCCTGACATGCGTTTCGCCCCCCCTAACCCGATCCGCATTGCGGACCGCGCTGCCGGTCTGAACGCCGTCAGTGTGCGCAGCTATAACGAAAGGCTGGTGCTGTCGATGTTGCTGCAACACGGCAGCACGACCCGGTTCGACATCGGCGAAAAGACCGGGCTTTCGGCGCAAACTATATCGGTCATCGTTCGGTCATTGGAACAAGAGGGGTTGGTGACGCGCGGCGAAGCGCAGCGCGGTCGCATGGGCCCCCCCACAATCCCGATGGGATTGAACCCGGACGGGGCCTATTCCATCGGCATCAGCATCGGCTTTCGCACAACCGACATCGTGCTGATCGACTTTGTTGGCGGGATCATCGACAGCGCCACGTTGCGGCATGCCCAGCCTGGCACAGATCACGTGCATCCAGCACTTTATGCCACCGTCGATACACTGCTGTCGAAAGTCAGCAAAGCCAAGCGTCGCCGTATCGCAGGAATAGGTTTGGCGCTTCCGGAAGGCTTCAGCGACACGGTCGAGTTGAAGACCTTCAAGGGAAAAGCCGAAGATGATTTCGGTCTTGAGGTGTTTGTGCAAAACGACGTCACCGCCGCCGCAAACGGCGAAAGCCTGTTCGGCATTGCACGCGATCTGGACAACTATCTGTTCTTCTACATCGGCGCAAAGGTGCATACCCGGTTGGTGCTGAACCATCAGATTCATCGAAGCGGCGCAAACTCCGCCTATGACGTGGGCCTTTTGCATTTCGAACGCGCTCTAGGATCGAATGACGTGTCGTCCGAGGACCTGTGGCGGTTGTCAGAAGGATCACCTCAATATGCGACGGCGGTCGAGCGCTGGAAATCTGATTGCGTCGCCCTACTGGCAAACAAAGTGCGAGAGGCGCGTCAGTTCGTGGATGTGGGGACCGTAGTGCTGTCATCCTATGCGCCACGCCTTTTGTGCCAGGCGATCTGCGATCAATTATCTAGCACTGCAGAGGGTCTGACGGCGGTTGTCGGCAGTATCCCCCACTCGCCCAAAGCTGTTGGGGCAGCTAGCTTGCCCTATGCATCACGGTTCACGACCGAAGGGTAACCGAATGAGGTGCCCCTAGTTTCCTAGACGCCTGCTTCGTTCAGTTTCTGCTGTTGAGTTTCGAAGTCAACGGGCGGCAGCATGCCGTTGTTCGTGTGCTTGCGCTTTGGGTTGTAGAACATCTCGATGTAGTCGAAGACCTCCTGCCTTGCGGCTTTGCGGGTCAGGTAGGTGCGGCGGCGGATGCGTTCCCGCTTCAAAAGCTGGAAGAAGCTTTCGGCCACTGCGTTGTCGTGGCAGTTGCCGCGGCGGCTCATGCTTGCATCCAGATTGTGCATGCTGAGAAACGATTGCCACTCGCGGCTGGTGAACTGCGATCCCTGGTCGGAATGGATCATCACCTTGGCCTTGGGTTTGCGCCGCCAGACTGCCGCGAGCTGAGCCTGCAAGGCCAGTTCGGTTGTCATGCGGGGCTGGGCGGACCAACCGACCACGCGGCGTGAGAACAGATCGATCACGACGGCCAAGTAAAGCCACCCCTCGTGGGTCTTGATGTAGGTGATGTCGGCGCACCAGGCCTGGTTGGGCCGCTCCACCCGCAGCTCGCCCAGCAAATAGGGGTAGGGCTTGTGCCCCTTCACGGGCCTGCTGGTGTCGGGTTTCTGGTAGATCAGCATCAGGCGCATGAGCCGCATCAGCCGCCAGATGCGTTTTTCGTTCACGGCATGGCCCTCGTTCTGCAGGTGCCAGGTCATCTGCCGCACGCCGAAGAACGGGGTTTCCAGGAACTGCTTGTCGATCACCAACATGAGGTCGAGGTTCATCGCCGTCTCGCCCTGCGGTTCGTAGTAGAACGACGACCGCGAGATCGACAGCAGGCGGCATTGCGCCCCGCCCGACAGCTTGGGATGGTTCCGTTCAATCATCCCGCGCCTCACTTCCCGGTCCAGGGCTTGAGCTTTCTGGACAAAAAATCGATGGCGACGGCCAGCTCTCCGATCTTGGCATGCAGGTCGCGAAACGTGTCTTCCGCAATCTCGGCAGATGCAGCAGCCTTGCCCCCACGTTCAAAAATGCCCGCCGCGCCGTCCAGCAGCGACCGCTTCCATTGATGGATCATCGTCGGATGGACCCCATAGGTGGTCGCAAGTTCCGACACCGTGCGCTCTCCCTTCACGGCCTCCAGCGCCACCCGCGCCTTGAACGCCGCATCGTGGTTCCTGCGTTTCGACATGTTCTGATCTCCTCGTGCGTGGAGACCAGCAGACTTCAGATCGTAGCTTCCGTCACTGTCCGATTTCCGGGGGGTAGCTCACCCCTGCCCTTCTGCTCGGCGCAGATGTCAACCTCGAGGAAGTCTAAACACCGTAAGGCAACAGCCTCATATGACATGCACCAGGGCAAGAGATCACCAGTTGGTGACACGCGTCGTCCCATTTTCTGAGTTCGTCGACGACTTCCTCAGGGGTCACTGACATGACTTATGCTGCAAGGTCGGGATGTGCGTCGTGTTGTTGCACGTACGACCAGTACTTCGGTCGAGCCGTGAAAACTCGATTTCGGTTGAAAATGGAAAATGCCCCTGACGTCGAATCGCTTTGCCGTACGCCAAAAAAAAATAGTATCCTGAATGAGTTAAAGCCGACACATCAAGATGCCGCAGGCATAGGTCCGGGGAGTGTCGCCCCGTGCCACCGCTTCCGAACCTCATGACGCTGGGGTCGGTGCTCAGCCCCAACCGCACAACTCTTGAAGATAAGGAAGCATCCGGCCACAGCCGGGTGGGGAGAACCCTTTCGTTGGAGCAAATGGCGGAGGGGGCGGAACTAGGGCCGGACCTTCTTCACCTTAAGTTATTGTTTTAATTATATTAATATCCGGAGACCCGCTATCTGCAGGGTTCAGCTGCAAAAATCGCGCCGAACCTGTTCCACCAGTATCGGACGATCTCGTGGCTGATCTTGTTGCCCCGCTTGTGCTCTTGGTCCTCCACGTTGCACGGAGACAGCGGGACGCCGATGTGAGACATCACCGCCGAGCGGATGATCTGGGGGTTGGTCGTGAAACAGCGGCAGGGTGAGCGGTTCGTCACGCCAGAAGATTATTGGACGGCCAAGACAGCCTCAGGCCAAGTTCCCCTAACAACACCTCGTCGAGAATTCATCACAAATTAAGTCTTACTTATGCCGCATTAGTAGTTCTAATTGTCCTCGATGTGTAGTGAGTGTTATGGGTTCAAGTAACGAGTAACTGTCCGGGTTGAAGTTGTGTTCGAGTGATCGTGGTGAGTGGTGCGCCCGGCAAGGTCTGACGTCAAAGGTGAGAAGTATTGGTTGGTTTCGAGCGAAGCGCCGCCGCGAAACCGGAAAATGTATCGAAGGTTGGTAATGTGATGATGTCGATGTTTTTTGTTACGAGTGCTGTGGTTCTTGCGCTGTTCTCGGCGCTTTGGGTACGCATCACCCGACGTGACTTGGAGACCGCAAGGACACGCGCCCTTTTGGCGCATCTCGATTGGCGCCCGGTCGCAAATTCTAAGCAGAAAAACCGCCGCATCTTGCGGAGGTGAGGCTACCCCTAGGACAATGATCGGCAAGGCGCGTCGGGAAAGATACCTGACGCGCCTTTCGCAAGTCTCGTTGATCCCAATGGCGACGCTAGCCTGATCGATGCGGCAGGATTTGTAATGAAACATCAGAATCCCAAGGTCGATGGGCCTTGTTGAAGAACCGCCACCTGAGGCGCGACTTCCCCGTTCGCTATTGAGCTCAGGCTACGCGGACGATGTCGGCGGCACCCCGTGCATTGAAGCGGTTCATAAGAGCGACACAGATCTGGACTTGACGGTTTTGCGTACCGGCTCTCTGGCTGCGATCCGCACTCCGAAGGCCTTGTCGCAATGCATGCTCGCGTCGTTGCGGCTGCGGGCGTGGCACCCAGCCCAGCGTTTCCAAGACGCCCAGCGGGAGTGCCATGTTGCATGCAGGGTTTTCGTTTCTTGCACCTGCTGATGGACAGTCTTCTTTCCAAGGTCGGCCGTTCTGACGGATCGGAATGATCACAATGGCTTGGCGGTCGATTCCTCTCGCGCATGTAGACATGCACTCCCGGGCAGAGGATGGCGGTGAGGCAGCGGCGGGTGTCATATGCCCCGTCAGCAGTCACGGTGTCGACCTCTTCGTCGTCGGGGCCCTGGTCGAGCAACTCTCGCAGCACAGAGCTGTCGCCGTCGCCGCTGAAGGAGAATCCCACCGGCCGGATACCAGAAGTTGCGATGTTCATGGCAAGACGGACCTTGCACCCTCTCTGCGATTGCCTGCAATCCCCGCCCCGCAACGATTGGCGTCAGCCCTGAACGTCACGCTTGGGCGCCTGCTTCTCGCCATCTTCGAGGAACTTCATTCCGACGTTATAGACCAAAAGGTTCGGTGGCACATCGGCGCACCGGGAGGGGAAATGGACCACCAGCGTCGTCTGCTGTCGGCACAAGGCCGCGTAGCGTCAGCCAATCTTGGGTTACACGGATGTCCAGCCAGCAATGCTGTCAAGCCAAGTTGCGTTATCACAACGGGGGGGGGCCGACGCTCAATCAGGAAAAGTCTGCATGTACCGCAACACCACTGGCCCGATGGTCACGATCAAGAGCGCTGGCATCATAAGCATAGCCATGACTGCAGACATCAGGACCGGCAGCCGATTGGCCTTTTCCTGCGCGCGAAGTTCGCGCCGCTCCCGCATTTCGGCGGAGTAAGTCAACATGGCCTGGCTCATCGAACTCCCGAAGCGGATCGATTGCAGCACCACGTTCACAAAGGAATACGCTTCGTCGATCGCGAGCCGGTCTGCCATTGCCATGAACGCCCCTTCGCGATCGCGGCCGGCCATGATCTCTTGCTGGGCCACGTTGAATTCCTGGGCAATTTCGGGCGCGGATTTTTCCAGTTCCTTTGATACGCGGGCAAGGGCAGCATCAAAGCCAAGACCGGTTTCGATAGACACCTGCATGAGGTCAAGCGCGTTGGGAAAGCCCAGCTCGACCCTGTGCCTGCGGTCCTTGGCACGAGCCGACAGCCAAAAAGCCGGGCCGTAGAACCCGACCATGATCATCACGCCAAAGACGATCAGCAGCTGGTTGCCCGCAACGCGTCCCATGCGTTCGGTCAGAAACTCCGGCAAGGGCAGCGCCTCGCGGTACAAGAACGCCAGCGCCACCACCGCGGGCAGCACCAACCCCGCCACAACCCGCAGGGCATAGAACCACAAGACAGCGTTTGGCCCCGAGAACCCCGCTTGGACCAGATCGCGGCGGACTTTATTGCGTTCCTTTAGTTCAGACGGCAGGAACGCCTTGGACAGCCCCCCGGGGGCAACCTCGGGCGCCACGAACAGCGACGCCACATCGGCGCCCGCAGCCATTCCGCCACCCGCAGCGGCCCCCACGGCGCGCATCCGGGCGCGGACCCGGACCAAGTTGCGGTCCCGCGCGATACTGACGAGGCTGATGAACACCAACAGCGAGCCCGCGAAAAGCCCGGCCAGGATCATCGTCCTTGGGTCAACGCCGAGGCCGGCTGCGATCGAGGAAATGGTTGTCAGCATGGCGTGCCCCTAGATGCGGAAATTGACAAGACGATACAGAACAATACCGTTCAACAAGATCAGGGCCAGTGCGGCCAGTGTCATCGGCATGAACAGCGGGTCTTGCATGATGTCGCCGTAGTAGGACGGCGTGATGATGGCATTCAGGCCGACCATCAGGAACGGGATGCTTGACAGGATCCAGGCCGAAATGCGCCCTTCAGCCGACATCGACTTGATCTTGCGGCGCATCATGATGCGTCCGCGCATGACCCCCGCCAGCACGCCCAGCACACGGCCCAGATTGCCGCCTGTACCGTGCTGGATCGCGATGCTGATGGCCAGATACTGGAAATCCTCGCTCGGGTTGCGTTCGGCCAGTTTGCGGAACGCGGTGACCAGTTCGTCGCCATAGCTGATCTGGTCAACCATGATCCCAAACTCGGTGCCGATCGGATCGGGCATTGTTTCTGCGACGGTACCGATCGAGGCTGACAGCGGGTGCCCCGCCCTTAGTGCCCGTCCCATCAGGTCCAGCGCGTCCGGTAGTTGCGCCGATATACGCTTCAGCCGCCTGGATTGCAGCGCCGACAGCACCACCAGCGGGATGAGGATAAAGAACATCAGCGACAGGCCGACAGCGACAAGCGGTCCGACAATCGGCATCAGGCCCAGCGATGTCAGGCAGAACAGCGCGAGCGCCCCCAGCCCGAACAGCATCGGCTGGGCAGGCAGTCCCGCCGCCCTCAGCATGTTGCCAAGATCAAGGCCCAGGAACCTGTTCTGAGCGCCCTCGCTTGGCAGCAGGATATCCAGGCGTTCCTCCAGTTGCGTGCCGCCCGCGATCAGTCGCATCCGACGGGACCGCGCCTCGGCATCGGTTTCTCGGCGCGAGGTCAGCTGGCGCATGCCTTCGATCAGCAACAAGGCACCCATGAACACACCAACAAAGATCAGCCAGCCGGGGTCGATGCGGGCAATCAGGTCGCGCATCATGCAGCCCCCTCGGACCCGAAGGCCTCGGCCGTCATTGATACGCCCGCCGCCGTCAAAAGCTCCATGCATTTCGGACGAATGCCGGTGGGCACAAACTCCCCCAGGACCTCTCCACTGTCGGACCGGCCACGTTTGCGAAAGACAAAGATGTCCTGCATGCTGATGACATCACCCTCCATGCCGGTGATTTCCGAGATCGACATGATCCGCCGACGGCCATCGGCCAGGCGCGACAGTTGCAGAACGATCTGCAGGCCCGATGCGATCTGGCGGCGCACCGCCTGCAGTGGCACCTCGCCCCCGATCATTGCCACCATCTGCTCCAGACGTGACAGCGCGTCGCGCGCCGAGTTGGCGTGGATCGTGGTCATCGATCCGTCGTGACCGGTGTTCATCGCCTGCAGCATGTCAAAGGCCTCGGTGCCACGCACCTCGCCGATGATGATGCGGTCGGGACGCATGCGCAGCGCGTTGCGCACAAGGTCGCGCTGGGTCACCGCGGTCGACCCTTCGGCACTGGGGGGGCGCGTTTCCAGACGCACGACGTGGTCCTGCTGCATCTGCAGTTCTGCAGCATCCTCGATGGTGACAATGCGCTGCGCGGGGTCAATGGCCGCGGACAGTGCATTCAACATGGTGGTCTTGCCGGACCCTGTCCCGCCCGAGATCAGGACATTCAGCCGCGCCTCCACCAGCGCCCGCAGAAACATCGCGGATCCTGGGGTCAGGGTACCCATTTCGATCAACTTCTCAGCCGTCAGGGGATCCCGCGAGAATTTGCGGATCGATAGTGTCGGCCCATCGATCGCACAGGGCCGCACAATCACATTGACGCGGCTGCCGTCGTCCAGCCGGGCATCGACCCAAGGCTGGCTTTCATCGACTCGTCGTCCGACACGACTGACGATCTTGTCGATGATCCGCATCAGGTGGCGCTCGTCGCGGAACTGCACCGGCACGCGTTCCAGCTTGCCATACCGTTCGACATAGACATTTCGGAACGAGTTCACCAAAATGTCGGCCACGCCCGGATCGGCCAAAAGCGGCTCCAGCGGGCCAAGGCCAAGCACCTCGTCGATGAGTTCGGACGTCAGGCGTTCGGTGTCATCGGCCCGCATCGGCAGGTTTTCGGCGGCCAGAAAGTCATGCACCAGGCCTCCGATTTCGCGGCGCAATTCGCCCCGGTCGACCTTTTCGAGGATGGTCAAGTTCAAGCGGCCCAGCAGTTCCTCGTGTAGGCGCGATTTCAAGTCGAGGTAGGCGCGCAATCCATCGTCGATCTTGCGGTAGGCGACGACATTATCGGTCTTTGGGGCATTGGCCGTCACCGGGGCCGCACCTCGCTGCGCTGCATCGGGCTTGCGATCAGATCGGCGGAGTACAAAATCCTTGAACATCTTACCGATCCCCTCTTGCTGGCGCTTTCGCGCCGAATTTGGTTGGTGCTTGCAATTCCGTCGCCATTGCCTTGATCGCACGGGACCAGCCACAGCGTGGGGCCAGCTGGACAAGCGGTTCACCTCGGTCCAGCGCCTGTCGCGCCAGCTTGGTCTCGTCGGGCAACCAGTGTCGCAATGGGCGGCCAAGGGCAGTTTCGGCATCGCGGTGAATGGCGCCCATCCGGAACGGTTTTTTCTCATGTGCGACGACGATCTCGACAGGCAGTTTTGGGTGGTCTTGCATCATCAGCGATAGGATCCGGCGCGCTCGGGAGATCGACGGGACAGCCAGATCGGTGACCATCAAGAGGCGTTCCGCCCGGGCCAGCAGCGGCTCCAGCCAGTCGATCAGGGCGGGCGGCAAATCGACAATCACGACGTCATGCTCGGTTGCCAAGGCATCCAGCATCGAGGCGATGCGCCGGATGTCGAACGCCTCGAACGGGATCGCCGAAGCAGGTGCGGCAAGGACACTCAGGCCGGTCGGGTGGCGCACCATCGCATGGCGCATCGCTTGCGCGTCGGGTTCCGGGCCAAGGCGCGCCAAGGCCAGCATGCCACCTCGGTCGGCGAGATCGAGGAAAGACCCGGCATTGCCAAGCTGCACGTCCAAATCGAGCAGTGCCACGCGGCCACCGTGCCCATCCCCGCGCCGTGCCGAATGGGCCTGCATTTCCAGCGCCAGGTTCACGGCGAGCGTGGTGGCCCCGATCCCGCCGCGCGCCTTGGCCACCAGGATGATGCGGCCCTCGGTGGCGACGTATTTTGCGGGCAATCCCGACACCGGCAACATCGCGGCGTGGACCGCCCTTGCCGCCGCCATGTTGGCAGGTTCCTCGTCAATCGGGTCACCAAGGACCAGCGGCGCAGCCCTGACGGGTTCTGGCACAGGATCAGCCTCGGGTAATGCAGGCCCGGCCTCTGGCAGGCCAGGATGCGCCGCTATCGGATCGCAATCGGTAAGGCCCCGGGCCTCGCGGTTGGCTGCGCGAAACATGTAGGTGACGTTCATTGCCTGGTCCTCCCGCTCCTGAAAAGGTCGATCATTCTAGCCATCCGTCCCAAGGCCGAGGTCCTCGCCCGGCAGCGACACCGACATGCCAGGCAGGCGCAGTCCTGGTCGTTGATTTGGTCCGCAGGGCAAAAGCGCGCCGATAAAGTGACTGAGCCCGGGAAGGTCGCTGATACAGACGTTGATGAACTCGACCGTGACCATCGGGACGTAGGGCCCGCCCAGAAACCCCAGGTTCGGGTCGGGCGAATAGCTGTACTGCATCTGGCCGATTGTCGTGCCGGGCGGCACCAGCGGGCGGACGGCGGTAAAGATTTCCTGCGCCGTGGCCAACCCTCCTGCAGTCAGACCGGGCGTCGTGCTGGTGCAGGTAAAAGTGCCTGGATCAAAACAAACGCCGGATGCTGCTCGGCACAAGGCACCAAACGCAGGCGTGGCGCCGGAGCCACGCGCATTCAATCTCGGGACATTCGGGCAAACTGGCGGGCGCACCGCTGCCAGACGGGCGGCCAATTGTGTCGCCTTGTTGGCCCCGACCCAGGCATGTCCGATGCGGCCAAAGTCGACCATGCCGAACAGGAAAAACAGGAACAGCGTGACGACGAGGGAAAACTCGACAAGGCTTGCCCCGCTTTCGTCCTGCCAGAAGTCCTGGGCGATGTGGGGGAGGCTGCGCGCTGTCATAGCCCGTACACCCGTGCTTCGTCGCGGACCCTTGTGGTGATGGTGGCCGCAGGTGTGACGCCGATTACGCGCAGGACCTGACTGAAGGGCATGGTGATCGAAAGATTGGCCGTGACGCTGGCCATCGGCACCGAAGCCTGGCGCAGGCCAAGCGACGTCACGCAGGTCAGCGCGGGCGTCAGCGACGTCACAGACACCCCCGTCGTGAACAGGGCGCCTCCGCTGATCGTCCGCTCGACAATGGTTTCAAGCTGGGTCGCATAGCCCGCGACCGACCCGCCCGAGGTGCAAATGTCGGCAGGCGCGATCCGGGCCAGATAACGCGTGGCGTCGCGCACCCCAGCGATGGCGGCCTGATAGGACCAGAAAAGCCGCATGGATTCGATGGACAGAAAGGTCAGCATCAGGATCAGGGGCAGGCTGATGGCAAATTCGACAAGGGCCGCCCCGTCTTCGCGCCGCCAGAACTGGCGGATGCGGCGGAGCGGATCAGTACGCTGGATATGTGCCATGCGCGTCACCGGTACAGCTGCACAAAGTCGTTGAACACACCCGTGGTCGCACCGGAACCGATGCCTCCGGCCGAGCCGACGACTTCACCATAGATGTCGGCTTCTTGACCTTGCACGCCGACCGGTTCGGTCAGGAACACCCGGACATACTCAAGTGGTCTGACAGTAATGCGCCCGCCGCCGGAGCCCAACTCGGAACAATCGATGGCAGCAGCGATCACTGTCCGGCGTTCAAGATCCGGGCTTGTGCCAGCGGTGCTGCACGACGGTGCCCCGGTCTCGTTGCGACCCGGCAAGGGCACGTTGTTTGGTGCGGTTCTGGCGCGCGCACCGGCGATTTCCGCAAGGTACATCTGGTAACGGGTGCTGGTTGCGCTGGTTCCAACGGGGTAGATACCGCCATGATTGGTGTTCACATAGTTAGCCCAGCTAAAGACGCCATTGCCGAAACGGACAGAGCCTGCCGCATTGATGTTCGAGTCGCGCGGCAAAGGTAACGCGTTGGAGGTTGGCGGGTTGGGGTTGCGGCAGCCACTGCCTGCGACGCGCGTGCCCTGAACCGTGTTCGCCGCGGGACGGTAGTTCGTATTCCCACGGAACTGGTTCAGGTTGCCGTCATAGTTGTCGAATCGCATGTTG
>JANPBI010000384.1:0-3361 GCA_031430315.1 Rhodobacterales bacterium | reverse complement strand
CCGGACGGATGGACCGCGTGCGGCGGGCCTTCCTTGACGGGCTGATTTTCACCGGTCTGGTGATTGTCTTCGTCTCGGGGCTTTTGTTCGTGTTGCGCGCGTCGATTGCCGATGCATTTCAGGCCACGGGACTGACGCGGGATATCGTCTATCTCTTTTGCGGGCCGCTGGCTTTGCTGTGGTTCTTCAACGGGGTGATCTTTGTCGCCAACGCGGTTTGCAACAACCTTGGGCGTCCGTTCTGGTCGACGGTCGTGAACTGGGGTCGCCATACGGTCGGGACGATTCCGTTGGCGCTATGGCTCGGGGGCATGTGGGGGGCGCAAGGGGTTCTTATCGGTCAGGCCTTGGGTGGTGTGCTGTTTGGCGGGCTGGCGATCTGGCTGGCGCTGCGGGCGATTGCCGATCCAGTGATCCCGGTGCGGCGCGGACCACCGCCGCCCGCACCGGTCACCCAAGCAGAAGGGATCCCCGAGGTAGTTCCGGGCGAGCGGCGCGCCTGACTATGTCGCCTTTCAGCCAGGTTGCGTCGCAACCGTTTTCCAGCTTGCCATTTCACTGGCCCTCGGGCTAACCAATGGGTGTCAGGATCGGGAGAATCCGGCGGGCCGTTTGCCCCTCGGTGCCGAAGGAGCAACCGCCCCGGTAAACTCTCAGGCGCAAGGGACCCTTTCTGACGACGGAACTCTGGAGAGGGCTCGGGCATTGTCCGGGACGCCGAAGGGATAATGATCTCAGGCGCGCCAACCGGCGCACGGACAGAGGGGGCATCGCGGGACGGGGATTGGCCCGTTCGCACGATGCCGCGCATGTGTGCCGGCAAGACTTGGGGGACGGTTTGACGGACCTTGAAAAGACGGGCCTGTTGCAGCTGGGGCTACATGATCTGCATGTCGAACTTGGGGGCAAGATGGTGCCCTTTGCGGGCTATGAGATGCCGGTGCAGTATCCCGCCGGTGTGATGGCCGAACATTTGCAAACCCGGGCGGCGGCCGGACTGTTCGATGTCAGTCATATGGGGCAGGTGATCTTGCGGCCCAAGACCTCGATGGAGGCCCTTTGCCTGGCCTTTGAGGCACTGATGCCCGTGGATGTTCTGGGATTGGCGGCGGGGCGACAGCGCTATGGCCTGCTGACCAACGAGACCGGCGGGATTCTGGACGATCTGATGTTTGCCCATCGGGGTGACCACCTTTTCGTTGTCGTCAATGCCGCCTGCAAGGTGGCGGACATCGCCCATCTGCATGCGCATATGTCGACTGCGGCTGAGGTCCAGGTGATGGAGGACCGCGCGCTGCTTGCCCTGCAAGGGCCGGGGGCCGAGGCGGCGCTGGACGGCGTCTTGCCGGGTGTTGCGGCAATGCGATTCATGGACTCGGTAGTTTTTGACGACGTCTGGGTGTCGCGGTCGGGCTATACCGGCGAAGATGGGTTCGAGATTTCGTTGCCGATGGCACAGGCAGAGCAGTTTGCGCGCAGATTGCTTGGTGCGACCGGTGTGATGCCGATCGGGCTGGGGGCGCGCGACAGCTTGCGGCTGGAGGCGGGTCTTTGCCTTTATGGCCATGACATCGACGCCACGACCAGCCCGGTTGAAGCGGGCCTGACATGGGCGATCCAGAAAACCCGTCGAACCGGGGGCGCGCGCGCCGGGGGATTTCCCGGTGAAGTGCGGATTCTGGAGGAGCTTGCCGTCGGTCCGGAACGCCGCCGCGTGGGTCTGCGCCCCGATGGCCGCGCGCCGATGCGCGAAGGGACGGCGTTGTTCGCGCCCGATGACACGCCCCTTGGGGCGGTCACTTCGGGTGGGTTTGGCCCGTCCGTTCAGGCCCCAATCGCAATGGGTTATGTTGCAGCTGCCTTTTCGGTCGCGGGCACCCAACTTGAAGGATCGGTGCGCGGCAAGCACCTGCCAGCCACGGTCAGCGATCTTCCCTTTCACCCCACCACTTACAAACGTTGAGGCGATACGATGAAATACACCAAGGATCACGAATGGCTGCGGATCGAGGGCGATCTTGTCGTCGTCGGCATCACCGAACATGCAGCGACCCAGCTGGGCGATGTCGTCTTTGTTGAACTGCCTGAGGTCGAAACGATGGTGGCCGAGGGCGACGAGGTTGTCGTGATCGAAAGCGTTAAGGCGGCATCGGATATTCTGGCCCCAGTCGACGGCGAGATCGTCGAGGTCAATGCCAAACTGACTGACAATCCAGGGCTGGTGAATGCCGATCCGACCGGTGCGGCCTGGATGTTCAAGATCAAGGTAGATGATCTGGACGTGCTGGACGAGTTCATGGACGAAGATGAATATGCTGAACTGATCAGCTAGGCGGGTCCAAAATCAGTGAAGATTCTGCAGATTCCGTCGAAGGAATTTGGAGGGCGGCGCGCGCCCCTCATGCACCATCTCAGAGGCAGACATGACTTTTACCCCCACGACCTACAATCCCTATGACTTCGCCAATCGCCGCCATATCGGGCCGTCACCTGCCGAGATGGCGCAGATGCTGGCAGCGGTAGGGGTGGCCAGCCTTGACGCGCTGATAGACGAGACTGTGCCGAAATCCATCCGGCAGACCAAGGCGTTGATCTGGGCGCCCTTGGCCGAGCATGAATTGCTTGCGCGGATGAAGGATGTGGCGGGCAAGAACCGTGTGATGACCAGCCTGATCGGGCAGGGCTACTACGGTACCGTGACTCCGCCTGCGATCCAGCGGAATATCCTGGAAAACCCCGCCTGGTACACGGCTTACACCCCCTATCAGCCCGAGATCGCGCAAGGGCGGCTGGAGGCTTTGCTGAATTTCCAGACCATGGTGGCCGATTTGACGGGGTTGCCGGTGGCCAATGCGAGTTTGCTAGATGAGGCGACGGCGGCGGCCGAAGCGATGACGATGGCTGAGCGGGTGACGAAGTCCAAGGCGCGCGCGTTCTTTGTCGACCAGAACTGCCATCCGCAGACCATCGGTGTGATCCAGACGCGGGCGCAGCCGCTGGGCATAGAGATCGTCGTTGGCGCCCCGGAAAGCCTTGATCCGGCGTCAGTTTTCGGCGCGATCTTCCAGTATCCCGGCACCTATGGACATGTTCGCGACTTCTCTGAGGATATTGCAGCTCTGCATGCCGCCAAGGCTGTTGCGGTGGTTGCGACGGATTTGCTGGCGCTGTGCATGCTCAAGGAACCGGGCGCGATGGGGGCGGATATCGCGGTCGGGTCGAGCCAGCGGTTCGGCGTGCCGATGGGCTATGGCGGGCCGCATGCCGCGTTTTTTGCCTGCAAGGATGAACACAAACGGTCCATGCCGGGGCGGATTGTGGGGGTGTCGGTCGACAGCCACGGCAATATGGCCTACCGGCT
>JANPBI010000383.1:0-2927 GCA_031430315.1 Rhodobacterales bacterium | reverse complement strand
CGGATCAGGGCCTGTTCGGGTCCACCGACCTGCGCAACCAGGGCTGGGGTTATACCAACTGGTACCAGCGCTTTGTCAGCACCGGCAATCCCAATGCCTTCCTGTTCGGAAACGACGGCGTGCCGCTCATCAACTCGGAGGCTGGTGTGGCGGCGACGCAGGCCTACATCGACAGCCTGTCGCATCATTCGCCCGACGCGATTTCCTGGTCTTGGCCTGAACAGTACGGCAACTTCGGGAGTGCCGGAGCGGCGATGACCTGTGCGTTCTCGAACCTGCCCAAGTTCCTCGACAATGCGGGCAACACCGGTTCGACGGTCACGGGCAAGATCGGCTCCATGCTGCCTCCCGGAAACGTGGTGGACGGCGGGCTGATCAGCCGGTCGGTCCTGTGGTTCGGTCTGACAGGCATGGTGTCGAGTCAGTCGAAGAACCAGGAGGCCGCCTATCTCTTGCTGCAATGGCTGGGCTCGGCCCGGATCTTTGCCTGGATGTCGGCCAACCCGGGCGGTTATCTGGACCCGTTCCGTCTGTCGGATTTCAGCGACCCGCTGGTGCGCGAAACCTACCACGGCTACCACATTGACGTGGTCCGCGAGACAGTCGCGCGGACCGTTCCGACGATCAACTATCCGGGTGCCACGGCGTTCCACAACGCGCTGGACGAAAACCTGGTGGCGTCCCTGACCGGGGCGAAAACAGCCGCGCAAGCAATGGCAGACACGGCCGATGAATGGACTCGCATCGTGCAGCGCACTGGCGAAGACAAGATCATCGAGGCGGTTCAGGCCAACAATGCTGCCTGGCCCACGATCGTCGATCCGGTCTGACCTCCCTGCGGATCTGATCGACGGGAGGGGCGCATGCGCCCCTCCTCCCTTAATCTTGCGGGTATCCGATGAATCGCAGCCTCGCCTTCGAAATCTTCCGCTATGGCGTGGTCCTTGTCGCGCTGGTGATCACGCTGGTCCCGATCCTGTGGATGGTGTCGATGGCGTTTAAACCTGTGTCCGAGTGGCAGGCCACCGGCGCGGCCCTGACCTGGATTCCGCGAGACCCGACGCTTGACAATTTCCGTTTTCTCTTCGGCCAATCGGACTCGGATCTCATCGTCGCGCTCGACCGGACGGTTGGCAAGCCGATCCTTGCATCGCTGCTGTCCGCCACATTCGGCACGATCATTGCGATGAGTGCCGGAACGGCGGCAGCCTATGGCCTGTCGCGCTATGGAGCAGGCGCGAACCTGCCGCTGGCGCTGATCCAGTTGCGGCTTTTCCCGCCGATGGCCGTGATGATCCCCGTCATGATGATGTGGGCCTTTCTGGGCTTGATGGATACTTGGTGGGGCTTGGCACTGATCTACGGCATCGTCACGCTGCCCTTTGCCTTCTGGCTGATGAAAACCTTTTTTGACGAAATGCCGAAGGAGATCGAGGAAGCCGCCCTTGTCGAAGGCTGCTCGCGCTGGCGCGTCTTCACCAAGGTGACGCTGCCGATGATGGCTGCCCCGCTGGCCGCAGCATCGCTGTTCGTGTTCATCCTGAACTGGTCGGATTACCTGATAGCACTGCTGCTGACCTCGCGCGAATGGGTGACGATCCCGGTTTACATGGCCTCGCTCTCGTCCTCGATGACGGGGCAGCTTTATGGTGCCAAGGCAGCACTTGGCCTGATCGCCGCCGTGCCGCCGGTGGTTCTTGGCATTCTCATCCAGAAACACCTGGTCCGGGGGCTGACCTTCGGGGCGCTCAAGCAATGACGATGACAGACGCACGCCCCGCCCCCCTTGTACATCCTGCCGCCAATGCCGGCGGACGGCTCGGCTTCAAGCTGACTCTGCCCGCGCAGGTGCTGGTCCTGTTCATTTCGGTCTTTCCGCTGCTGATGCAGCTTTACATCAGCCTGACCGACTGGTCGCCGCTGACCGGCACGGCCTGGCCGCGCGCGTGGGAATTCTGGAACAGCTTTGCCAATTATCTCGACCTGTTCGGGGACGAGAAACTGTGGCGTTCGATCTGGCGCACCCTGCTGGTCGTCGCCATCGCAGTGCCCATCCAGTTTCTGCTGGGTCTTGGCCTCGCGCTGCTGTTTGTCGATGATTTCCGCGGCAAGCGGGTCGCTTATTCCATCCTGATTGCGCCAATGATGGTCGTGCCCGCCGTCGCAGGTTACATGTTTTTCATGCTGTTTCAGTCGGGCGGTCCGTTGAATGACCTTTTGTCGCTTTTCACGCCCGAGCCTGTGGCGATTGCTTGGCTCTCCAATCCGACCACTGCGCTTGTCGCTGTCATCATCGCCGATATCTGGCAATGGACGCCGCTGATGTTCCTCATCCTGCTGGCGGGCCTTGTCGGCGTCCCTCAGGACCAGTTGCGCGCGGCAGCACTTCTGGGCGCATCCCCCGCGCAGCGGTTCTTCTCCATCGTGATCCCGCGCATGAAGACGATCATGATCATCGCAATCGCGCTGCGGGTGATCGAATGCCTCAAGATATTCGACACGCTGTTCATCATGACCGGCGGTGGCCCCGGCGATGCGACGCAGACGCTGTCGGTCTATATCTATGATATCACCACGCAGGATCTGATCTGGGGCTATGTTGCTGCCATCGCGCTGGCGATCCTGATCGTGCTGTCGATCGGCGCGGTCTGGGCGATGAAGAGGATGACAAGATGAGTGCGATCCGCCTCGATCATCTGGTCAAACGGTTCGGCGCCTTTACCGCGCTCAAGACGATGGACCTTTCCATCGCCGACGGCGAGTTCATGGCGCTACTAGGCCCTTCGGGCTGCGGCAAGTCGACCACGATGAACATGATCGCCGGGATGGAAGAACCCAGCGAGGGTCGCATCCTGTTTGGCGAGCGTGACATGGTGGGCGTGCCGATGGGTCGGCGCGGCGTGGGCTTTGTGTTCCAGAACTATGCG
>JANPBI010000382.1:0-4891 GCA_031430315.1 Rhodobacterales bacterium | reverse complement strand
TGGGGGCCAGGCCTGGTTGGCCTGTCCTATGAAGGCTTGCCATGGTTTACCGGGGCAGCGGTCTTGCTAGCCGGGGCCCCGCGGTTCGAAATTGTCGTGATCGCGCTGCTTTATGCCTTTGGCGCGCATGGAATTATGACGCTGAATGATTTCAAGGCGTTGGAAGGGGATCGCCAGCATGGCGTACGGTCCCTGCCGGTCGTTCTAGGCCCCGAAGTGGCGGCAAAGATTGCCTGCACGGTGATGGGCATGGCGCAGGCTTTGGTCATCGCCATGCTTTTGGTCTGGGACCGGCCCTGGCATGCCCTGGGGGTGCTGGCGGTCTTGTTGGGCCAGTTTGCCGCAATGCGCGTTCTGTTCCGTGACCCTAAGGGCAAGGCCCCCTGGTATAACGGCACCGGCGTCGTCCTGTATGTCACCGGCATGATGATTTCCGCCTTTGCACTCCGGGGGATGGCATGACACTCAGCTGGCTGCAGATCGTCCGTCTAGGGCTGGTGCAGCTTTGCATCGGGGCGGTGGTGGTGCTGACGACCTCGACCCTGAACCGCCTGATGGTGGTGGAACTGGCCTTGCCCGCCATGCTGTCTGGTGCGTTGGTGGCGCTGCATTCCTTTGTGCAGATCACCCGGCCGAGTTGGGGGTTCTGGTCGGATGCCAAGGGCAACCGGACCCGGTTCATCATTGGCGGCATGGCAGTGCTGTCGCTGGGGGCGTTTCTTGCATCTGTCGCTGTTGCCATGGGGATCGCCGGGCAGGGCGCAGGGCTGGCCCTGTCGATCGCCGCCTATATCCTGATCGGCCTTGGAGCCGGGGCCTGTGGAACGGCCCTGCTGGCGCTTTTGGCCACCGCGACTGAACCACGCCGGCGCGCGGCGGCGGCGACCATCACCTGGCTGATGATGATCTGCGGGATTGCCGTGACATCTGGTGTCATCGGGGCGCTGCTAGATCCCTATAGCCCGGCGCGACTTCTAGTGATCGTGTCGGTTGTGACCGTCGGTGCCGTCGTGTTGACCGCCCTGGCGATCTGGGGGGTCGAAGCGCGTGTCATCGCAGAACGAGAGCCTGACCCCACGCCGCTGATGCAAGGCCTGGCCGAGGTTTGGGCCGAACGGAAGTCGCGCGTCTTCACCATCTTTATCTTTCTGTCGATGTCAGCGTTCTTTTTGCAGGAACTGATCCTTGAACCCTATGCGGGCCTGGTCTTCGGATTCACTCCTGGTCAATCCACCAGCCTGTCGGGGGCACAGCACGGCGGCATGTTTGTTGGCATGCTGGCCGTCGGTATCGCCGTGTCGGGTTTGCGCCTTGGAACGCTGAAGCTTTGGGTCACGGCAGGGTGTCTGGGGTCTGCTGTCTGCCTGGCCGCGATTGCGGCATTGGGCCAGTTGGGCCTGGGGATGCTTGTACCGGCGGTGACGATCCTTGGTGTCTTCAACGGCATGTTCGCCATCGCCTCGATCGGGGCCATGATGCAGCTGGCGGGCGAAGGCAGGGCGGGACGCGAAGGCACACGGATGGGTGTGTGGGGGGCAAGCCAGGCCATCGCACAGGGCCTTGGCGGGTTCGCCGGTGCTGCCTTTGTCGATGTGCTGCGGCTACGTGCCGATGCGCCAATGGCCTTCGGACTTGTGTTCATGATCGAGGCCGCACTGTTTGTATGTGCTGCCCTGATGGCTTGGCGGATCATCGACGGCGGCACCTTGCGCCGCGTCTCAACGCAACTGGTTCCGGGGGAATGACATGACCTATGATGTATTCGTTGTAGGCGGCGGGCCTTCGGGGGCGACTGCAGCCGAAGATCTCGCCCGCGCAGGAAAGCGAGTGGCCATGCTGGACCGGGCCGGGCGGATCAAGCCGTGCGGTGGCGCAATTCCGCCGCGCGCGATCAAGGACTTTGCCATTCCCGATAACCTGATCGTTGCGCGCATCGGCACTGCACGCATGATCTCTCCCACCGGGCGGTCCGTCGATATCCATATCGAGAACGGCTATGTCGGCATGGTCGATCGTGAGGATTTTGACGAATTTCTGCGCGTTCGAGCGACGACCGCCGGGGCGGATCGCCTGACCGGCACCTATCTGCGGATCGAGCGCGATGCGATGGGCACCCATGTCGTCTGGCGCGACAAAGCCTCGGGCGAGGAACGTCGCAGCCAGACAAAACTGATCATCGGGGCAGATGGCGCGCGCTCCAATGTCGGGCGGGACGAGGTGCCAGGCGGCGATACGATCCCCTATGTGATCGCCTATCACGAAATTGTCCGGGCCCCTGCGGCCAATGCCAACTACGATCCGTTGCGCTGTGACGTGATCTATGACGGACGCATCTCCCCCGATTTCTACGGCTGGGTGTTCCCGCATGGCGATACCGCGTCCATCGGGATGGGCACCGGCATCGACGGCGTGGACCTGAAAAAGGCCACCGCCGACCTGCGCGCCTCGTCCGGGCTGTCCGGCTGCGAGACACTCCGCAAGGAAGGTGCGCCGATCCCGCTGCGCCCGCTCGACCGCTGGGACAATGGCCGGGATGTCGTACTGGCTGGCGATGCTGCAGGTGTCGTCGCCCCAAGTTCTGGCGAGGGCATCTATTATGCCATGCTCGGTGGGCGGGTTGCCGCGACGGCGGCGCAGGCAGCCCTGACATCAGGACGGGCGCGCGATCTGCGGCTAGCAAGAAAATTGTTCATGAAAGACAACAAGATGGTCTTCAAGGTCCTGCGATCCATGCAGGATGCCTACTACAAGTCCGACGAACGCCGCGAACGCTTTGTCAGCCTGTGTCATGATGTCGACGTGCAAAAGTTGACGTTCGAAGCTTATATGAACAAGAAGCTCGTGGCCGCGCGTCCCCTGGCGCATCTCAAGATCGGGATCATGAACATGGCGCATCTGTTGCGGCTCGTGAAACCAAGCTGGACATGACAATGGTGGACGGTGCCTTGGACACAGCACTGGAGGAAACGATTCCCGCCTGGGTCGACGGTGTCTTGACGCCAGTGGGCAAGCTGTCGGTGCATGAGCGCGGCTTGCGCCACAAGGCGGTGTCGGTCTTTGTGATGGATGGCACGCGGGTCCTGATCCAGCAGCGCGCGTTGGGCAAATACCACACACCGGGTCTATGGGCCAACACCTGCTGCACCCATCCTCGCTGGGACGAGGATCCGGCCGCCTGCGCCTTGCGGCGCTTGCGCGAGGAACTGGGGATCACTGGCCTCTATCCCGCCTTTGCCGATCAGGTGGAATATCGTGCCGATGTGGGGGACGGGCTGACCGAGCATGAGCTAGTCGACATCTTCGTGGCAGATGCCGCGTCCGGCCTGGCGTTGCGCCCAAACCCTGACGAAGTCATGGCCACCCGTTGGGTCGATTTGTACGATCTGGCCGCCGAAGTGCTGCGGGCGCCGGACAAATTCACCCCCTGGTTGCGGATCTACTTGACCGAACACATGGGACGGATTTTCGGGACCAGCGTTGGACTGGCACGGCGTTAACGAAACTGCTTGGCCAGTTTCAGGCCCTGTCCCTGATAGTTCGAAGCTATTCCCGAGCCGTATAGCCTGGCGGGGCGCGTCTGCATGCGTTCGTAAACCAGCCGTCCCACGATCTGACCATGTTCCAGCGCAAAGGGGGCCTCGTGGCAGCGCACTTCAAGCACGCCGCGGCTGCCCGTCCCCCCCGCGGGCCCATAACCGAATCCGGGATCAAAGAACCCGGCATAATGGACCCGGAATTCGCCTACCATCGCCAGATAGGGCGCCATTTCGGCAGCATAGTCGGGAGGAATCGTCACGGCCTCCCGGCTGACAAGGATGTAAAAGGCACCCGGATCAAGGATCAGCTGACCTTCAGGACTGTGCAGAGGTTCCCAGAATTCGCGCGTGGGGTAGTGCCCGATGCGGTCCAGATCGATCACGCCGGCATGGGGCTTGGCCCGATAACCAACCACCCCATCATTGGCGACCATAAGGTCAACCGAAAAGCCCAAGCCCTCGGAGATGACGGCCGTGCCCGACACCAGAGGTTCTGCCTTGTGCAGTGCCATAAGTTGCGCATCCGACAGGGTGGCCTGACCAGCACGGAACCGGATCTGGTTCAGCCGCATCCCGGGACGCACCAATACCGAAAAGCTGCGCGGGCAGACCTCGGCATAAAGCGGGCCGTGGTATCCGTCGGGAACACGGTCAAACTCGACGCCGCCATCGGTGATGGTACGGGTCAAAAGGTCCAGTCGGCCAGTTGAACTTTTGGCGTTTGCAACGGCGGACAGACCTGGGGGCAGGGCTAGCCCTTCAGCAAGGGGGATCACATAGACGCAACCCTTTTCCAACACCGCCCCACCGGTCAGGTCCATCCTGTGCATCTCAAAGGTCTTGAGGCGTTCCCCTACCGTCCGGCCAGCCCCCGCGAGGAATGATGCGCGGACCCGGTAGGCGATCTGCCCCAACCGCAAATCAAGGCTGGCCGGTTGCACCTGGGCCTCGGCTATGTCCGGTTCGGCCCGGATCTGGCCTGCGGCGATCATCGCGCCGATCGCCTCTGCGGAAAGGACGCCTTGAGTCGTCATGCCGTGCCCCCCTTGGTGGCGCACCCGGACGGCGGCCGGATACGGAACCGCCCGCGCTGCACGGGGGCAGGCGGGCGGTTTCTCGGTATGGTCGGGCCGGTGAGATTCGAACTCTCGACCACCCGCCCCCCCGACGGACGCGCTAACCAGGCTGCGCTACGGCCCGAACGACTGCGTTCATACCGGTTTTCAGGGCCGGGGCAAGCAGGAAAGTTTGCGGGCAATCTGGCCGTCAACCACGGCCGGGACGGACGGGTTCGGCCATGCGCCGCGCCAGATCCTGTGCCCACAGAATCCAGGCCGAGACCTCGCGCTTGCGCG
>JANPBI010000381.1:0-1551 GCA_031430315.1 Rhodobacterales bacterium | reverse complement strand
GCGGGTGTTGCGAACGCTCCCACGGTTCTGTGCCTGGGGCGTGGGCGGGTGGTTTTCCCCCCCCCGGCACCCCGCGCGGGACATTTGAGCCAAGATGAAAGGGCTGAACGTGGCGGGACCGGGGGAGCAGGCAAAGTTCGTGGAAGGCAGCCTTTTTCGGCATGTCTCGGTCATGGCTTTGACATCCTCGGTCGGGTTGATGGCGGTATTTGTCGTTGACCTCATCAACATGGTCTACATCGCCATGCTTGGGCGTGAAGAACTGGCGGCGGCCATTGGATATGCGGGTGCCATCCTGTTCTTTACCACCAGCTTCGGCATCGGCATGTCGATTGCCGTCAGTGCGCTGGTGTCGCGGGCACTGGGCGCGCGGGATGCGGCGCAGGCAAAGGAAAAGGCGACGACGGGGCTGATCCTTGGGCTGCTGTTCGGGGCGCTGTTTGCGGCTGTGGTCTGGGTGTTCCTGTCGCCGCTGGTCAGTTTGCTGGGAGCGACGGGCCAGACGCATGATCTGGCGGTGTGGTTTTTGCAGATCGTAACACCTTCGCAGCCGCTGCTGATGGTGGGGATGATCGGGGGGGCGATCCTGCGCAGCCATGGTGATGCGCGGGCGGCAATGATGGCGACCGTTTGGGGTGCGCTGGCGACGGCCGTGCTGGACCCGATCCTGATCTTTGGGTTCGGATGGGACCTGACCGGAGCGGCGATTGCATCGGTTGCGGCGCGGGTGGTGATTGCAGTTATGTCGCTGCGCCCGATCATCAAGCGGTATGGCGGGTTTGACCGGCCTTCGCCGGCCCAGGTGTTGGCCGATATGGGGCCGGTCTGGGCGATCGCGGTGCCGGCGATCCTGACGCAGGTGGCGACGCCGGTAGGGCAGGCCTTTGTGACTCGTGCCACCTCAGCCTATGGCGAGGCGGCGGTGGCAGGAATGGCGATTGCGGGGCGGCTGACGCCGGTGGCCTTCGGGGTCATCTTTGCCTTGTCGGGGGCCATGGGGCCGATCATCGGCCAGAACTTTGGCGCAGGGCGGATGGACAGGGTGCGGGGGGCGTTCCGCGAGGGGCTGATCTTTACCGCGCTGGTAATCCTGTTCGTCTCGGTGGCGCTGTTTGTGTTGCGCGGGCCGTTTGCGGACCTGTTCAACGCCGTGGGGCTGACGCGCGATCTGGTGTTCCTGTTCTGCGGTCCGCTGGCGCTGCTGTGGTTCTTCAACGGGGTGATCTTTGTCGGCAACGCGGTGTGCAACAACCTTGGCCGGCCGTTCTGGTCGACGCTGGTGAACTGGGGGCGCCATACGGTGGGGACGATCCCGCTGGTGCTTTGGCTCGGCGGCATCTGGGGCGCGCAGGGCGTTCTGGTGGGGCAGGCACTGGGCGGGGTGGCCTTTGGACTGGCCGCGATCTGGCTGGCGCTTGCCGCGATCCGCTCGCCCGCCGTCCCGCCGATGCGAGGGCCACGGACCGAGGCCCACGCCGCGCCCGAAGTTGACCCGGTTGCCAGCCCGGGTGAGCGGCGGGCCTTCCTTGACGGGCTGATTTTCACCGGTCT
>JANPBI010000380.1:0-2279 GCA_031430315.1 Rhodobacterales bacterium | reverse complement strand
TCACCCGCTCGCTCATTACAACCTAGGGATTACGCAGGCACGTGCTGGCGAACACGAATCAGCTCTTCATCATTTCCTAGCTTGCGCCTTCATCCAACCGCAAGACATCGACGCTTGGACCAATGCGGCTATTTGCGTGCTCAATTTGAGGGATGAAGTGCTACTTCTTGGAGTCTTGAGTGCAGCAATCCACCATATGGGCGCCGACGCTTACGATAGGTTTCGTTCTAATATCGCGGCAAATGGTATGGAAACTGATCGCCTAGCAATATTCGACGAAATCGCGATGCAACTATTGGATGAGAGCGAAAGTGTGAACGATGGAGGGTTCACAATACGGATGCTTGATGGTGACAAGTATCATGCAATGTCAGTTTCTGAATCCATTTGATTAAAACCGGACAGCCGGCTCCCCCCGACAGACCTGCCGTTGGTGTCCGAGGTTGAGTCGGATTGAATGCCACCGCCAACTGTTTCCACGGGTCGGCATCGAAGAAAAGCCAAGCCCCGTGTCAAGCACGGGGTGACGCGGCGGGACGTATCAGCTTTCCAGCCAACAGATTACCTGCCCAAACGATCGAAAAATGGTCGCCGGCGGTCGGCCAACTCTTGCGTCTGTCTCACCTATCTTATGCCCTTCCCTTGGTCGTCGCCCCGTGCTTGACACGGGGCTTGACTAATCTTGCTCTGCTGCGGAGTCGAACCACTGCGACCACAGGTCGCGCCAGTCAGGATTGTCGGCTTCGATCAGCGCAAACTTCCATTCGCGCCGCCATTTCTTGACCAGCTTTTCGCGCGTTATTGCCGTACCGATCTCTGAATGATGCTCGACGTAGACGAGGCGGGTCTTGGCGAAGTCGGCGACGTGCTTCGAGCCTGATCCTTCGCGGTGCTGGAAGACGCGGCGGATCGGATCGCTCGTCACGCCAACATACATGCCACCGCGATAACGGTTTGCCATGATACAGGCCCAGCCGCCTGTCGCCACCCGCTCCACATGGACCGACGCAGTGCCAAAGAAAAGCCAAGCCCCGTGTCAGGCACGGGGTGACGCTGTTTTGAGACGGTTGTGAATCGTGGACTTCGTTTGGTGCCGACCAACAACCAGCTATTCCGGAATCCCGCGTGCCCGGACAAATGCGATCAGATCGCCGAACGTCTCCATAGCGAATGCGTCGTCGTCGGGGATTTCGATGCCGAACCGTTTCTGTGTGTCCGACAAAAGCCCGTAGAAGTCGAACCGGTCGGGCAGGACATCCTCCCAGCGCGCCTCGGGCACCACACGCGCGGTATCGATGCGGGTCAGATCGCCGACAATCTCGCGAATAATGTCAAGGATCGGTCGGCCCTGTGGCGAATCGGTCATTGGTTCCAGCCCTTCATCCTGGGTGTCCGGGGACGGGCATTTGTCTCAGATCGGGAAGCGCCCCGATAGCTGCCTTGTGCATCGCGAGGTGGAGGCCGACTGTGTGCAGGGCGGGATCACTTCACGTTGCAATTCTCAATTGGAACATATAAAGAACGAATATGCCGAGACCCGTGCCCGATGCCCCTGCCCGCTATCGCGCTTTCCTGTCCGCGCTGCGGCGGACGGCGAATGCCGAGCTGGCGTTCCGGCAATCGGGCGTGAACCGGTCCTGGGCCTATTGGCGGCGCAAGCGCGATGCGGATTTTGCGCGCGACTGGGCGGGGGCGCTGGCGGCGGGGCGCGAACGGCTGGGGATCAGGCCGCCAGTGAAACCGACATGGGACGGGGTGCCGCTGGTGCTTACCGGGCGGTTCACGTCGCGCCACCGGCGGTTGCGGCGCGCGATGCCGACCGACTTTACCGATCAGCGAAAGCGGCTGTTCCTCCAGACTTTGCGCGCCACCTGCAACATTGCGGCGGCAGCGCGCGCGGCGGGGGTGCAGCCCGCGACGGCCCGTCGGCACCGGGCGATGGGTGGCCCCTTTGCCACCGCGTGGGACGACGCGATCGTGCAGGGGCGACTGATGCTCGAGGGCGAACTGATCTATGCCTGTCTGCAGAAATACGACCCCGACCCGGACGACATGGGCTCTGAATTCGCCACCGGCGACGTCGCGGGAATGGACTGGTCGGTGGCTTTCCAGACGCTGCGCCTGCACCTGCCCGAGCGGCGCGCGCGCTGGAAACGCCACCAGATGCCTGCGCTGCCGAGCATCGAAGAGGTCAATGCCGAGGTGGCGCGGATTGTGGAGGTGGTGCGCGCGAGCAAGCCGCGTCGGGGCCGACAGGGCGCGCCCGATGCGCGGTGAAA